>NZ_JALTCZ010000037.1:1511-10577 GCF_027008145.1 Thermococcus sp. | reverse complement strand
CCATGAGCGCATCAACCAAGTGAGAGCCTATGAAACCCGCTCCTCCAGTTACTAAAACCTTCACAAGTACCACCCATCCTCGTGGGGAAAATTAATTTAAATAGGTTTGGGGAGATTGTATGCTAGGAGTGTGATTGGCATGAAGGCACTGATAATGGCAGGTGGTTACGCCACGAGGCTCTGGCCTATAACCAAGGACAACCCAAAGGCACTACTCCCCGTTGGGGACAGGGTCATACTGGAGTACATACTGGAAAAGGTGCTCGAACTGGACGTTGAGACCTATATCTCAACAAACCGCTTTTTTGAGGCCCACTTCAGGCCATACGCCGAGAAATACGGAGTCGGACTGATAGTCGAGGACACCCTCCACGAGGACGAGAAGCTGGGAACTATAGGGGCCATGAAGAGGGCAGTCAAGGAGCTCGGCCTTGATGATTACCTCGTTATTGCCGGTGACAATCTCTTCTCCTTCTCCCTGCGGGAGTTTTTGGGTAAATACCACGGTGAGACGCTCATAGCAGTTTATGACGTTGGCGACCCCGAGCTGGCGAAAAGGTACGGTGTCGTCATCCTTGAGGGGGATAGAGTTGTGTCCTTCGAGGAAAAACCCCCCATTGCCCGTTCCACTTTAGTAAGCACCGGTGTCTACGTCTTTCCAGGGGAGGTTATGATGCTCATCGATGAATACCTCAAGAACGGCAACAAGGATTCACCCGGCTACTTCCTCCAGTGGCTCCTTGAGAAGGGAAAGGAAATCAGGGCCTATAGCTTCTCAGATTACTGGTATGACATAGGCTCCGCTGACAGCTATCTGGAGGCTCTACGGACACTGCTGAGCGGAAGCCATGTGGAGGAAATACAGATAGGCCCCTACGCCAAGATAATACCTCCTGTCGTCATAAAGAGAGGTGCGAAAATACTGGGGCGCTCGATAATAGGGCCGTACGCTTACATTGGCGAAGAGTGCATCATAGAGAACTCTGACATAAGTGATTCGATAATATTTAGGAAAAGCATTATAAGGAACTCAACGATATGGCGCTCGATAATAGACGAGAAGTGCGAGATAAGGAACCTTGAACTCAGGAAGAGCCTCATTGGAGGCCACGCCAAAATACAGCGCGGTGAGTGAACTTCCTCTTCTTACACTTTCAAGTGGAAAAGTTTATAAGGACTTTCCCGAGTCTTTTCTACGCACCATATTGGGTGGTCAAAATGAAACGCTGGAGTATCGTAGCAGTGGGTGGTCTGCTGGCACTCCTCCTACTCGGGAGTGCCAGCCCCTTCTTCACAGACGTTGCGAAGTCCAAGGGAAACGAAATAAGCTCCGGTAAGTTCGACATAGCCATAAGCAGAGAAGGGACGAGATACTACAACGACCTCAAGCTCTTCCAGTTCTCAGGGATGAAGCCCGGGGACGAGAGAACCTTCGAGTTCTACGTGAAGAACAGGGGAGACATCGCAGTCTCAAAGCTCATCCTTGTGTTCCGCGTCTCCGACAGGGAAGTGGGAGAGATGAGCCCGGCTGAAAAAGAGGTTGACAACACCACCGAGACCGGGGAGCTGAGCAAGTGCCTTATCGTTAAGTCCATTGAGGTCTACAGGGGCAACTCCTCCTACGCTATCAACGGGGTTTCTGGAAAGACCCTCAGGGAAATAAGCGGAGAGGGACTTGAACTCCTCAGGGAACAGCTCGCGGAAGGAGAAAACATCAGGGTCGCCGTGGCGGTGGAGTTCTCACCGAGCGCGGGCAACGAATGCCAAACCGACAGCGTTAAGGTCGACATGGAGCTGACCGCGGAGCAGTGAGTTTTTAAACCCTTTCCCTTTTCACCCCCATATGAAGCGGATTGGGGTAATCTTCGACATGGATGGCGTCCTCTACCGAGGGAACCTGCCAATAGATGGAGCCAAGGACGTCATAGACTTTCTTAAAGAAAGGGGAATCCCCTTCGTCTTTCTAACAAACAACTCTACAAAAACCCCGGGGAGCTACCGGGAGAAGTTGCTCTCAATGGGCATCGATGTCCCCGAGGAACTGATAATCACCTCCGGCCTCGCCACTAGACTCTACATGGAGAGGCACTTCGAGCCTGGAAAGGTCTTCGTAATAGGTGGTACCGGCCTGGAGGAGGAGATGAAAACTCTCGGCTGGGGGGTTGTGGGCATCGGAGAGGCCAGAGCCGGAGGATGGAGGAAAGTTAAGCACGTAGTTGTTGGCCTCGATCCGGGACTGACCTACGAGAAGCTCAAATACGGAACCCTTGCGATAAGAAAGGGTGCGACCTTCATAGGAACGAACCCCGACACAACTTATCCTGCCGAGGAGGGGCTTTACCCGGGGGCAGGTGCGATAATTGCCTCGCTAAGGGCCTCGACGGATAGGGAACCCCTGATAATTGGAAAACCCAACGAGCCCGTTTATGAAGTCATCAGGGAGGAGCTCGGTGGCGCTGATGAAATCTGGATGGTCGGCGACAGGCTCGACACTGACGTTGCCTTCGCTAGGCGCTTTGGAATGAAGGCGATAATGGTCCTGACGGGGGTTAGCAGTTTAAAGGACGTTGAGAGAACCGGCCTCAGACCAGACCTTGTTCTCCCGAGCGTTGCCGAACTGCCAAACTACCTCAAGGCGGTTCTAGGTGAAGGGGATGAACGCTAGAGAAATCATAGAGCTCATGATAAAGCAGGAGAACGAGCTCTACAACCTCTACAAGCTTGGGGAAACGTTCGCCGTCTTCGAGAAGCCCGAACTCAGGGATGTCTTTGCCCTCATCGCCGAGGAGGAGCTGAGGCACAGGGAGACCCTGAAAAAGCTCCTTGAGAACCCTTCTCTTGAGAGGGCAATCGTTGACTACGTGGACGAGCTCTCCATACATCCCATGCTCTCCGACGAGAGGGCCGAGCCCGAGAGCCTGGAAGAGCTGGTTGTGGCGGCTGTTCTGAGGGAGAGACACGCTTATGAGATGTACAATAAGCTCTCCGGGCTCCTAGGGGGCTCCCTCTCCCAGATATTCAGGATGATGGCGGGCGAGGAGCTCAAGCACGCCTACAGAATGAAGCTGATCTACGAGGGCCTGTAGCCGGATAAATTATCCGACATAATGACTTTTCTACCCCCCACTCCTTGGGCAAAGTGCCGGCCTTAAATTCGTCAGGATGGCAGACCGAAGTGGGGCAAGGTATATTTACCACGATGAACAACGCTCTCAGCCTGTAGATTCTTCCAATAGACGGAAAAATACGTAAACATGTGCCGGGGTGTCACTATGGCGGTTGAACAAGTGATGAAGAGGGATGGTAGAATTGTACCATTTGATAAGGAGCGTATAAGGTGGGCTATCCAAAGGGCAATGCTCGAAGTTGGAGTAAGGGACGAGAAGCTCCTCAACAAGGTCGTCAGAAGGGTCGTCAGGAGGATAAACGAGCTCTACGATGGACAGGTCCCCCATATAGAGAACATACAGGACATAGTCGAGCTTGAACTTATGCGCGCCGGCCTCTTCGATGTTGCGAAGGTTTACATCCTCTACCGCAAGAAGAAGGCCGAGATAAGGGAGGAGAAAAAGAAAATACTCAACAAGGACAAGCTTGACGACATAGACAAGCGCTTCTCAATCAACGCCCTCCGCGTTCTGGCTTCCCGTTACCTCATGAAGAACGAAAAGGGCGAGATAATAGAGAGCCCGAGGGGACTCTTTGAGCGCGTTTCTATCCTAGCCGTCATCCCTGATCTGCTCTATGATGAGAGGGTCTTCGACAAGGAAGGCGGACACGAACAGGACATGAAAACCGTTGAGAAGTACCTTTCAAGGCTTGACGAGTACGACGGAAAGCTCTCTATAGGCAGATTCAAGCTCAACAAGTACCACTTCGAAAGGCTCCTCAACCTCTACCGCGAGCTCGCTGAAAAGGGCCAGATGAAGGTCTCAATTGACAAAGTCGTTAAGATGCTCGAGAACGGCGCCTTTGATGGCTACGAGGACGAGATAGAAGAGTACTTCAGGCTGATGACGAGCCAGATTTTCATGCCCAACACTCCGGCCCTCATAAACTCGGGGAGACCCCTAGGTATGCTCTCAGCATGCTTCGTTGTTCCAATAGAGGACGACATGGAGAGCATAATGAAAGCTGCACATGACGTAGCTATGATACAGAAAATGGGCGGTGGTACCGGCCTCAATTTCTCAAAACTCCGCCCGGAGGGGGATATGGTTGGAACAACGACTGGGGCAGCAAGTGGTCCGGTCTCCTTCATGCACCTCATCGATGCAGTCAGCGACGTCATAAAGCAGGGGGGCGTGAGAAGGGGCGCAAACATGGGAATCCTTGAGGTCTGGCATCCCGACGTTGAGAAGTTCATCCACGCCAAGGAGAAGAACGTCGGAACGAACGTCCTGAGCAACTTCAACATAAGTGTCGGCCTCTGGGAGGACTTCTGGGAGGCCCTCAAGGAGGGCAAGCGCTATCCTCTGGTGAACCCGAGGACTGGAGAAAAGGTCAAGGAGATCGACCCGAAGAGCCTCTTCGAGGAGCTGGCTTACATGGCCTGGGCCAAGGCCGACCCGGGCGTCGTCTTCTTCGACGTCATAAACAGGAGAAACGTTCTAGCCGATGCCAAAGGTGGACCGATAAGGGCAACCAACCCCTGTGTTGTGGGAGAGACCAGGGTTTTGACCCCGGAGGGATATATCAAAGCTGAAGAGCTATTTGCACTTGCGAAGGAACACGGGGAGAAGGAAGCAGTGGCAGCTGAGGGAATTACAGAAGGAGGAGAACCGTACGCCTATTCCATTGAAGTCTTACTCCCCGGAGAGGAGGAAATAAAGTATGAGACTGTCCATGGAAGCACAGTTGAGGTTGCAGACCCCGTTTCAGTCCCGGCCTACGTCTGGAAGGTTGGCCTGAAGGGAGTAGCCCGCGTAAGAACAAAGGAGGGATATGAGATAGCTGCAACGCTCGACCACAAGCTAATGACTCCCGACGGATGGAAAGAGGTAAAAGACCTGAAGCAGGGAGACAAGATAGTCCTACCAAGGTTCGAAATCGAAGACGAGTTCGGTAGTGAAAGCATCGGGGAGGACTTAGCTTTTGTTCTTGGCTGGTTCATCGGAGATGGATACCTCAATGTGAACGACAAAAGAGCTTGGTTCTACTTCAACGCAGAGAAGGAAGAGGAGATAGCATGGAGGATAAGGGAAACACTTGCAAAACACTTTGACATTAAAGCTGAGCCTCACTGCTACGGCAATCAGATTAAACTCGGTGTTAGGGGAAAAGCCTACAAATGGCTTGAGAGCATCGTAAAAACTAACGAGAAGCGTGTGCCAGAGATTGTTTTCAGGCTGAAGCCAACGGAAATAGCCTCCTTCCTCCGCGGTCTCTTCAGCGCCGACGGCTACGTTGACAACGACAGAGCCATAAGACTTACCTCCAAGAACCGGGAGTTGCTGAGGGAGGTCCAAGACCTCCTACTGCTATTTGGTATACTGTCAAAGCTCTACGACAGGCCGTACCCAAGCGAGCTCAAATACACAACCAAAGAGGGGGAGGAGAAGATATACCATAGTGAAGGCTACTATGAACTGGCCATTGCAAACTTCAGCAGAAAGCTCTTCGCGGAGAAAATAGGATTTGAAGGATACAAAATGAAAAAGCTTAGCCTGAAGAAGACGAAAGTAGATGAACCCATTGTTACAGTTGAGAGCGTTGAGAACATTGGCAAAAGACTCGTCTACGATTTCACAGTGCCGGGACACCACTCCTACATAAGCAACGGCTTCCTAAGCCATAACTGCGGTGAAGAGCCCCTCTACGAGTACGAATCCTGCAATCTGGCCAGCATAAACCTCGCGAAGTTCGTCAAGTATGACGACAAGGGGAACCCCTACTTCGACTGGGACGAGTACGCCTACGTCATACAAAAGGTCGCCAAGTACCTCGACAACGCCATCGACGTCAATAAATTCCCGCTCCCTGAAATAGACCACAACACGAAGCTCACTAGGAGAATAGGTGTTGGAATGATGGGATTAGCAGATGCACTCTTCAAGCTCGGCATCCCGTACAACAGTGAGAAAGGCTTCGCCTTCATGAGAAAGGCAACCGAGTACCTCACCTTCTACGCCTACAAGTACTCAATCGAGGCAGCCAAAAAGCGCGGGCCCTTCCCGCTCTACGAGAAGAGCAGATACAGAGACGGCGAACTACCCATCGAGGGCTTCTACCACCACGAGATATGGAACCTACCATGGGACAAGCTTATTGAGGAAATCAAGCGCCATGGCGTCAGAAACGGTATGGTAACGACCTGTCCGCCGACTGGAAGTGTTTCAATGATAGCCGACACCTCCAGCGGAATCGAGCCGATATTCGCGCTTGTCTACAAGAAGAGCGTAACAGTTGGGGAGTTCTACTACGTTGACCCTATCTTCGAGGCCGAGCTCAAGAAGCGCGGGCTCTACAGCGACGAGCTCCTCAAGAAGATAAGCGACAACTACGGCTCAGTTCAGGGACTTGAGGAGATTCCTGAGGATATGCAGAGGATCTTCGTCACTGCAATGGACGTCCACTGGCTCGACCACATTCTGGCCCAGGCGAACATACAGCTCTGGCTGACCGACAGCGCAAGCAAAACCATAAACATGCCGAACGACGCAACGGTTGAGGACGTTAAAGCTGCATACCTTCTCGCCTACAAGCTCGGCTGTAAAGGAATAACCGTTTACCGCGACGGCTCGCTCTCGGTTCAGGTTTACAGCGTTGAGGGAGAAAAGAAGAAGCGCGTCCCGGCTAAACCGAGCAAGTACGCCGTTGAGAAACTGAAGGCCGTCGTTGAGGCCGAGCCCTGGCTTTCAAGATTCATCAACGTTGGGGCGATAATCAGCGGAACGAACGGGAAGAAGGCCGAGCAGCCTGGGGCACTGACGTTCTCGGTCTCCCACGTCCCCGTTCCAAAACCCTCCCATGAGCACCCACACCACGCGGAAAAGCCCGAAATTCCTGAGGAGAAGATAAGGGAGCTCCTCGGCGTTGCCTACTGCCCAGTCTGCTACGAGAAGGACGGCGTCTTAGTTGAGCTCAGAATGGAGAGCGGCTGTGCCACCTGCCCGCGCTGCGGCTGGAGCAAGTGCGTCATAAGCTGAGCCTCTTTTCCCTGCTCCCCATTAACATTTTTCTGTCAAAGCATCCTTTTTAAGCCCTTTATTTTAACGTCTACCAACTCACTAAAGCTTAAAGTCTCCCGCTGAAAACTCACGCTATTCGGAGGTGTTGACATGGACAAGGTATATCTCACCTGGTGGCAGGTTGACAGAGCAATTTTTGCTCTAGCCGATGAGCTGAGGAAGAACTTCATACCCGACGTAATAGTTGGGGTGGCGAGGGGCGGTTTGATTCCAGCCGTGAGGCTCAGCCACATTTTGGGGGACATCGAGATCAAGGTCATCGACGTCAAGTTCTACAAGGGGATTGACAAGAGAATGGAGAAGCCCGTGATAACGATTCCACTTCACGGCTCGTTAGAAGGGAAAAAGGTCGTTATCGTCGATGACGTCAGCGATACTGGTAAGACGCTTGAGGTTGTCATCGAGGAGGTTAAGAAGGTAGGGGCAGAGGAAGTTAAGGTCCTCTGCCTCAGCATGAAACCCTGGACGAAGGTCGTTCCGGACTTCTACGTTTTCCGCACAGACAAGTGGGTCGTCTTCCCCTGGGAGGAGTTCCCCGTTGTGGTGAGGGAGTGAGCTCTCCTTTTTATCCCTTGCTCTTCCTTTGCATCGTCATGCAACTCTTTTACTCAGGCTTCTTTTGGATTGTTCTAAGAGGAAAACCCACGTTAGAATAAAGTTATACTAGAAAAAAAAGGAAGAATTTTTACTAAAAGTAAAAGGAAAAACTTATAAGATAAGCCGAATTAGATAACATTGCAGACCACAGGGGGTGGATTCAATGCGGCGGCAAAGCCTGATAGCCCTCCTGTTGGGCCTGCTGATAGTTAGTGTTATAGGATATGCACAGGCAACCCCCATAGGCGGTGCCAAAGTAATTCTCCTCGACAAAAATGGGAACGCGCTAACAGGACAGGGGAGAATCTACTATGCAGTCTGGACGTTCGACGAAAAGGGCAGTATCAAAGTCCTTGAAAAAGGCACCCTTGAAAAAAGACTCATCTTCTCGGAAAACACGATAAGAGTACCCTCAAGTGTACTCAACGAGGCCAAAACGATCGCAAGAAAAATAGGCTCAAAAACCACCTTCATAGGAGTGGACGTCTGGATTGTAAAAAACGGAGAGGTTTACACCCTACCACCGGACAGTTTTGAAGTAACAACAGACCAGACCACTTTACCCCAAACCGTGAAGCTGAGGTTCAACCCCAAGGAAGCAGAGAAAACCACAATTGTGAAGATTGAAAAGAAAGCCGGCGTACAACCCCAAGGCTACCTGAATCCCCCATGGTTTGAATGGCGAACGGTGAAGGAGCAAAGATTTCAAAACGTCAAAATACCTGTTCTTATAATCCACAACAACGTCTGGAGCGATATCTTTGGCACAGCCGACATCGGAATAACAGTTCAGAAGTACTGGGGCCCTGACGTGACAGTTGCACTTGGAGACAAGATATCGGAGAAAGTTGAGTTTGACCCAAGTTCCATAACGGTTAAGGTTCTCGGAAGATCGATAACCAACTACTTTGCAGGCGGAGACGATATCACGGTTCCAAAGGAGGACTTTTGGGGCTACGTATGGATTAAAGGGACCATTCACTACATCTACCAGAAGGAGTACATGTGCGAGGAAGATTCCCACGGCAATGTCTTCTGCTCCCCAACTGGCAACGAGAGATACTTTGCAAAGGTAGACAGCTTCACCATAGACAGGGTCAGTGGGAATGTCAAACACATAGCAAGCGGTTCAACACTGGGAAAGCCACCATACAACTTTCCAAGCAGTTGGATGAAGAAATCAAGTGGAATATCCACAGGGGTAAACAACCCGATATCACTCTCAGAGTTTTACGGAAAAATTTATGCAGGAAGTGACGGCCACAGCTTTGGCGTGGGC
>NZ_JALTCZ010000037.1:0-1501 GCF_027008145.1 Thermococcus sp. | reverse complement strand
CGTGGGCGTACCCGTGGGGGCAATCTTAGATGCTCTGGCAGATGGCAGTCTCCCACCGTGGTTTGCAACCATAACCGTTGGCTTCAGTGTTAGTGACTATTCCAGTTACGTCATGCTTGGCCACGTAAAAAACAAAGGGCCTTCCAGCACCGTAACTTTCCACGCAATGGAAAGCAAGTATAAGGTTGAGATCCCAGTGCACCACTGGTACGGTACGACCTATGAAAAGGTAAACGTTCCGATTGGCCTTTATGTGGAAGCTGACTACAGTTGAACTGCTTTTTATTTACCTTTCCCAAAACCCCTTTAACCCCCTCCCCCAACTTTTCCCGGTGGTTGGTATGAGGGCGTTCATAGCTATCGACGTCAGCGATGAGGTTAGGGACAACCTCCTCAAAGCCCAGGAGAGAATAGGAAACAAAGTGGCAAAGATAAAGTTCGTTGAGAGGGAAAACCTTCACGTAACGCTGAAGTTCCTCGGAGAAATCGACGAGGCTTTAGCCGAAGAGGTCAAGAAAGCTCTGGGAGAGATAGCTAATAGGCACAGGAAGCACAGGGTTAAGGTTAAGGGGATAGGCGTCTTCCCGAACCCGAACTACGTAAGGGTGATATGGGCCGGGATAGAGAACGACGAGGGACTGAAGGCTATAGCCCAGGACGTGGAAAAGGAAATGCATCGCTTGGGCTTCAAGAAGGACAAGGACTTCGTCGCCCACGTAACCATCGGCCGCGTCAAGTTCGTAAAGGATAAGCTTGAGCTTACGATGGCTCTGAAGGATCTCGCCAACAAGGACTTTGGCGAATTTGAGGTTAATGCGATAGAGCTGAAGAAGAGCACTCTGACGCCAAAGGGTCCGATTTACGAGACTATCGCTAGGTTCGAGCTGGCGGAATGAAGTTGGAAAAGAAAGAGGGAAACGGGGATTATCGCGAGGTTGCTCCCCTCAAGGAACTCAAGTTTGTCCTTTGAGAGGAGTATTTTGTTCTTTATTCCGACCCTTGGGAAGTCTTGAGGCCTAACCCTCTTCCTCCACTTCACTTCCACGCCAAAGTAAGGCGTTACAAAATCCACCTCTCTGGAACCGCTGAAAAAGTACGTTGGGTAAAGGCGCTTCAGGTGTTCACCGACAATACCCTCAATTATCCTGTCCGTCTCAGGCCCTTTCCCGAAGAACCTCCTGAAGGTTTGAAGTAGCAGGGGGTCAAGAAAATAGAACTTGCGCTCTTTCCTGAAGAGGGGGGTTAAATCGTGGAGTTTGACCTGAAAGTAGTTCCTCCCGATGAACAGCTCCTCAGAGAGCTCTAGATAATCCCTCACCGTGACGTGAGAACCTATCTCAAGCTCTTTGGCAAGGGAGTTGAGGGTCACTCTGTCACCGTAGCGACGCAGGAGGCCGAGTATTATTGAAAGGGCTATCCTCTCGCTCCTTCCAAGCTTGGCCACATCGAGAATCGTGGCGTTGTAAATCATCTCGTAGGTTTCAGGTTTTATACTCCTCTC
>NZ_JALTCZ010000036.1 GCF_027008145.1 Thermococcus sp. | reverse complement strand
GTGGAGCGCTGGGAGGAGAGGAAGCCCCTCGTGGCGCTCGAATGGACCAGAATAGAGCGCTTCGCCGGGATAAGCCACGCTACCAACCTGCCGGCTCACGTTGCAGAAAGGCAGGCGAAAAGTGCAGAGGAAAGGCTGAGGGTGTCCTACAACGCTCCCGTGGAAATCGAGAAGGAGGTTTCCCGGTCTCTGGGCCCTGGAAGCGGAATCGTCGTGTGGGCCGAGACCGATTCGCTAAGGCTCGGTGGCGACGCCCTCGGAAAGCGAGGGAAGCCGGCCGAAGCCGTTGGCAGGGAAGCGGTGGAGGAGCTCATCAACGCTCTGAGGACGGGGAGCGCTGTTGACAGGTTCCTCGGCGACCAGGTTGTGCCCTTCCTCGCCTTCGCGGGTGGAGAAGTGGGGATTTCGGAAATAACGAGCCACCTTGTGACGAACGTCTGGGTTGTCGAGCGGTTTTTGGGCAAGACCTTCGAGGTTGAAGGGAAAATTGGAAGGCCCGGGAAGGTTAAGGTCGTGAGAAAGGTAGAGGTTTAGCGGGCTTCATTAGGCCTTTTTCTCCTCTGCTCTCTCAAAGTCCCGGGTAGATGGAATGTGGAACGCCTGAAAAGGCAATCTGCTGAATTAACTCTCAGAAGGGCCAAGAGGAGGAGTTTTGGTGCGGTGGCCGGGATTCGAACCCGGGTTACCGGCTTGGAAGGCCGGTGTCCTAGACCAGGCTAGACTACCACCGCATCACAAAAGTGGTGGGGCGAGGGGGATTTGAACCCCCGACACCCGGATCTTCAGTCCGGCGCTCTCCCAGGCTGAGCTACCGCCCCGCGTCAAAGGATAGAAGGCTTGAGCAGATTTATAAATCTTGCGGTGTTCTTCGGAACTCTCTTTTAAATCTTTGGTTCGACCGCGTAGACCGTCCTGTCCTCCCCTATTCCCTCGATGAGCCCGCGGTGCCTCCTCACGCAACTCTCGCACTCGCCGCAGTGTATCGGCTTTCCGTCCTCGGTGAAGCCCCTCGGCATGTAGCAGGAGTTGGAGTACTCGTACTTCGCGTTTAACGCCTTCAAAAGCCCCGCTATTCCCTTCTTATCGAGGTTGATGAGCGGAGCCACAACCCTAACCTCGCTCAGCGTCCCGTAGCGGAGCATCTCGTTTACTCTCTCCACGAACTCGGGCGTGTTGTCTGGGAACGTTGCCCCCTCTTCAGCGTTGAAGCCGACTATAATATCGCCTCCGCCGAGGGCATCCAAAAGCGACGCCGCGATAGCTATGAGGACGACGTTACGAGCTGGAACCCAAACGCTTTTAGCTATTTCCCGGGCAAAGCCCATGTCTTCGAGCTCTTTCGCCGTAACCTTCGGCGTCTCCCCGCCGACTAGTGTAGTGCCCCTCAGCTTGGAGAACTCCTCAAGGAAGTCGAGCCTTATTATCTTCAGCGGGATGTCCAGTTCCTTTGAGAAGAACTCGGCAACTCTGTTGGTAACGCGCTCCTCGTTGCTGCCGTAGTTGACCGTGAGCATTATAACCTCGTCGTAGTTCTTTCTGGCCCAGTAGAGGCAGGCCGTTGAGTCCAACCCACCGGAGAACAAAACCACCGCGCGCTTCATTCAACCACCTCCGGGAGTAGTTTGATCCCGACTTTTTCTGCACGGTTTCTAAGCCTTTTGTCGTAGGTCGCGAGGGCACCGACGTCTTTAGCTACCGCAAGGATCACGGAGTCGTTGTAGTGCGCCAAGCTGAGGCTCTGTAGAAGTTTAAAGCCCTCAAGGAGGTACTGCCTGTCATCCACGAGGGAAGCCCTTGAATCGAAGAGTATCTGCTCGATGAGCTCTCTGGCCTCTACCGTGCTAAAGCCAAGCTTCCTGAAGTTCCAGACGGTCTCGTAAACAACTACCGTCGGCACAATCCAGCGGTCGAGAGAGCGAATGATGTTCATGGCACTCCTGTGGTGTTCTAAATCCTCAACCGCAGCATATATGAAGACGTTGGAGTCAATCACGGCTCCCATGACATTTCCTCCTCCATGGCTTCCTCCGAGATTCTCTCAAGCTCTTTCGCGGTTAGTTTTCTTCCGAGCCTGAAGGTTTTCCACTTCTTCCTTGCCCTTTTGATGACTATCTCATCTCCCCTCAGCTCGACGCTCAGGTACTCCCCCTCCTTTATGCCGAGGGCCTTTCTAATCTCCGCTGGAATCGTTATCTGGTAGTTGCGCGTGACCTTCGTGAGTGGCATAGTAGGTCACCATAGTATAGTAGATTTTCCTACTAAATAACCCTTTCGCTCACTCAAGGGCGAGGCCAACGATGTCTTTAACGCTCGAAAAGCCCTCACTCTCAAGGTACCTCTCGATTCCCACGCTTATCTCCTGGAAGACCTTCCAGCCGCGGAGTGAAACGGCAGTGCCGATCTGCAAAGCTGAGGCTCCAGCGAGGAGGAACTCAACCGCGTCCTGCCATGTGGTTATTCCACCGATGCCTATCACAGGGATGTTAAGGGCCCTCGCGAGGTCGTAGACGGCTCTCAAAGCTACAGGCTTAACCCCCGGCCCGGAGTAGCCCCCGACCTTGTTGCTCAGTATTGGCTTTCTCGCGTAGACCTCAATCGCTATCGCCTTGAGAGTGTTTATTGCCGAGACGGCATCGGCACCCGCTTTTTCAGCAGCAAGGCCGAGCTTCGTTATGTCGTCCGTGTTGGGGGTGAGCTTGGATATAACCGGCTTATCGGTGGCGTCCTTGACAGCCTTAACAATAGCATAGACGTTTTCCGGTCTCTGGCCGATCTCCATGCCGTAGCCCTTGGCGTGGGGGCAGCTGAGGTTCAGCTCAAAAGCATCCGCAACGTCGCTCAGCTTTTCGGCAAGGAATGCGAACTCTTCCGGTGTTCCACCGAAGATGGAAACTATAAGCGGGAAGTCGAAGGTGTAGCCATTCACCATCTCAAGGAAGCCTTTCCAGCCGGGGTTTGGCAGGCCCATCGCGTTTATAAGCCCGCAGGGGAGCTCGACTATAGTCGGGTTTTCATAGCCCTTCCTCGGCTCGATGCCTATTGACTTCGTGACGACGCCTCCGGCCCCCTCCTCGTGGGCGCGAATCCACTGCTCCGGCACCTTGTCGTTTATTCCCGATGCTAGGATCAGCGGGTTCTCGAACCTTATTCCGAAAAGCTCTACCTCAAGGCTGGCCATCTTAACACCCCGAAGGCAAAAGAGAAATTAGACTAATAAAATTTCCTACAAAAATAAAAGAAGAAATGTGTTGATTCTACCTGTTTGTTATTACCAGTGGAAATAGACCTCATAGCTTGTCCTGTCATTGTTTTTGTACCAATACTTTGCACCATTTGCACCATACACCTTAACATAGGGTGGCATGGCATCTGAGTCTCCCGCTGCTCTGTATAGTGTTACGCTCACATCTGCTGTTATTGTCTCACCATCAAGTCCAAAGGTAAATGTTACTGACTGCACTTTCCACGCAGAACCGTATGTATTTACTACAAAGTTTATTGTCTGAGGAGATTGATGTATGGTTCCTGCATAACTAGGAGGCAATGGAACGGCGTCACTACTTATATACTCCTCAACAACGTCTAGTATATACTTACGTATTCTATCACCGGCCAATCAGGAGGACCAAGGTAGTATGAGTCAGCTCTATATTCGACATGAGCCTTTACATCTCTTTCTGCATAATACCACGTGTTACTATTATCCAGCGTTACATAGTCGTTAGTGTTTGCTATAGCAATGTGTTTACCTCCTTTCTTCCATCCATTAGGATCCGGGTCTTGGAGATATGGCACATCCTGGTAAAAACTATCATACCATAACCCCGTAGGTTTGGGGGTCTCTATACCATCTCCCAAATGCCATTCAACCTTTGTCCAAGGGGCTGCATGGATAACACCGGCAGGTAATAGCTTAGTATCAGTATCCGAGTCTATAGATGTTGTACTATATAGAATGCCGTCGGATTCCTTTAAGGTCACCCCTTTGCTCCTGAGCTCAGAGATGATCCTTGATTTGTCGCTTTTTATTTTTTCAGCTGTTCATTACTGATTATTTTTTATGAAGGTCTGCATTTAAGTTTAATCTGGTTATTGGGTGCTGGGGTTCAAACACGACGAATCGACCCCACGAGTAAAGGGTGTTATCATACACCCCAATGACGGACACAAAGTATTTCCTTTCCTTAAACACCGTCCTCTTAACAGGTTTGTATGTCCCGTTAATATATTGGACGATTTCTTGAACTCCTACAGGTATCCGCTCTATTTTTGATGATATTGCAGTTGTCCCTTTAATACGTCTAACTATAACAACTCTAGGTTTTTGAGAGTTGTAGTCAATTACTGAGACAATAAGTTCGTCAGCAAAGGGCTTTCCTTCAAAGTAAGGTTCAACGTTGAAAGTTGCCAACCCAACAGGCTTCCCTTGGAGCCAGTCCATGTACAGGGAATAGAGCTCTGGTGAATCTCTGGCTGAAACTCCCTGGCTAGCTGGAACAACAAAAAAACAAGAAGTACCATACTCAAGATAGCCACTTTCTTCCACCACATGATATATGCCTCCAACTAATGTTGGCATTAATTTTAACTCTCTAATAGTATAAATGGTTTTTTGTGATTATTTGTACATTGCCTTATAAACAAAGTTCGAATGATTGCAAGCACACATTGATAGTAGTGTGTGGTATGTTAACAGAAGTTTAAAGGGAAGTTAAGCTAATACACGATATTAAAACGTTAAGAAGCATGCTTTAGTGGCGGCGGGCGCGCCCGGGGGTGGGAACCCTCCACCGCACCCTTCCACCGGGGCTCGCTCACCCCCGCTACCCCGGGAGCGCCGAACGTCCCGCCTACCGCTGCTCCCTTCCGGGCCTGGCGGGGTTCGGCGGGCAAAGGGCGTTAGTCCGGCCCTTCAGCCGAACCTCGCCCACCGCCGGCCCCCCGGGACGAGGGTTCATCGTTATACCCCGGCTTCCGGGTGCGGCTTCAGGAACCTCCCCCCGGGCTTCGGCCCCGGCATATCGACGGTTTCCGGTTACAGGGGACGCCGAACCCCCCGGCCTAGCCCGCCGCCAAGGTTAGTTTTCTGAGCGGGATATATAAAGGTTTGGTAAGCCCGAAACCAAAGGTTGTCCACCTTTGGATTGAAAAATTTTCATAAGTTCTTCCACTAATCCGCTCACAGGTGACGCCCAATGCGTCTCAGGGAACACCCTATTCTCCACTTCAGGCGTGGCAGGGAGCTGACCATTTACTTTGAGGGGAGGCCGATAAAGGCCTACGAGGGCGAAACTATAGCGATGGCCCTCCACGCGGCTGGCATAAGGGTTCTCAACCACTCCCCAAACAAAAATCGCCCGAGGGGCCTTTTCTGCGCCATAGGCAAGTGCTCTTCCTGCCTGATGGTCGTCAACGGGATTCCGAACGTCAGAACCTGCATAACCCTCGTTGAAGATGGCATGAGGATAGAGCGCCAGAAGGGAAGGGCCAGGCTCCCAATCAAAGCCAAGCCACCTGAGTTCAGGGAGGCAAAGGTAGTGAAGGCTGACATTGTGGTCATCGGTGGCGGGCCCGCTGGCTTAATGGGAGCAATAAACGCATCCGATGCCGGGGCAAGGGTTGTTCTCCTCGATGAGAACCCTATGCTCGGCGGCCAGCTCGTCAAGCAGACCCACAAGTTCTTCGGGAAGAGGGAACAGTTCGCCGGTGTGAGGGGAGTGGAAATAGCGAAAATTCTGGAGGAGGAAGTTAGGAAGAGGGAAAATGTGGAGGTGTTCCTCGAAACTTCAGCGGTGGGAATCTTCCACGATGGAAACGAGAAGCTCGTCCTTGGCGTGAGGAAGAACAGGGAACTCATAGAGTTCCGCGGAAGGGCCGTCATCGTTGCCACCGGCGCGATGGAGAGGATGATACCCTTCGAGAACAACGATTTGCCCGGAATCTACGGGGCTGGGGCTATTCAGACGCTGATGAACACCTACGGTGTCAAGCCCGGTGAGAGGGTTCTTATCGTCGGCGCCGGGAACGTCGGACTTATTTTAGCGTACCAGCTCGTACAGGCCGGTGTTGAGGTGAGGGCGATAGTTGAGGCGATGCCCAAGGTAGGTGGCTACTTTGTGCATGCTGCCAAGGTGAAGCGCCTAGGCGTTCCGATACTCACGGGGCATACGATCCTGCGCGCTGAAGGAAAGGAGAGGGTGGAGAGGGCCGTTGTGGCACAACTCGACGAGAACTGGAAGCCAATCCCGGGAACGGAGAAAGTCTTTGATGTGGATGTAATAGCCCTCGCGGTCGGCCTGAGACCGAGCATTGAACTCCTCCACCAGGCGGGCTGTCAGATAAGGTTCATCCGCGAGCTCGGAGGCCACGTCGCGGTTCGTGATGAATGGATGGAAACTACGGTCAGGGGAATATTCGTTGCCGGCGACTCGGCCGGAATAGAGGAAGCCACCACCGCGATGCTCGAAGGCAAGATAGCGGGCATAGCTGCCACCCTGAGGCTTGGAATAGCCGAAGAGGGCTGGGTAAAGGAGATAGAGGGAGCCCAGCGCGACCTTGAGGAGTTCCGGTCCGGGCCCTTCGGGAGGCATGTTGCCGAGGGAATAAGGAAGCTCCTTGAGGGTGTTGGAAATGCCTGAGATCCCGGCTTATCTCCGGAGGGGCTACATAACGCCCGAGGAGCTCTTCTCGATAATTCCCAAGCCAAGAGAGGAGAGGCTCCGCCAGAGGCCCGTTGCGGTTCCTGAGTGCCCCCAGGAGATTCCATGTGCGCCCTGCAGGGAGGTGTGTCCCACAAACGCAATAAGCATGCCAACGCCGAACGACCTGCCTATGGTGGACTACGAGAAGTGCATCGGTTGCTCCCTCTGCGTGCAGATATGCCCAGGGCTGGCCTTCTTTATGGTTCACTACGTCAAGGATAAGGCGAGGATAACAATGCCCCACGAGCTCCTTCCTCTGCCAGAGAGGGGAGAGGAAGTCGTCCTCCTCAACCGCGTTGGAGAGCCAGTCGGGAGGGGAAAGGTTCTCACCGTCGTTCCGAGGGAGAAGACGAAGGGGGACACGCCGATAATCACCGTCGAGGTGCCCATTGAGCTGGCTTGGGAAGTCAGGGCGGTTAAGGTGGTGAGAGAATGAAAATCCAGCGTATTTTGACCGGAGAGCCATTTGAAAGCGGAGATTTCAGAGAGGTTCGCGGTCTAACTGCGCCTGAAGGGCGCATTCCAAGTGCGAACACTCAAAGAAAGGCATCGAGTCACACTCTCACACCTATCGGAGCGAGCTGTAGAGTAAAAACTTTTCCGCCAGCGCTCGTTGGGCGCAAAGTTCTCGACGTGTTGAGGCTAATGCCTCAACATGCGCAAGCAAGGGCTGCGGTGGAGGGGTGATCGGAATGTCCGGAAAGGTAATCATATGCCGCTGCAATGACGTAACCGCCGATGAGATTGAGGCCCTCATAGATTCTGGCGTTACAGACATTGAGGAAATCAAGAGACTCCTCCGCATAGGTATGGGGCCCTGTCAAGGGAGAACATGCATACCGCTCGTAATCTCTATCCTCGCGAGGAAAACTGGCAAGAGGCCCGAGGAGATCCCTCTCCCAAAGACGAGGGTTCCAATAAGGCCCGTCCGCGTTGGGGTTCTCGCGGGTGGTGACGATGAGTAAGATAGCTGTAATTGGGGGCGGAATAATCGGCGTGGCAACGGCTTACGAGCTGGCGAAGCTTGGGGAAGACGTCATACTCTTCGAGAAGAACTACTTCGGCTCGGGCTCGACTTTCCGCTGTGCAAGTGGAATCCGCGCCCAGTTCACGGACGAGGCCAACGTAAGGCTCATGAAGTACGCGGTCGAGCGCTGGGAGAGGCTTGAAGACGAGCTCGGTTTCGATATAAACTTCAGGCAGACAGGCTATCTCTTTCTCGCGACGAGTGAAGAGGAGATTGAGGCCTTTAAGGCCAACATACGGCTTCAGAACCGCTTTGGAGTCCCGACGAGGCTCATCGATATGGACGAGGCCAAGGAGATAGTTCCGATCCTAAACCCGGAGCCGTTCCTGGCTGGAACCTGGAATCCTAGGGATGGGAAGGCGAACCCGTTCAAGACGCTCTTCGCCTACCTCTTCAGGGCCAGGGAGATGGGAGTTGACGCGAGGGAGCACACTGAAGTTATTGGCTTCGAGCGCGAGGGAGATGAGATAACCGCGGTCAGGTACAGGAGCAGGGGAAAGGCCGAGAGCGTTAAGGTAGATGCCGTCCTCAATGCTACCAATGCCTGGGCACCAACAATCAACGAGATGGCCGGTTTGAAGCGCGGTATTGTGCCTATAAAGGTCTACAAGCACCAGCTTGTCAAGACGGAACTCCTGGAGAAAGGGCAGGCCGAACCTCTGGTCTGCCCGCCGAGCTGGAACGACGCGTACATAATCCAGGACGGTGAGGATGGTGGAATAATCTGCGGTGCGGGGATAGAGCATGAAGCGAGGGGCTTAAACGATGTCGAACCGACCTACGACTTTCTGCGTGGAGTTTTGAGGTACGCCGTGATGATGGCCCCCCCGCTGAAGTACGCCCACGTGATAAGGCAGTGGGCGGGCTTCTACGCCAAAACCCCCGACAGGAACCCGGCGATAGGGAAGCTCCTCGAGGACTTCTACATCTCAGCAGGCTTCTCCGGCCACGGCTTCATGATGGCACCGGCAGTTGCGCAGGCGATGGCGGAGCTGATTGCCAGAGGTCGCTCCAAAGTTCCCATTGACTGGGAGTGGTACGATCCGTATCGCTTCGAGCGCGGTGAGCTGCACACGAGTGCGTTCCAGATAGGGTGAGTCTCACCTTCCTACTGCTCCCCAGTTTTTATCATCCACGCGACAAGAAAAAGGTTATAAAGCTACCCGGTTACCACCGTGAGGGTCATCATGAGGATAGTCTTCGACGTAGGTGGCTCGGTTCTCGTTCCCGAAGACCCGGACATCAACTTCATAAGGGCTCTCTCCTACGAGCTCATCAAAATAAGCGAAGACCACGAGGTTGCAGTGGTGGTCGGAGGTGGAAAGGTCGCCAGGAAGTACATCCACGCCGCGAAGACCTTCACGCCCAACGAGACCTTCAAGGACTACATAGGGATTCACATCACACGCGCCAACGCGATGCTGCTCATAGCGGCACTCGGCGAAAAGGCCTACCCCTTCGTCATCCAGGACTTCCGTAAGGCCTGGGAAGTGATACAGCTCAAGAAGATACCGATAATGGGCGGGACTCATCCGGGACACACGACCGATGCGGTAGCTACTCTCCTCGCTGAGTACCTCCAGGCTGACCTCCTCATTGTCGTTACGAACGTTGATGGAGTTTACGACTCCGACCCGAGGAAGAACCCCAACGCGAAGAAACTCGACAGGATAACGCCGGAGCAGCTCGTAGAGATAGCGATGGAGGCGGAGAGCAAAGCAGGAGAAAGCAGTGTCGTTGACGCTTTAGCTGCCAAATTCATTCAGAGAGGCGGGATAAGGACGTATATCGTGGGCAAAAAAGATGCGTACCACCTCTTCGATGTCGTGAGGGGGAAGCACAGCGGAACCGTTGTGGAGCCTTGAAGTTTCTACTCTTTTGTTCGCTTTTGACAAAAGTTTTTATAGTTCCGGAACGTAAAGTGCATCCATGCCAGGAAATGGACATATAGATGAGGCGATTTTCTACAAGAAGACTAAGACACCAGAAGGAGAGAGGCAGTTCTGGGAAGCTTTTTTTCAGAAAATTCGCGCCAAGGATAAAAGAAAGTGAAGTTGACGGAAGAGTCCATTTGAGGGCATGCTACCTTTGAAAAGAGTGCTGAGGGAAAGCCTAACTGTTTTTAGGTGTCGAGCTAATTTCTCAAGCGCAAAGTTTAAAGAGCAGGTAGATTTCTGATTCTGTAAATTTTCTGATGCGAATTTTAGTCACTGCCATTTTTATAACACTGCATTCTTTGACTTTGCAGAGGAGGCCATCTTCAACTTCGCTGTGTTTGAGAAAGGAGCAAGCTTTAAGAATGCAACGTTCTACGGCAACGCTCACTTTAAGGATGTCGAATTCAAAAAGATAGTAGAATTTCAGTTAGCAGAATTTAGAGGGGATGCTGTATTCGACGGATCCATTTTCGAAAACGTCTAATTTTTGTGGGAGAAGACATATACGAAGAACCCAAACCCAGATTTCATAAGAAACTTAGATTTTCAAATTGTAATTTCGGGAGCGGGGTCCCTTGTGACAACATCTACGATTGATACAGAAAGCACTGTTGTTAGAACTAAACTAATTGAGAGTCAATTGAAAGGATTGTTCGGTTATAATTTATTATTATGAAGGTAGGTTAAGGTCTCTCCAAGAAGCGGCAAGAATTCAACGTTTAAGCTTTGAAAAGGAAGGAAAACGTGCCGAAGCAGATCAAATGTTTGTTGTAGAAATGCGTGCTCGGAGGAAGTATAGGTTACTACAAGGTAGGTACTTGGAGTTTTAGCTTTTCTGGACTATACGAGGTGAGCGGAAAGGTAATTAACCTTCATCCCAATGATGGGAGTGATAGAAGCCAACCCTATAAACGTTCTCCTCTACGAGGTACGCGAGATG
>NZ_JALTCZ010000035.1 GCF_027008145.1 Thermococcus sp. | reverse complement strand
GTCTCCGAGGGAATGAAGCTCGCCGAGAGCCTGCCCCATGACATTATAGTCTTTGAGGGGAGCGGTGCTACGATGCCTCCAGTTAAGGCCGACGGCTACATAACCGTCGTCGGAGCAACCCAGAGGCTGGAGCATGTAGGCAACTACTTCGGGCCCTTCAGGCTGGCGCTGGCGGACATAGTAGTCGTTACAATGGCAGATGCCGTTGGGGAGGAAAAACTAAAGAAGCTCGTAGGGACAATAAGGAGGATAAACCCATCAGCCGAGGTTCACCTGACAGCATTCGAACCGAGACCAGTAGGGGAGGTCCAGGGAAAGCGTGTTGCGCTCTTCATGACGTCCGATAGGGCCCTCGAGAAGGCAGGGGAGAGGCTTGAAGGCCTTGGCGCGGAAGTTGTCTTCAGCTCGGGGAACCTGGCCAAGCGCTCGGTGCTGAAGAGAGAACTCAAGAACCTGAAGGACATAGATGCCGTCCTCGTCGAGCTCAAGGCGGCTGCTGTTGACACCGTAACCTTCTGGGCCCTAGAGGAGGGCCTCGAAGTCATATACCTCGCCAACGAGCCGGTGAACACCGACGGCAAAGACCTCAGGGAGTCAGTTTTGGCCCTGGCGGAGAGGGTGGTGGAAGGATGATAATAGTCACCGACCCCCAGAGGAAGGTTAGCTTGCCCTTCTCAAGGGGGATTCTGACGCGCTCTATAACATTAGCCGGGGTTGACGTTGGAATAGCCTACATCATAGCGACTGAAGTCCAGAAGGAGCTCCTTGAAAGGGGAAGCAGGGCCGTCACGACCGACGACATAAGAAAGCTGACCTACGAGAAGCTCATTCAGCACAGCCTGAAGGAGGAGGCCGAGAGATACCTCTTCTGGAGGCAGTTCCGGAGGAGGAAGGTTCCTCTCGTTATCCTTCTCGGCGGTGTAACGGGGGTTGGAAAGTCAACGATAGCGACGGAGCTGGCCTTCAGACTCTCAATAAGGACCGTTATAGGGACAGACACCGTAAGGGAGGTAATGCGGAAGATAATAGCGAGGGAACTCCTTCCAGATTTGCACTCATCCTCCTTCATGGCATGGCGCGAGCTCAAGGGGGCGAAAAGCCTGATAGAGGGGTTTGAAAGTCAGGTGAGGCACGTCTCGGTTGGCGTCCAAGCCGTCCTCGACAGGGCCCTCAGGGAGGGAATGAACGCAATAATAGAGGGCATTCACCTCGTCCCCGGCTTCGTAGAGACCAACGAGAATTCTTTCATGTACGTCCTCTCCGTGAGCGACAGGAAAACCCTGGAAGCCCACTTCTACGAGCGCACCCGCTACAGCAAGAGGCCAGCCGAGTACTACATCGAGCATCTCGACGAGATACTCTGGCTTCAGGAGTACATAGTCAGAAGGGCCAAAGAGTACGGCGTGAAGGTAATAGAGAACGTTGAGCTGGAAAAGACGGTCAACGAGATAATGGAAGATCTCATGGAGCGCCTGAGGAAGGTCTGAGGGGCCATACCCCAAGGAGCCTCCTGCTCCCCCACGTTGCCTGCACCTCAAAGGCAACAATTATGTCCGGGTAAACGTCTATCAGGTTGAAGCTGTTACCAAAGGCGTTCCTGTGGAGCTCCCAGCTTAAGGAGCCGGCATTGATCACAACGGTGTTCTCTACCCTAACTGCAAAGGCGTTCCCCCCATGCCCCGTGAGAACTATCTCTGCCCCGTGCTGGGTGAGAATTCTTAAGACGTCCCCAGCATCCTCAAGGAAGCCCTTCTCCCTGCTCCCAGGTATGGGGACGACGTTGTGGTGCATGAAAACAACCCTCTTTCCCTCCGCGCTCTCAAGGTCGCCGGCGAGCTTCCTCTGGCCAAACCTTCCGACGGAACCAACTTCGTACTCATACTGGGGTGTCAAGACTGGGATGAAGGTGAAGTCCCTCAGAGGGGTCACCTCGGGCTCGCCGAAGTACTCTTGAAAGAGCTCGTGGCCGAGGCAGGTCATGTCGCTTGAGCCCGGGACAACGAGCTTTGGCGCGCCTATCTTCTCCCAGAACTCAAAGGCCCTCTCGAAGTTCCTCTCGATGCCGACGTCAACGAGATTTCCCGAGTGGATGACAACGTCCGGCTTTAGCTTCTCGTTTATCAGCCTTATCGCGTTCTCCAGGACTTTTCTCCTGAAGTAGACCCTGTCCGAGACCCTCATGTCGGCGATATGGACTATCCTCATCAGCCTTTCTCCCCGGGGTATGAAGAGCTTTGACTTGACCGGCCTGTGGCTTTTCGCTTCTTCATCCCCGGTGAGGCGCCTTACGGTCACGCTTAGCCTGCCGTTCTCTATCTCGACGATGTTGTAGCTGTTCACATCGCCCCTCCTCGTCTTCCGGCAGGACGTGCACCCGGCGTTGTCAACGACAAGGTCTTCAACGCGGTAGACGTTGGGGACGTGCTTGTGGCCACAGAGGTAGAGCGTAACGTCGTGCCTCAGGAGGAGATCTAAAACGTCGCCGGCGTTGAAGAGGACGTTTCTCTCCCTGCCCGTGTTCGGTAAGGGGATGAGGTGGTGGTGAGCAGCGACGAGCTTTATGGGCCTCTCGGAGTACTCCTCAAGAACCTTCTTGAGCCAGCGGAACTTGTGCCTCCCTATCCTCCCGTCGCTCAAATCCGGTATGGTAGAGTCCACCCAGATGAGGACGCCGTCTTTGAACTCATAAATACCGTTCAATGGACCGATGAACTCCTCAAAGAGCTCATACCCGACGTTCCTGACGTCGTGGTTGCCGGGAATGACCACGAGGGGTTTTTTAATCTTCTTCAGCTCGTACTCGGCCCTCTCATACTCCTCCCTGAGACCGCCGTTGGTCACGTCCCCGGTGTGAACAACCAGGTCGAAGTTCAGTCTGTTTATCTCGCTGACCGTGAGGTCGTAGGCGTAGCTCTTGTAGGCCTCTCCCCCTGTGATGTGGGTGTCGCTTATGTGGGCTATCCTCATGACCATCACTCCGCGGCTATTGCTGTCTCAAGCTTTCTCCTGCTCGCCTGAAGGAGATCGCTGAGGGTGAATATCCCGACTATCTGGCCATTCTCCTCTATTAGTATGTGCTTAACTCCCTTCTTGGCCATGACGTCAAGGACTTCCCTGAGCGGTGCGTTCGAGTCCATGGTTATCAGCTCCCTTGTCATTATCTTCCTCACTGGCGTCGTGTTTGGCCTCCCGGGGATGACCACGCGGCGTATCACGTCAGTCTTGGTGAAGAAGCCAACGACCTTATCGTTCTCAACGACAACAAGGGAACTTATGTCGAACTCCACCATGACCTCGGAGGCCCTCTTCACGGTATCACCGGGAGAGACACCTATCAGCTTCCTCGTCATGTAAACCTTTATCGGGGCGTTCTCGTCCATGCTCTCACCCCAGCTTAAGGTTCTCAAATCTTCCGGGCTCGATCAGATAGGCCGTCCCGTTTGGAATCTCGACCCAATCGGCCCCGTGATAGAGTTCGAGCGTTGAAGAGGCTATAGCAAAGGGCCTGGAGAGCTTTATCAGCTTCGCGTAGTCCCTGTGGAGGGCATTGTGATAATAGGTGGGGCTCATGTAGGCCGTAATGAAGGCCTTCCAGCTTCCATCGGGCATCAGGAAGAGCGTCATCGTGTTGAATGTCGTTCTGGAAACACTCGCCCCAAAGGAGTAGTGCTCTATGAGGCTCTCCACACTCGGCCCGTCGAGGAGACGGCAGAGGTAGGCGGAGAAGGCGTAGCTGTCCGAGGTTTCCTCGAAGTGCTCCCTCTCAAAGCCGGCCCTCTCAATCACAGTCTCTTTGTCGAGGTCACCGTTGTGGCTGAACCAGAAGGAGAAGCCCTTCCTTGAGGAGAAGGAAAGGGGCTGGGCATTGAAGAGGCTCTTTGCCCCCTGGCTTGCGGCCCTCGCGTGAGCCATGAGCACCGCTTCGCCCCGAAGGTTATCAAGGAGGCCGGAAAAGCCCCTTTCATCTTCAAAGATCGGCCTTGGGGAGCGGTAGTGGGCAATACCATCCTCCCGGAGAATGACGTAGCCCCAGCCATCCGCGTGGCTGGTCTTCCCGCTCTTTCTTTCCCTGTATGGGTCGTACTCGGCCGACTTCCTGAGGGCCTCGGCGAGGGGTTTAAGCTCATCACCATCACCCATTGCAAAGAGTATCCTGCACACCTTTTCCACCCCCAGTATCTACACAGCAAAAGCTTTTAGGTTTCCGGTCGGAGTTGGTTAAGGTGTGAGAATGGAGGAGCTTGAAAGGGCAGTGCTGACGGTCATGTCAAGGGTTTTCTCCCACAGGAAGCTCTACGAGAGGAACGAGGAGGCCGTTAAGCAACACCTCATAGGGGAAATCTTCAAGGCCCTCGGCTGGAACTGGAGCAACCCTGAGGAAGTCCGGCCCGAGGAGAGGACGGAGGACGGAAGGGCCGACTACGCCCTCCTCCTCAACGGCGAAATAGTGGCCTTCGTGGAGGCCAAAAACCTCGGCGTCAACGTCCTGAGCAAAGATGAGCCCCTCAGACAGCTGGCGCGCTACTGCTTCAGCCGGGGAGTTAAATATGGGGTGCTGACGAATGGTGTCGCCTGGGTCGTCGTCAGGGCCTTTGCCGAGGGAACTTCGCTCAGGGAGAGAATACTTTTCACCGTCGATCTGGAGAACGACCCTGTTGAGAGGAGCGTTGTAAAGCTTTCCCTGCTCGCCAAGAGCAGGATTAAAGATGTTGAGAGGCTTTCCTCCCTCCTTAGGGCACTAGAGGTGTCTTTCTTGGAACTCCTGAGGGAGTATCCCCAGAACCTGATCGTTGACTTTCTTCTGGCGGGGCACTCCCTCATCCCAGTCTCAAAGCTCTCTCCGGAGGTTAGCCCGAAGGCGGTCTACGTCCACGAAAACGGCTGGAAACCGCTCCCCCTCGGAGACAGGTCACTCAAAGGTGCTCTACTGGCGGTTCTCGACTACCTTGAGGCCCGTTCGAAAGGGGAGAAGAAGGAAGAAGTTAAAAGAGTCAGAGAACTGCTCTCCGTACTGAGCCTCCCGCCAGAGAAAGCCCTGATGATACTCAAGGGCATTGAAGAGGAAGAAAACCTGAAGATAGCCTTTGAAATCTAAACAACCTTCCACAGCTCGTCGCTTATCGGCCTCTCAAGGGGCCTCTCCCTGTTTCCCTCGACGATCACCCTCACCGCTGAATCCCCAAGGAACTTTCCGATGACTGTCGCAGGGATTCCGCTTTCCCTAAGCCTAGTGACGAGCTCTCCAGAGGACTCGGGAGGAACCGCTATGAGAAGAGCACCAGAGCTTATCAGTGCGAGCGGGTTGAGGGAGTAGAAATCGCATATCCTCTCCGTCTCCTCCCTGATGGGTACCCTATCGGCATAGACCCTGAAGCCAAGCCCGGCCGAGTTGGCCATCTCGTGGAGGCCGTTGGCAAGGCCGCCTTCTGTTGGGTCATGCATTGCCCTTGCGAAGTCCCTCGCTATCATGGCCTCGCGGAGGACGCTTATCATCTCAAGGAAACCGATTGCCCTGCCGATGAGTTCCTCCCCAAAGGCATCCACAAGCTCCTCCCTCCGCTCCTCGGCTATTATCGCAGTTCCCTCAAGGGCGGCCCACTTGGTCAGGACTATAGCATCCCCGGGTCTGGCCCCATCGGGGCGGATCAGCTTTCCCTCTGCGACGCCTATCATCGTCCCGACGACTATGGGCCGGTTTAGCCCGGGGGTGACCTCAGTGTGCCCGCCAACGACGGAGACACCGATTTTCTCCGAATTTTCCGCTATCTCGGCGACTATCTCCTCTGCGAGTCCTTCATCGGCCCCCTCTGGAAGAAGGATTGTCGTCAGGAACCACCGAGGCCTCGCCCCTGAGACGGCTACGTCGTTCGCATTCACGTGAACCGCATAGAAACCTATCCTCCTCCCGGAGCCAGTTATCGGGTCGGTGGAGACTACTATGACCTCCCCATCAGCCATCAGCGCCGCGAAGTCCAGCCCTTCGCCCGGCCCGATAAGGACCTCCTCCCCTATGGGGAGGAGAGAGAGCAACCTGACGAGCAACTCAGGAGGGACTTTACCGGGGAGCATCCGACCACCGGAGGGAATAGGGGGGAAGGGCTAAAAAGGCTATGTGTAGTAGTACTCGCCCCTCTCCCTCTGCTCCCTGTCCTTGACGGAACCTTCCTTGTTGGCTCTCGGCCTTCCGGTGTCTGGATCCCTGCGGAAGGTTATCCCTATGCCAGCTAAGAAGTGGTTCATGCCCTCGCGCATGCCCATCGGGGGCAGGGCCTTTCCGTACCTCCCGGGCTCACCCTCAAAGACTATTAGCCTGTCGCTGAGGTAATCCACCATCATGACGTCGTGTTCGACTATTAGAGCGGTCTTCTCGTTCTTGGCCATGAGAGAGCGTATGGCCTTTGAAACCGCGAGCCTCTGCTCGGAGTCGAGATGCGCTGAAGGCTCGTCGAGGAGGTAGAGGTCTGCATCACGTATCAGACAGGCCGTTATTGCAACGCGCTGGAGCTCACCACCGCTCAGCTCGCCGACCTTCTTGTCGTAGAGATCTGGGATTCCCAGCGGGTTGAGTAGCTCGCTCTTGTAGAAACTGCTCATGAGCTTCGTCGAGTCTATCTTGCTCAAAAGCTCGTAAACAGTCCCCTCGTAATCGGTCTTGATGTACTGGGGCTTGTAGCTGACGGTAAGCGACCAGTCCACCTCTCCCTCTGTCGGCCTCTCAACCCCGGCGAGCATCTTGACGAAGGTCGTCTTACCTATTCCGTTCGGCCCGACTATGCCAACTACTTCCCCGACGTAGAGCTCTCCTCCCTCGGCCTCAAGCTTGAAAGTTCCGTAGTCCTTCACAAGCCTCGGGTACTGAACGAGTATCTCGCCCTCCTGAGCCTTCCTCTCGCTCGTCTTGGTGAAGCTTATCTCGTAAGGCCTGAAGCGGACGTTCTCGTCGCGGAGGTAACCGCGAAGGAACTCGTTTATCCCGTTCCTCGTTGATTTCGACTGGGAGAATATACCATAGGCACCGGGCTTTCCATAGACGACGTGGATTACATCGCTCAGGTAGTCGATGACCGCCAGATCGTGCTCCACAGCTAAGACGTTCTTTCCAGAGTCCGCGAGGCGCCTGATTATCCGAGCAACCTTGAGGCGCTGTCTTATGTCGAGGTAGCTTGAGGGTTCATCGAAGAAGTAGAAGTGCGCATCCCTGAGCAGGGCAGCTGCTATGGCAACCATCTGGAGCTCACCGCCGGAGAGCTGCCTTATGTCCCTATCGAGGACGTTCTCCAGTTCAAGCTCCCTCACCACCTCATCAAACTTCCCACTTTCGTCGGCCTTCTTGAGGAGGTCTCGGACTTTGCCCTTAACGGCCTTGGGGATGAGGTCAACGTACTGGGGCTTGACGACCGGCCTTATCTCGCGGTTTTTGAGCTTTTCAAAGTAGTTCTGGAGCTCGTTGCCGCGGAATGCCCTTATCACCTCCTCCCAAGAGTCGTTGTCGGAGCAGAGGTTCGGGAGGAGCTGACCCGAGAGTATTCTAACGGCGGTGGTCTTACCGGTTCCGTTCGGGCCCAAGACGCCCACCACCATACCCTCCTTAACAACGGGAAGCCGGTAGAGGACGAAGCCGTTCACGCCGTAGCGGTGGACGCAGTCTTCATCCAGCTGTTCCGGAAGGTTGACGATGGTTATCGCCCCGAAGGGGCACTTGTGAACGCAGATTCCACAGCCGGTGCAGCTCGCCTCTTGGATAACAGGACGGTAGTTCTCCTCGTCGATGATTATAGCCTCGCCGCCCATTCGGTTGACCGGGCAGACTCGAACACAGAGGAAGTGACCGCACTTGTCGGGGTTACATTTGTCGTAATCGATGACCGCTATCCTTGCCATCCCCACCACCGGCTTAGGCTGAGGGAGAGGGTTTTAAAGGATTGCGGAGAACGAGATAATCCCCCAGTTTTGGCCTGCAATTCAGTCTCTCCAAGAAAAACCAAGAAGGGGATTGCCGCGAAAGCATGTAAACGATTTGAGACCCTCGTCGAGAGCAAGGCTGGAATCCTTGAGAGGATTGGCTTCGGAAAAGTCAAGCTGGCTCTCTACGATGACTGCGCCTGTCTCAGACTCCTCGTTTGAGAGATGAAGCCGGCATACACGAAGGAGAAGGGTGAAACGCTCCTCCAGCTAATAAAGCTCCTCAGCGAGAGGATGAAGCCTGATGCAGGGATCAGAGGGCTTCGCTGATTTTTATTTTTCCGCCAAGTTTTTGAGGGCAGAGGGGAAGGGGAGAACATGTCCCTCTTCGAAGTGCTCAAACCGCTGAAGTCGGAAATCGCCAAAGTCCAGGTCTTCCCCCCGAGCGAAGGGGAATTTGGGGAGTTCACTTTCAACAACCCGGAAATAAACGCCCTTTTAGGTGAGCTCGGCTTTACCCTTTATAGACATCAGGTTGAGGCCCTGGAAAAGCTTTACTCCGGGAAGAACATCGTCGTCACTACTCCAACGGCAAGCGGGAAGAGCGAGATCTTCCGCTTGGCCATCTTCGACTCATACCTCTCCGACCCGAGAAAAACTTATCTCCTCGTTTATCCCACCAGAGCTCTAATAAACAACCAGTTCGAGAAGTTCTCCCTCCAGAACCTCACTTTTTACCGCATAGCCGGAAAGAGTGTGAGCGCGAGGATTCTGACCGGCGACGTCCCCTGGAGCGAGAGGAAAAAGCTAACCCGCGAGAGGCCGAGGGCCGTCTTCACAACCCCCGACATGCTCCACTACAACATCCTGCGTCGCTGGAGGGACTACGAGTGGCTTTTGAGGAACTTGCGTTATCTGGTTGTTGACGAGCTCCACGTTTACAGGGGAGTCTTCGGGAGCAACGCGGCGTGGCTCTTCAAAAGGCTTCTCTTCAGGCTCAAACACCTTGGAGTAAGGCCCCAGATAATAGCCCTCTCGGCAACGCTGAGGAACCCGAAGGAGTTTGCCGAAAAGCTCTTCAGGCTTGAGTTCAAGGCGGTAACGAGAGCCACCAACCCGTTCCCGCGAAGGTATCTGGTACTCTTCGAGCCGAGAAACCTTGAGGAGAGACAGCTTTTAAAGGCAATCGTTGAGAGGCTCGCTGGGAAAGATATAAAGACCCTCGTCTTCTTCGACAGCAGGAAGGGAACGGAGAAGCTCATGCGCTTCCTCCTGAACTCCTCAACTTTTTCGAGGACAAGCACATATAAAGGCACACTCCCAAAGAACGTCCGCTGGGAGGTGGAGAGGGACTTCAAAGCTGGAAAGCTTTTAGTTCTGCTCACCACCACCGCCCTTGAGCTTGGGATTGACATAGGCGACCTCAACGCTGTGATAAACTACGGAATCCCCCCGGATGGTCTTTTCTCCCTCATACAGCGCTTCGGTAGAGCTGGAAGAAAGGCCGACCGCGAGGCACTGAACGGCATCGTCCTGAGGAAGAACGGCCTCGACTACTACTACAGAGAGCACTTTGACGAACTCGTTGAGAGACTTGAGAAGGGCATCATCGAGTACATGCCTGTGAAGACCGATAACAAGCGCATAGCGGAAAAACACCTCCACTACCTTTTCACTGAGCTCGGAATCCTCGACTGGGAGGAGCTGGACAGATTCGAGAGGAAGATAGCTGAAAAGCTCATCATCGAGCGCAAAGCCGACCTGAAGAAGAACCCTCTAACGGGAAGGCTTGAACTCCGCATTAGAAGGCCGGCCTTCAGCTACTCCTCGCTGAGAACTGCCAGCGACGAGAGCTTCTTCCTGGTGAAGGACGAGCCGTGGATAAGGGGCAGGCTGATGGAGAAATCCTCAACTAGGGAGCTCCTCAACTTCATCAACTGGCTCAAGCTCAAGGGCTACATCATAGAGGAGGTCGACACGGACGAGTACCATCGCTCTCTCCTGCCAGGGATGGCCTACTTCTCCAGGGGAGAGCTCTACATGGCGATGGATCGCCTGAGCCTCGACAACTTCCACTTCGTCTTCGCGAGACAGTTGAACCGCCTCTGGGATGTTGAAACCTTCGCCAGCAAGCGCGAGGACGTTGAAATCCTTGAGGTTAAGGAGGAGAAGTCCTACAGGGAAGTAACGATAGGCCTCGGACGGCTCCGCGTCAGGCACATCTACACGGGCTACGCCGTCAAGGGCCTCGACACGGCCAGCTACGCGGCTGAGCTGGTGAAGCTAAAGGAGAAGGGGATTTTAAAGGGTGAAATCTTCTCCCCTGCGAGCGGGGAGAGAGTAGAGACTGAGGAGGACTTCTCGATACTCAACTGGGAGAGGTTTGCGAAGGTTGAGTTCGAGGAACCACACGTGAGGGAGTTCGAGACTGAAGGGATGTGGCTCGTCTTCCCGGAGTCGATAAGGGAAGTTCCGGCCGAGGAGTTCCGGGTGTTTCTCGCGGAGGCTGAGGAGAAGGGGAGCGAAGATATCGCCCTCCACCTTTACGAGAGCCTCGACAGGAGGAAGCTCTTCCCGCTCTACCTCGGAAGTACGAGCTTCATCATAAGAAAGACGATAGGCGACGCCCTCCAGAAGGCGGGTGTAGAAGATGGGGAGCTGGCCTTCGCGATAAAGAAGATGGTTGACAGCAAGGATGGGATTGGCTCGGCTCTCCACGCTATGGAGCACAACCTCATCAAGATAGCGCCGAT
>NZ_JALTCZ010000034.1 GCF_027008145.1 Thermococcus sp. | reverse complement strand
GTTTACTTCGGCAGGATTGAGAGCGACGGAATAAGGCTCACCATAGAGGGGAGCTTTTTAGTCGGGCCGAAGGCGACGAAGAACGTCGTTGAGCTGGACGATGAAAGGGCGAGGCGCTATTTGGCAGGAGGAGACGTCGAGATCGATGGAGAGCTCTACGGCTGGGTAATCCTGAAGTGGAGAAACTACTTCCTAGGATCGGCAAAGGCCAAAGGTGGAAAGCTTCTCAACTACGTTCCCAAGGAGAGGAGATACAGACCTTCTAAGGGATAGAATACCCATGGAGGTTAAACCTCTCTCCCTTTATCAGCTCCCTGTACAGCAGGAAAAGCGTCAGCAGGTACAAATTGTCGGCTAGATACGGTCTCGTTACCCCGTTCAGCCATGAGACAACAAGCCCTGTTGCCACCCACGCGGCACTTCCTATGGTCAAGTCCTTCCATATATCCCCAAGCGGAGACATCCAGCTAATAACATCGCGGAGGTAGTAGGCGGTGGTGATGAAAAATACCGCCTGACTCAGCACGGTACCGTAGACCGCGCCAAGGATACCGTACATTTTGATGAACACGAGGTTCAGGACGAAGTTCGTTGCGTTGGCAATGACCAGCGAATTCACGGCTTTCTTCTCCCTGTTTATTGCCACGAGCAGGTTCTGTCCAAGGAAGGCCGGGAAGTAGAAGAGGACTATCAGCGACATCGGCCCGATAAGCTTCATCGCGGGAGAGTACTTGTCCCCGAAGAGCAGGGGGATGTAGTACGGCAGACTCGTTTGCGAGTACACTACAATACCAATGGCAATCAGGAGGAGGGTCTTCGCCGATTCCAGCAGCAGATTGCGCACACCCCAGAGGTTCCCATCGTGGTAGGCTTTACTTAACTTTGGGAGGAGAACCGAGCCGAAGGACTGGGGAAGGAAGTATATCGCCTTGAAGATCGTGGCACCAACGTTGTAAAAACCGGTCTCCATTGCCCCCAATAGCTTTGAGACCATCATCACATCCACGTTCCAGAAGAAAAGGCCCGTCAGGGTCTGAAGTGAAAAGGGGAGGTTTTTCCTGAGGAGGTTCCAGAGGCCAGGCTCCTCACCCTCTGAAACGGCCTTCAGCTCCCTGAGGCGCCCAGCACAAACACCTAGGACAGCGGCCAGCACTACGGTATCTGCCACTGGGTATGAAAGCACGATCTCCATGAGGTCACCGTTGGCAACCAGCAAAACCAGCCCAAACAGGAGCGCCCGCCTCCCGAACTCCGCCAGGGGTACTATTCGGGTTCTCTCCTCTATGTAGCGGAGGGAGTAGAGGGAGTCGAGGAAAAAGCTCAGCAGGGGGTCGAAGGCGAAAATCAGGGTCAGAACGACGACGGCCTTGGGGTACTCAAGCAGTGTAAGGGTGAGGTAGAGAATGACCTCCGAAAGGACAAAGAGCAGAAACCTCGCCTTGGTAATCCCTTTCAAGAGGGGAAAGAAGGTCTTGAGGTTCCGGCTGGCCTCTCGAATAAGATAGGTGTCGAGCCCAAAATTCACAAAGGCCGTGGTGATCGAGGAAAACGCGAGAACGGTTGAGTAAACACCGAAGTTACTGACGCTCGTTTCCCGGATTATGTAGAGGGTGAGCAACGTCATCACGGTGCTCCTGGCAAAGTTCCCGGCTATCAACTGCTCTATGTTGCGGAGCAGGTTTCTCATTTACCATCCCATCTGTCTTTTGGCGAGGTAATAAAAATTATATTGGTTGAAAACGACCGTAAAGGGGGTGAGAGCATGGTGCCGCTGAAGAGGATAGACAAGATAAGGTGGGAGATACCGGAGTTTGATAAGAGAATGCGCGTCCCTGGGAGGGTCTACGCAGATGATCAGCTTATAGAAAAGATGAAGAACGACAAAACGCTTGAGCAGGCGGTAAACGTCGCCATGCTCCCGGGCATCTACAAGTACTCCATCGTAATGCCGGACGGACACCAGGGCTACGGCTTCCCGATAGGAGGAGTTGCCGCCTTTGACGCAAAGGAGGGTGTAATAAGCCCCGGTGGTGTAGGATACGATGTGAATTGTCTCCACGAAGAAACTGAGGTCATAAGTGATTTGGGATTCAAGATTCAGGTAAAGGACCTACCCAAATCATTCAAAAGGGTTCCACTAAAGGTTTACGACGCAAAGGAGGGCCACAACGACCACTCTAGAATAATGCTGGTCGCGGAGAGGGATAGCGACGAGGAGATATACGAAATAAAACTTGCAAGTGGAAGGATCCTTAAGGCCTCCGGAGACCACCCGATACTTACTGAGAATGGGTACATAAAGGCGGAGGACTTAAAGCCCGGTGATTTGGTAGCAGTCTATCCATTCGAGGGAGTCGAGTACGAAGAACCAGAACCAAGGGTTCTTTTAACTCGGGAAGATTTCAAAAACGAGGACAGACAGTTGATCAAGTACTTGGAAGAGAGGGGACTGCTCCCATTGAGAATGGACGACCCAAGGATTGGGATTCTGGCGAGGATACTAGGATACTTTATAGGCGATGGATCTTTCGACATTTACCGTGAGAAGAGAAGAGAAAGAATAATCACAGTCTTCTACGGAGAGGGATTAGGACTGGAAGCCCTTAGGAAGGATCTTGAGTTTTACTTCAACATCAGGACCTCCAGAGTCCACAAGAAAACCAGAAGGGAAAACATCAAGACTGCATGGGGGGAGTTTGAGACCACAGGGACTGAGTACTCGATAAAGGTCACATCAAAGGCGTTTTCAAAACTCCTCATCAAGCTGGGCGCTCCAGTGGGTAAGAAAACTGACGTTGACTTTGACGTTCCGGAGTGGATCAAAAAGGCTCCAAAATGGGTTAAGAGAAACTTCTTAGCAGGGCTTTTTGGTGCAGATGGAAGCAAGCCAAGATTGATTTCAGATGAATATGGATATACGCCAAATTCCATAACCCTAACTGCAGTTAAGACCAGGGAACTCGAAGAAGGCCTTGTGAAGTTCCTAAATTCAATTAAAGAACTGCTGGCAGAGTTTGAAGTCGCTTCCCATGTAAGAAAGGTCAAAGAGTACGACAACCGGGTAATGTACAGGCTCGTAATATACTCCAACACGATGGAGATGTACAACTTCCTCTCCAAGATTGGCTACGAATACACCGCCCAGAAACCATACGCACTGATCTTCGCGGAATACTTAAGGAGAAAAATTGTGATAGGAAACAACATCTCAGAAAGCAACTTAGTTCAGAGAAATAGGAAGATGAGAGAACTTCTGCCCGACTTCAAGAGCTTCCTTAAAGCCTACGGGCTTGAAGGCGGCTTTGTGCTTGATCAGGTAATTGAAGTCAAGAGAATAAAAAGTGACTCCAAAAAGCTCTACGATGTTGGCGTTTATCACGATTCCCACAACTTCATAGCCAACGGCCTCGTTGTTCACAATTGCGGCGTCCGTCTCATCAGGACAAATCTCACCGAGAAGGAGGTCAGGCCGCGCATCAAAGAACTCGTTGACACGCTCTTCAAGAATGTCCCGAGTGGCCTGGGAAGCAAAGGCCGCGTGAGACTCCACTGGGGTAAACTCGACGATGTTTTAGCGGACGGTGCAAAGTGGGCAGTTGAGAACGGCTACGGCTGGGAGGAAGATTTGGAGCACCTCGAGGAAGGCGGGAGGATGGAAGGAGCGGATCCAGAAGCGGTTAGCCAGAAAGCAAAGCAGCGTGGAGCGCCCCAGCTCGGCTCCCTCGGCTCGGGGAACCACTTCCTCGAGGTTCAGGTCGTTGATAAAATCTTCGACGAGAGAATCGCGAAGGCATACGGCCTCTTTGAAGGACAGGTAGTTGTGATGGTTCACACAGGGAGCAGGGGGCTCGGCCACCAGGTTGCGAGCGACTACCTCAGGATAATGGAAAAAGCCAACAGGAAGTACAACGTGCCGTGGCCTGACCGCGAGCTTGTTAGTGTCCCCTTCCAGACCGAGGAGGGGCAGAAGTACTTCAGTGCGATGAAAGCAGCGGCAAACTTCGCCTGGGCAAACAGGCAGATGATAACTCACTGGGTCAGGGAGAGCTTTGAGGAGGTCTTTAAGAGAAAAGCTGAGGACATGGAGATGAGCATCGTCTACGATGTCGCCCACAACATAGCTAAAGTTGAAGAGCACGAGGTCGACGGAAGGAAGGTAAAGGTCGTCGTCCACAGAAAGGGAGCCACAAGGGCGTTCCCTGCTGGTCATCCGGACGTTCCCAGGGCCTACCGTGACGTTGGCCAGCCCGTCCTTATCCCCGGCTCGATGGGAACCGCGAGCTACGTCTTGGCTGGAGCCGAAGGCTCAATGCGCGAAACCTTTGGCAGTTCGTGCCACGGCGCCGGAAGGTTGCTCAGCAGGAAGGCCGCAACGAGGCAGTACCGCGGGGACAGGCTCAGGGAGGAGCTTATGAGGCGCGGTATCTATGTAAGAGCTGCGTCGCTTCGTGTTGTTGCTGAAGAGGCGCCAGGAGCGTATAAAAGCGTTGACAACGTCGTCAGTGTCGTTCACGATGCAGGTATAGCAAACCTCGTCGCGAGAATGAGGCCGATGGGGGTTGCTAAGGGGTAATCTCTCAAGGGGGTTTGAGCTATGGGAGAACTCACCCACGTTGATGAGAAGGGCGTCAAGATGGTCGAGGTGGGGCACAAGGATGATGTGTTTAGGAGGGCTGTTGCAAAGGGCAGGATTTACCTAAGGCCTGAAACCATTGAGCTTATAAGGGCCGGAAAGACGAAGAAAGGCAACGTCATAGCTACAGCCCAGATAGCGGGAATTCTAGCTGTAAAGAGGACGCCGGAACTCATCCCCCTTTGCCACCCGATACTACTGACCGGCGTTGACTTAACCTTTGAGTTTGGCGAGGATTACATAGAGGCCACCTGCGAGGTTCGCGCGGTTTATAAGACGGGCGTTGAGATGGAGGCCCTAACCGGAGTTAGCGTCGCTCTGCTTACGATATGGGATATGGTTAAGGCCGTTGAAAAGGACGAGAACGGACAGTACCCGGTCACGAGAATAGAGGGAATTCAGGTGGTGGAGAAGGTTAAGGGTCAGTTATGACCAGTTATGGTTATAAGCGTGTCCTCTCAAAGGTTGAGCGGTGGTTCGATGTACAGCGTCAAGAAGAGCAAAGCTGGCTACCTCTTCGACCTGCCGAGGGAGAGGATAGCCTTCATGTTTCTAAAAGACGGGACTTACCTGATGTATCATGACGAGAGGGTCTTATGCTACTCAACGAGACCAGTTGAGGTAAGCAGGGAAGAGCTTGAGAGGTTCGAGCGAACGGGAGAGACAGTTGAACTGGTAAAGCGCATAAAGGCCGGCAACTTCCCGGAAGAATGCGTAGTGAAAGAACTACCCCCAATCGATGAGGATTTAATGCCCTTCAACCCCTCCAGGAAGTGTGTGGTTATCTTTACCGGCTTCAGGGACACTGTAATAGACTATGTGGAAGCAAATGGAATCACCTACGCGGTTGCGAGGCTAGTCGATGAACCGGAAAAAGTCTGCAGATTCGTCGGCAGGGGCAACTACAAGGTCGCTGCGGTTAAGCTGAAGCGTGGTGAGGGGTGCCTCAGCAGAGGGGAGTTTCTAGAAAAATTAAAGGAACTGAAAAACCCTTAGATGTTGCCGATTCGCTGGAGAACCATTCCCTCTATTTTTATCGGCTCTGTTCTCCTGGCCAGGACTATAGCCTGGTCGAGCCTGGCTTCATGCTCGGCGTAGATCGTGAAGAGAGGGTCACCCTCCTTGATCTTTTCGCCCACCTTAACGTAGAGCTCCACCCCGGCGCCCTTGTCCTCGGGGGCCCCGGCTGTCCTGGCTATGGCCGTTATGGCTCTGTTGTCTATCCCTGTTACGTAGCCACTGCTCGGAGCAGTAAAGGTGTAAGTCTTGTCCCCGATGGGTATCTCTTCGAGTTTTATGTCCGGATTTCCGCCCTGGGCCTCGATTATCTCCCTCATTTTCTCCCAGGCCTTACCGCTCTGGAGGATTTCCTTCGCCATCTTCTTGCCCATCCCCGCTGGGGCAACTCCCCCCATCTCAAGGAGTATCCCTGCCAGCCCTGTTGCCTTCTCTATGAGGCTCCCTGGTCCTTTGCCACTCTGGAGCGCCGAGAGGGCCTCTCTAGCCTCAAGCGCCGGACCGACAGTATGGCCTATCGGCTGGCCACCGTAGGTTATCGCGACCTCAACGTACTGCCCGAGCCTCTTGCCGAGCTCTATAAAGTCCCTCGAGAGAGCCCTGGCCTGATCTATCGTCTCAACTTTGACTCCCTTTCCGGTGGGTATGTCTATGAGAACGTACTGACTCCCCATTGCATACTTCTTTGACATTATGCTCGCCAGCATCAGTCCTGTGGGGTCAACACTGAGTGTACGCTCGGACTTTATCGTTATGTCATCTGCTGGGGCAAGGTTCAGAGCGCCTCCCCAGACGAGACACGCCCCGACCTTCTCGACTATCCTCTTTATCTCGTCGAGGGTGAAGGTGACGTTGGCGAACACCTCGACAACGTCAGCCGTCCCAGCGGCGCTCGTTATGGCCCTTGAACTGGTCTTCGGTATTGTCAGCCCGGTGGCCGCGACGATGGGAACCACCAGGATGTTGGTCTTGTTACCGGGAACGCCACCTATGCTATGGACATCCATTATCGGCTTCCTGTCTATGTCGAGCATATCCCCAGTCTCGGCCATCGCTATTGTCAGTGCCGCTATCTCGTCCATGTCTAGGCCATTGATCTCGAGGGACGTAACGAAGGCACTTATCTCGATATCCCTGAGCTTTCTATCGACGATATCCCTTACTATGGACTCGATTTCAACCTTCCTAAGCTTTTCACCGTGCATCTTTTTCTTTATGTACCTGACACTCTCCGGAGTTCCGGCGGGGATTACGTTAACGGTTTCCCCTTCCGAGAAGTTGTGAAGCTCCAGAATGTCCCTGCTTATTCCTATCTCTCCACTCTCTATCATGTTGCTTATCACAACACTCCCATAGACGATCTTCTTACCAGCTTCAAGCTTCACTAGGTCGTCCGGATGGAGCTTAGCCTCTCTCGCGTCTTCCTCACTGATCAGCACCGAGTACCTGCCACTCAGGACATCCAGCAGTTTAATCCTGGCCTTCATGGAATCACCTCCGTGGATTCTACTTGTTGAAAAATGGATACTTAAAAGTTTTCGCAGGAAACAGGACTAAAAAGCCCAAGAACAACCGCTACACTCATCAAAATGTTGTAAAAATCACTCGAGGGTCTCGCTGCACTGAGCCTGGGAGCTTGAGAACCACTCAAGCTCGCCCGTTTTCATCAGAAATCTAACCACGTCCGTTGCGATAGGCTTGATGCCCTCCGGCAGGACGGCTGTGCCGTTCAGGTAATAGGAGACAACCTCTCTGATGGGGACGCTGTAGAGCTTGCCGTCGAAGACATAGAGCCAACCACCACTGAACTCGACTAGCCTGTCTCTATAACCCAGCTTCACTCTCATAGCGTCCCCACCCAGGATGTAGTCATACAGAAGAGATTTTAAAATTTAACGCTGCAAAAACGTTTAGTAACAAGGAGGCCAAAAAGATCAGAGGTTCTTGACCTCCTCGTCTATCGACTCTTCGAGGGCCTTCTCCCAGTCCTCGACGTCAAACTCCTCCAGTTCGCCCTCCAGCTCATCCTTAAGGGAGAGCACACGTCTCTTGAGGGCGTTCTTGGTCTCCTCGTCGTAGACGACGTAGTAAGGGTTGTTCCTGGCCGAGAGATATAGCATCAGCAACACTATCACCAGGATCAGGAGGATTATTATAATGCCATAGAGAATTACCTCTGCCATCACCTTTTCCCTCCGAAGATTGCTTTGAAAATCCTCTTTATCGGGCTTTCCGGCTCGGGAGGCTTCCACTTGATACCGGCGAGCTTTGCAGCAAGCTGTTTGATTGATATAGCCGCCGGACTCGTCGGGTTCTTTATGACGAGAGGGACACCGTAGGCACTGGCCCTTTTGACTTCAGGATCCTCAAGGATCATGGCCAGAACCGGAACCTCCAGGATGGCCTCTATCTCCTCCTTTGTGAGTTCGGTCTTCTCGTTGGTCACCCTGTTAAGAACGGCACCGAGTGGAAGGGTTCCGAGCTTCTCGGCGATAAGCTTGGTCTTGAGGGAGTCGGTTATTGCAGAGATCTCAGGGTTGGTGACTATTATCAGCTCCTTACCTATCAGGAGAGCAGTCACCGAGGTCATCTCAAGGCCAGCCGGTGCATCGATAAGGATAAAGTCCGCAAGCTGGCTTATCTCTCTGATCAGTTCCCTGAGCCTCTCGGGCTTGGCCTTCTTCACCTTCTCAAGGCTGAGGCCACCGGGTATGACCTTAACCCCAGCCGGGCCCTCGTAGATGGCATCCTTAAGATCAGCCTCGCCGGCGAGGACGTCGTGGAGCGTCGTTGGTATGTCCTCCATTCCAAGGACAAGGCTGAGGTTTGCCATGGTTATGTCAGCGTCAAGAAGAATCACTTCCTTGCCAAACTGAGCCAGCGCAACACCCAGGTTTGCAACTATCGTGGTTTTACCCGTCCCGCCTTTTCCAGAGGCAAAAACTATCGAACGTCCCTCCAAAGCCGACACCTCCCTGCTTAACAGTGACCCTTAGACAGCTTTTCCCCAATTATATAACCGCCGTGTTTGTTCCTTAGTTAAAATCTCCTTTTATCTTTTGCGGTTGTTTTGCAAAATGAGTAAAGAGGGAGCGGGTCTCAATGGACATCAGTGTTCTTTTCGGATTCGGCCTTTTTCTTGTATGTTTCGGCCGCCTCCCCGACGCTCTTGAAGAGCTTGAGCATCTCCATTGGAAGTGGGAGTATTATGACGTTGCTCTTGTCGCTGGCAACGTCGCTTATGGTCTGGAGAGTCCTCAGCTGTAGTGCCATCGGGTGCTCGCTGATAATCTCAGCGGCTTCCCTGAGCTTCTCGGCTGCCTGCCTCTCGGCCTCGGCTAGGAGAATCCTTGCACGCCTCTCACGCTCCGCCTCCGCCTGCTTCGCCATCGCCCTCTGCATCCCTGCTGGCAGTTCGACGTCCTTTATCTCCACCGTGGTGACCTTTATTCCCCAGGGATCTGTAGCCTCGTCGATTATCTTCTGGAGCTGGAGGTTGAGCTTCTCCCTCTCGCTCAGGAGCTCGTCGAGGTGCGCCTGACCTATGACACTTCTCAGAGTCGTCTGGGCTATCTGACTGGTCGCCATTATGTAGTTCGCGACCTGAGTGACAGCCTTGACCGGGTCAACGACGCGGAAGTAAACGACTGCGTTGACCCTAACCGGAACGTTGTCCTTGGTTATGGTCTCCTGAACCGGAACGTCGAGAACCCTAGTACGGAGGTCTACTATCACTGCCTTCTCGAATATTGGAATGATGAAGAACAGTCCCGGGCCCCTGGCACCGACGACCCTACCAAGCCTGAATATCACTGCCCTCTCATACTCCTTCACTATCTTTATGGCACTGGCAAGCACAATCAGAACAAAAAGCAAAATAATGCCCAAAACTATGCTACCTACTCCTGCCATTCGACACCACCTTCGACTTTTTCAACTATGAGGATGAGGCCCCTCATGCCAACGACTTTCACAACCTCCCCGACCCTTATCTTCTCCCCGGTCCTGGAGGTCGCCTTCCAGAGCTCCCCCCTGACCTTCACAACACCCTCGGGGTCGAGGTCTTCAACAACCCTTCCAATGGCCCCTATCATCTCTTCTTTCCCGGTTTCCGGCTTTCTCCTACGGGCTCGTACGACAGCGGTCATGCCGAAGAGGAAGAACAGGCCCAGCAGAACTGCCAGGACTATTATCGCTACCCGGAGCATGGAGAAGGTCTTCATGTTTATGAGGTAGATGCTCCCACCTCCTTTGCCAAAGAGCAAGAGGCCCCCCATAATGAAGCTGACCACGCCGGCCACCGTGAAGAGGCCAAAGGTCGACGTCAGCGCCTCGGCTATAAAGAATATCATGGCAAGGATGATTAGTATGACCCCTGCTGTGTTGTAGCCAAAGTAGCCGAGGCCCACCACACCGAGAACAAGGAGGATTGCCCCTATTGTCTCTGGCACGTGCCAGCCGGGTGTTAGGAAGCCGAATATCAGGCCGAGGATGCCAACGTTGAGAAGAATGTAGGCAATAGCCGGGTTCGATAGGTAGCTTATCAGGATGTCGCTTATGGAGTTGCCGATGTGCTTGACCTCGACGTCCGTGAAGTTAAGGACAACGTAGCCCCTCCCCCTGACAGGGAGCTTCGTTTTCATTCCATTGGCCTTCTTGAGAAGATCCGGGACATCGTCGGCTATAACCTCTATTACGTGGGCTTTAAGGGCCTCCTCTGGAGTGAGGCTTAGATCCACGGCCACGAACTTCACGGCTGCCGTCGTGTTCCTGCCACTCTCCTCGGCCAGGGAGCGCATGTAGGCTGTGTAAAAGTTCCTTATCTTTTCGGGGGCCCTAACTATGCTACCGTTCTGGGAGTATCCAAGGATCGGCTCGCAGGCCCCTATGCTCGTCCCGGGGGCCATAGCAATAAGATGGGAGCCCATGGCTATGTATGTGCCGGCTGAGGCAGCTATAGCACCCCTAGGATAGACATATATGATGACCGGGACGCTTGAGTTCTGGATTTCAGAGACTATGCGCATCATAGCATC
>NZ_JALTCZ010000033.1 GCF_027008145.1 Thermococcus sp. | reverse complement strand
TCAGGGCCTCGACGTCGGCCCCCTCAAGCCTGGAGATGGTGTTCTCTATCTCCTTCAGGGTTCCCTCGACCATGTACCCCACGAAGCTCTCGAAGCCCGGACGTTCGTGGAGCTCGAAGTGTATTCCCTCCCTCTTAAGCTCCTCCGTGAGTGCCTTTCTCACAGCCTCGCTCTTCGTGACGAGTCTCATACCATCACCGCCCATTCTTAGGGGGCTGGCTTATAGCGTTTGCGGGCGGGAAAGTATTAAAAGGAGCCCGCGTAGCTATGCCGGGGATGGCAATGGGCGAGAAACAGTACCTCCTCGACAGAACCCTTGAGTCCTGGAGGGGAAAGAAGATAGCCGTTGGAATCGGAAGTGACGCGAGCTTTTCGGGGGTACTCGTCGAATTCGACGAAGAGGTCATACTCCTTAGGGACGTCACCGACTATGCCGGCAACAAGGCTAAGGAGCTTATAGTTAAAATCGACGACCTCAACTGGATAACCCTTCTCTGAGGTGAGAGCATGCGCGCGGTGGCCTTCGTGGGCTTCAAAAAGAGCGGGAAGACGACGACGGTTGAGGCCGTTGCGAAGGTTCTGAAGGAGCGTGGCTACCGTGTGGCCGTAGCGAAGAGCATGCACTCAACCTTTGACAGGGAAGGGAGCGACACCTGGCGCCTTTCGCGGGTGGCGGACTCCGTCCTGGTCAGAGCGGACGATACGGATGCACTCCTCTTTAAGGCCAAAGACGTTAACGCCCTCTTCTCTATGGTCTCAGCGGACTTTCTTCTCCTTGAGGGCTTTAAGTCTATAAAGCACGTCCCCAAAGTGATATGCGCGAAGACCGAGAAAGACGTGAGGGAGCTCAACGATGGCCTTGCCATAGCCGTGAGTGGGGTCATAGCGGGAAACGGTGCAGGTGAGGTAGACGGTTTACCGGTGGTAGACGCGACCAGGGAGCCGGAAAAACTGGCCGACCTTGTTGAAAAGCGCGCCTTCATGCTCCCTAACATAGACTGCGGCCTCTGTGGTTTCAACTGCGCCGAGATGGCGAGGCTGATAGTTGCCGGGGAGAAGACCCTCAGGGACTGCGTTGTCCTCAGCTCAAAGCCTAAGGTTACGGTTAAGATTGACGGCCAGGTTCTCCCGATGAAGGACTGGGTGCAGGAGCTCGTTGAGAAGACGGTAAAGGGGATGCTCTCGGCGATGAAGGGCTACCGCGAGGGGAAGAGGATTGAGATTGTGATAAGGGAGGAGTGACGTCCTACAGGGCGGGCTTCTCAAACAGCTCATTCCTTCCAGAACTCTTGGGGAAGGAGCTCAAGAATCTCCCTGGCCCTCCCGAAGTCTCTGTCAAGTGCGGCTATTCTTTTTGTTCCATATTCTAAGGCGGTGGCTATTATCCTTGCATCGTGAGGGAAGAGGTTGTAGTGTCTCATAAAGAGCAATGTCTTTGCCAGTCGCGGGAATCTGGGACCACCATGACGTCAAAAGCCTCAAAAACAGCCAGAGCTCTCTTCCCAGTTTCGTAGATAAACTCCGCCAGTTCCGAACTTTTTGAGAGTCTTTCTTTTATGGCGGTCGATGATCTAATTCCAAATTCTCGATGCACTTCTCTCCGGATTATGACGAAAAGGAACTCGTCCAGAACGAGATCGGAGGTTATCTTGGGCTCGGGGGAGGTTAAAACTTCCTCGGCCATTTCTGCAAATTCTCCATTGGTGGTGTAGTGATAGAAAACACTCGTGTCAATGTAAATCACTGTTCATACACCTCGACCCTGAGGTTTTTAAGCTCCTCGCTGGTACCCCCTTCACCGAACATCCCCCGCCGGACTTCCTTGGCAAGTTCCCGTATTTCTTCCCTAATTTCTTCGATTTCTATGAGCTCCTGAACCTTCTTTACGTCCACGCTTCCAAGAAGCCTCTTCAGGGTCAGGTTTTCCATTTCCCATACACCATTCCCTTTTTGCATTCCCGGGATTTAAAGGTTGCTTTACGGTAGGATCAAGAGGATTAAACTATGCCCCCATCAACACCCCGAAGAGCCTCTCTATCTCCTCAAGTTCCTCGTCGGTTATCCCGTAGAGCCGGGCGACTTTCTTGTCTATTTTCGCTTCGATTTTCTTAAGCTCCTTCTCGATTCCGGAGAGTTCTTCTTCGAGCGCTGTCATTTTTTCCCTGATCCTCTTTCTCTCCTCGCCTTTTGTCCCTTTTAGGGACTTTTTGAGAGCTTTTATCTCGTCGAGCAGTCTGTATTTGTCCGAGGCCTTTTCATGGGCCTCCTTTGAAAGCTCCGCGAGTTCGAGATGGATTTTGTTGGAGGGGTCAAAGGTTGGAATGTAAATTCTCTTCGGGACATCTGTTGTTATGTGAACTTCGAGGCCGTAGCTGGCGACGATAAAACGGGCTATTACCGAGTTTAGGACTGAAGCGATGTAATGGGCCTCGTCTTCGGAGTTTGTGGGGATGAAAATGATGCCATGTGACGGAACTAACGGCTTTCCGTTTGCCTTGGGAAGAACAGCACATGATAGCTCTGCTTTCCCGCTAATTTTCCCCGATATGTGCTTCCATCCGACTTTGTAAGGCGCCAGAGATGACTTTGTTCTTAATACTGCATAAAAAGGCTTTCCGGCTTTTTTTAGCAGTTGTTTGTATCCTGATCTATCCTTTAGTTCCTTTTCAAACTTCAGAAAGAACTCATATGCCTTTGGGTATCTTACTTTAAAATCCTCCTCAGAAATTAGTTCACCGGTCTCTGGATTGACTGGGAGCAGTATATAACCTTCAGATGAGGAAAACCACTTCTTTGCATTTCTCCCACGGATAAGGGGGAATATCAAATCGTCTTCCACTATGGCCTGTATTTTCTTACTTCTTCCTTTCATTGTCTTTCCAACATTGGAAATCAGAGTTCCCACTGGAGTTTTCTGAACCACTTCAACCCAGTATATACTGTCCGCCCAAGTTCCAACTCCTGCTGTAGCAGAATACTCTGATGGTCTCATAATTCTCCTCAAAATATTTTCCACGCGTCTGCTTGTCATCATCCAGGGGCTTTCAGGCTTCCCTTCCTCGATGGGCATGAAGACGAGGCTGTGAATCTTGGCCTTTTTCTTCACATCTTCAAGGCTTGCCTCAACATCTACTCCCTTGCTCTCGGGCCAGT
>NZ_JALTCZ010000032.1 GCF_027008145.1 Thermococcus sp. | reverse complement strand
GGAATACACTTCGAGCTCCACGAACGTCCGGGCTTCGAGAGCTTCGTGGGGTACATGGTCGAGGGAACCCTGAAGGAGATAGAGAACACCATCTCCAGGCTTGAGGGGGCCGACGTCGAGGCCCTGAAGGAGGGCTTCATCTCGTTCAAGGAGAGCCTGAACCACGTCGTCGAGCACTTAAAAGCCGGTGAGAAGGCCGACGAGCTACTCAAGGAGGGGCTCTGGGTCGCAGAAATCCTCGACCAGCTCTACCGCCAGGGGGCTGTGGAATACGACGGGGAAAACATAAAGCTCAGAGAAGGAGTTGACCTCTCAAAGCTCAGGTTCGAGTTCAAGTTCCCCTTCAACCTCGTCCACAACCCGGAGAAGGTCGAGGAAAAGGCCAAGCAGTTTGCTTTCGCCGACCTCCTCATCGAGTACGAGTTCGAGATACTTGAAATGGACATAGGGAAGATAAACACACTTGGAAAGGTCGCGAGCAGGTACTTCTCTGAAGAGACGCTCCTGAAAGTATACTTCGCCCTTGTTGGAAGGGCGATTCTGGCGGAAGAGATGCTCAAGGCCCTCGGCGACAGGAAAGTGCCAGAGGAGGAGCTCGTCAGAAACTTCATGAGGGCATCACCCATAGTCGTCCCGACTCCAAAGGGGACACTGGTCATCAACTACTCAAAAGCCTCGCTTGAGGAAGTCCTGAGGCTCCTCAAAAGGCTCGGCTACATCGAGATAAAGGGCGGAAAGGTCAGGAAGCTCAGGGAGCTGGCCTGAGGTACCTGAGCCTCGCCCTTCCGTTTTTCTCCAACCATTGGAGGAGCTCCCGGGCAAAGGCAAACTTCTTCCTCTTGCTCTCCCAGACGGGCGAATGCCCCCTAAGGCTCGGCTTGCTCCACTTCCCAACTATATCGCCAAAGTCGAAGCCGACAAGCACTATCTCTCCCGCCCCTAAGGCTTCCGCCAGAAAGACGGCCCTGTCTCCGTCGGTGAAGCCTCCGAAGTTGTAGACGATGTCAAGCGGTTCCGTCTGGCAGGTTCCAAGAATCCTTGAGAAGAGCGGGACATAGGCCGTCAGGTTGTCTACGTTGTCCCCGTGGGCGTGGATAACCATGAACGCCCCCCTGTAGTTCGCTATCTTGAGGTCGGGAATCCTGCCGTCGAGGTCGGTGACGACAACATCGGGAACTACACCGTACTCCAGAAGGGCCGAAGTTGCACCGTCTGCCGAGATTAGCGTCCCATCCGAGAAGTCTAACTCCTCCAGGGCTTTTTCAAGGCTCGGGCCGGCGCCGAAGACGTAGGCTTTTTCCCCGATGATTGCCTCAAGCTCCTCCCTGAGGATGTACTCGTCGCCCTCAAGGAGCAGAGCGCGGAGGATTTGGGAGGCCTTCCTGTCCTTCTCGACCGAGTAGCCCATCTCTCGGACTATCCTCAAATAGAACGGCTTCCACTGCTCCCAGTTCATTTTTCTCCCCTCAGCTTTCTGTCCATCTTTACCATCTCCTCCCACTGCCTCCCGGGCCAGTAGATTTGACCGCAGTTCTTGCAGACGTAGAACTCATCGTACTTCTCGTAAACCTTCGGGGGGACCTTTCCTTTAACTTCCTCCTTTGAGGCACTTCTCAGAAGACCGTTGCACTTTGGACAGCGCGCGCTGGGCGGGAAGAGCTCCCCGAACTCGACGCCCAGTCTCCTGAGCTCCTCCACCTGCTCTTCAAGCGAGTTCGAATAGAGGAGGAAAACTTCAGCGCCTAGCTTTTCAGCCCTCTTCGCCAAACCAGAATCCCTCGTCAGGATTACCCTGTCCTCCCTGAGGGCAATCCTGACTATCTCGTCGTCGTCCTCAATACCGTATAGAGTGTCGTAGCCGTAGAGGCGGAGCCAGCGCGCCAGGCGACCGAGCATCATGTCGGCGATGAACCTCATCGAAATATATTAATCGAGTTGCGTTAAAGTGTTTGTGGTGGTTGACTACCATCCCTTCGAGTTTCACATCGTTGATGAATAGAGCTCAGGAGGTACGTTGAGCTTCTCAAGGTAAACCCTATCAAGGTCGAGTGGGGGGAAGGCTTTTTAAGCGGGAATATTTTATAGTCATAAAACTGGTGATTGAGATGCTCGTCTACTTCATCGGCACCGGCGGGAGCGAGGGAATTCCAGCTCATCTCTGCACCTGCCCGACCTGCAACGAGGCCAGAAGGTTCGGCTTTGCACAGAGAAAACCCTCAACCCTCGCCGTAATAACCGAAAACAAAAAAGCCGTTCTCTTTGACGTGGGAACAGACATAAGGGACTTCCTGAACGTTCCGCTGGAGGCTATCTTCCTGACCCACTGGCACCACGATCACATCTACGGCCTCTACAAGCTCCGCTGGATGGCGCTGGAGACCAAGCTCTACGCGCCGGAGGGGCACGCCGACGCTTTAATCCTCAACGACCCAAAGAACCTGAGGCCAAACGTGATAGGGCCGGGGCAGACCATAAGGATTGACAGCTTAAAAATCACGCCAGTAAAGCTCAACCACGAGGTCGAGACCTTAGGTTATCTGATTGAGGAAGACGGAAAGAACGTGGCTCTGCTCTACGACACGAAGGGTCTTCCGGAGGAGACGAAGGAGTTTTTGGAAGAGAGGGCCCCTCTGAGGCTGGCGATAGTTGACGCCACTTATCCGCCCGGAACCGACGACCCTTACCACAACAACGTTGATGAGGCCTCTAAGATAGGCCTTTCCCTCGCCGAGAGAACCGTTTTAAGCCACATATCGCACAAGAACCTGCCGTTCCTTGAGCTCGTGGAGTATGTGAGAGGGAGGTGGGGGAACAGGGTTCTGGTTGCCTACGACGGGATGGTGTTCTACGTTTGAGCGAAGTCCTCCAAGTCCCACGCGAGGTAGCCTTCTTTCCTGAGCTCATCCTTACCCTCAGCCTTCTTAGCCACCAGTCCGTAGAGTTTCTCCCAGTCATCCAGTTTCACAAGCTCACTCTTCCTCCCCAAGTCCTTCAGAATTCCCCCTGTCTCCCCCTTGCTTAGCTCTTTCCACTTTACCTCAACGAGGAGGGCCTTCTTCTCCCTTTCATTCAAAGCCATAAGGTCAATCTCCTCGTTCTTGTGCCACCAGCGGCCGATTTTTGTGAAGCGGAAGGAAAGCTTCCCTTTCCTGTTAAGCTCCACCAAGAACTGTCTCGCTATCTCTTCAGAGACAAAGCCGATGTAGCGGTTGAAGCCGGCATTAAAGTCCTCCAGTGCGCCCTCCGGGAAGCCGCTTTCAATCTCCTCGAAGTAGGGGGCAATGAAGCGAAACCAGAAAGCGAAGTACAGATCTTTGAAGCGGTAGATACCCCTCTTTGCCTTTCTGCCAACTGGAAGCTCCCTCTTCAGTATCCCAAGATCTTCCAAGATTCTGAGGTACCTCGCGGTGTTTTTGACTCAATGAAGGCGTGCTGGGCTATCTCATTCACCCTCGTCTTCCCCTTAGCTATCGCTTCAAGGAGTGTGTAATATGTCTCAGGCTCTCTAAACTTCTCCTCAAGCAGCTCCTTGGCCTCGCGGAAGAGGAAGGAATTGGGATCAAAGAAGTTTTCCCTTATCCCCTTCTCAACGTTCCTCCCCTCGAAGAGCTCGAGTTATCGGAACTCCCGAGGTTACTGCGTAGACCTTCACCACTTCTTCTGGGCGTAAGCTGGAAAACCACTCGAAGAGGCGCCTAAATTTTAGGGGCTGGAGGTTCAGCGCCGTGTCGCTCCTCCCGTAGAGCGGATTGGAGTAGTCGAAGAAGCTCCTCTTGAGAAGACCAACGGAGGAAGCCGAGAGGATGAGCATGAGGTCGCTTTCCGTTAGTATTTCATCAACTATGCTCTGGAACTCGGCCTCAACCTCGGAATAGCGGAGCAGATATGAGAACTCGTCGAGGAAGACGGTTAGCCTGCACCTCGACTGGGAAGCGATGAAGCGGAAGGCGTCGCTGAATGTAGAGAAGTTTGGGATGGGAATGCCGAAGTACTCTCCTATGACCCTGTTAAGCTTGTTCAGGTTGTACTCCCAGAGTCTCTTCTCGAACTGGACGCTTACGGCTTTCCTTCCCTTCAGGAACTCTCTGACGAGCCTGCTCTTCCCTATCCTTCTCCTGCCTGTGACAAGGACGAGGATGAAGCCCTTCCTTCTATAGAGCCTTTCAAGGGTCTCAAGCTCTTTCTCACGGTCAACAAATAATATAGTCGAAATACATAAAAGTGCTTCGCAGGGTGAGAAATAGCTCTACTTACTTGTATGTCTGATACGTTCCATCGAAGGCCCTATCCTTGAAGCCGTAAAGTTTTTTCGTTCAGCGCGTTAAATGGAACGGTGGTGACATGCGCGTTCTTGAGCTGGCCAGGCGGAGGAAGACGGTGAGGCAGTTCCTCCCGGACAAACCGCCTAAGGAAGATATACTGAAGGCGATTGAAGCGGCTAAGGAAGCCCCGAGCGGCATGAACGCCCAACCTTGGAAGTTCGTGGTAATCGATGACGACTGGCTTAAAGGCAGGATAGGGGAGCTGTGCGAAGCTGAGGAGGAGAAGTTCTATGCAAAGACAAAGGGCGACCTCATGACCTGGCTGAACGCCAAGGGCTTCAAACCGGAGAAGTCCTTCCTTAGTGAGGCACCTTACCTCATCCTCGTCTTCGGGCACACGAAAGCTCCATACTGGCTCCAATCAACGTGGATAGCGGTCGGATACCTGCTTCTGGCACTGGAAGAGCTCGGCCTCGGAACGGTGACCTACACACCGCCGAATCCAAAGCCAATTGAGGAACTGCTAAAGGTTTCCCCAGAGTACAAGCTCCAGACTATTCTGCCCGTTGGCTACCCTGCTGACCCAAAGCCGAAATACGGGAGGAGAAAGCTTGAGGAAGTTGTAAGCTTTAACGAGTTTTAGATCTTTCTCGACAGTATCCTCGACTTCTTTGCTGCCGCGTCCACCGCCTTCATGACGGCCGTCCTTACCCTCCCCTCCTCAAGCTCAAAGACGCCGTCTATGGTCGTCCCCCCGGGCGTTATCACCCACTCCCTCACCTCGGCGGGATGCTTATCCGTCTCCATCAGGAGCTTCGCAGTCCCCAGCAGGGTCTGGAGGGCGGCGAGCCTTGCCGTCTCCCGCGGGAGCCCAACTCTCAGTCCGCCATAGACCATGGCCTCAAGGAAAACCGTGACGTAGGCCGGCCCGGAGCCGCTGAGCCCGGTTATTGCATCCATGTGCTCCTCATCGACTCTTATACAGCGCCCAAAGGTGGAGAAAAATCCCTTGATCGTCTCCAGGTCATCACCCTCAAGGTCCGTTGCGTAGGCAGTGAACGACTCCTTAACGAGGATTGCTATGTTCGGCATCGCCCTGACAGCCTTGACTTTGGGAGCGAGCCTCCGGAGGTAGTTCAGCCCGATTCCAGCCGCTAGAGATATGAGGAACTTTCCGGTTAAGAGGTCGGAGACTTCCCCGAGAACGAGGCCAACCTTGTTGGGCTTTACCGCTAGAAAGACGGCCTCCGCCCACTCAACGGCCTCCCTGTTGTTTCTGGTAAGCTTAACCCCGTACTCCTCAAGCCACCCCACCTTTTCGAGGTTCCTCCTGGTGGCCACAACTTCGTGGCCCGCCTCACTCAGGGCCCTGACCACGGCACTCCCTATGGTTCCAGCACCTATCACGGCAACCTTCATGCCCGCACCCGTCTCATCAAGGCGTTATTTCCAAATAAACTTCTTCCCAAAGTACCCGTCGCTTTGACGGAAAATCGGGTAGATACGGCTCAATGTTGCCGATGTGACAGGTATCTCTCCAGCTCTTTTAGAACCCCCATCTGCTCCCGGCTTTCGACGGCGCCGTACCTTATCGAACGAACCCTCCTCAGTGCCTCACTGAGGGGAATGCCCTTCGAGTACATGAGCCAGGCGACCGCAACCGTCCCGCTCCTCCCGAGGCCGCCAAGACAGTGAATTAAAACCCTCCTGCCCTCCTTGACCCTGGCGTCAATCCAGTGAAGGATTTCGAGGAGCTGGCTAAGGCTTGGGGCCGTAAAATCTTCTATCGGGCTGTGAAAGACCTCGATTCCCCTTCTCTCCCACTCTTCGAGAGGATACGGAAGTTCGAACTCCCTGACGAGAACAACAACGGCGTCGAACTCCTCAGCCACTTTGCCCAGCTCGCTCCTCGTTGGCATCCGAGAGAAGGCCACGTTGTCATCGACGAACCTTGCCGAGGGCCACATTCACCACACCTTCGTTCCAACCGGCACCTCGTCGGGAACCGGGAGGAGGTAGACCTTTCCATCTTCCGTCTCCGCAACGATCAGCATCCCCCTGCTCTCGACGCCGGAGAGCTTCTTGGGCTTCAGGTTGAAGACGAAGACGAACTTCTTCCCTTCAAGGTCCTCCGGTGAATACCGGTCTGCTATGCCGCTGATTATCGTCCGCTCCTCACTTCCAAAGTCAACCTCAAGCTTAATGAGCTTCCGGGTTCTCTTCAGCCTCTCGGCCTTCTTCACGAGGCCGACCCGTAAATCAAACCTCCAGAACTCATCAACGTCGTAGAGCTCCATCGAACCCACCGGAGATAATTTCCCTGAAGGTATTTTAGGGTTGCCCATCCCAGATGAGGATTTCTTCACCCACAGATAATGCCAGCAGGGTTCCGTCGGCATCGAAGACCCAGGCCCCGCCCGGCGGGTGGCTGTTGACTATGAAGGTTCTGGTTCCAAGGAGCCTAACCCGCTCGGCCATCGCTTCAACGTCCTCCTCGTTCGGCTCTCCGTAGTCCGGTGAGTACTCCATCGGCACGAAGAGATAAGCTGGCCTTTTTCTCCTCACCCATTTCAAAATACGCTTGTTGTAGAGGTCGCCACAGATGATTAGAGCGACCTTGCTGAACTCCGTTCTTGCAGTTCTAACGGTGTTGCCGGTGCAGAACTTCATCGGCTCCTGGAACTTGCGGTACTTCAGGAGAACCTCGCCGTTCCTGTCTACCAGCAGGGCAGAGTTGTAAACGCAGTCCTTGTATGGCTCAAGGAGGCCGAAGACTATGTAAACGCCGTTCTTCCTCGCGAGTTCACTCACTCGTTCGACTATCTCATCGTAAAGCTCTGCCCCGCTGAAGTCCCACTCCTCGAAGCCTGTCAAACAGTATTCCGGAAATACCACGAAGTCGGGGTTATGCGCTAATGCCTCCTTAAAGCGCCTCTCGAACTCGGCCAAGTTGGCGCTGAAGTCTCCGGTTTTGACGCTCATGGGAATTAGGGCCACTCTCATTATCAAACCTCCAGCTTTTCAGAGGTCTGGAAAATCTTCTCGACGAGTCCCGGAGGCAAATCGTCCGGATTCTGGTATCTCGTTAAATCCTTCAGGAGGCTGTCGAGCTCTTTTGTCGTTTCGAGGTTTTTCTCAATGAGGGTGTTTCTCGTCGTGGAGTCGCCAAAGCTAACTACTTGAAGAAACAGATGGTAGCTGGATATAGCCGAGAACATTAGCTGAAACCTCTCATCATCCGTGTATGCCTGGAGGAGGTCGAAAGCCTCTTTAAGGTGCTCTACCCTGATGGAGTACGCGTAGGCATGGGAGATTATTAGACCATCCGAAGCATTCTCACGGAGGAGGTACTCAAAGGTTCCTCCAACGTCCGAGAGTCCCCTGGCGTCTTTCAGGCCATCAATGTAAACCGCCATTAAAAGGCTCTCCTCCTCTTCCTAGCAATTCCACAGGGAATATGAAGAAGCAAACAGAGCTAGGAGGAGCAGAAGCACTAGAAACCCGGTGAAGGTTTTCCTCTTCATCCCTGCCACCCATTTACTACTAATCGGCAAAAATTTTAAAACCTTTGCCGTGGATTCCCAGAGGATTTAAAACTATCAACGGGAGGTTCATAGATGAGAACATACTCCTTCGGCATTGAAACCGTTCCGGTTGCACTCGCTAGCGACCTGCTTATCGGGAGCGTCCACGACGGAAAGGCCTACAAGCTCATGCTCGCGAGGCTCGACGGTGAGGAAATAACGACCGTAAAGTTCATTTCTGGAGAAAAAGACTGGGAGGGACACAGTGTAGCAAAGCTTGCCGATGGCTACCTCATCGGCGGCGCAGCCGAGGGAAGGGCAACCCCCGATGGAGGCGAAGGGTGGATAGGCTACATCGCTAGGCTGAACGAGAACCTTGAAGTCCTCTGGGAGAGGAAGCTGGAAATCCTCGGCAATGAGTGCGTTTACTCGATCCTGCCAGCCGGGGACGGGGCCTTCATAGCCGGTGAGACCTCGGACGGGAAGGGCAGGGGTTTCTTCGTGGGGAGGATTACATTGGACGGCGAAGTCCTCTGGCTCAGAAACCTCGGCCCCTGGGACGATGCCGTGATTTCGGGCCTGGTTGAACTCAGCGGTAAGCCTGTCCTCGTTGGGAGTCTGAAGGAGGAGAAGTGGAGGGTTAAAGCGTTTGAGTTCACCGAGAATGGAGAGCTGGTAGGGGAAAGGGGGCTCGCTGGGGGAATAGCCCTGACGGCCGTCAGAATAAGTGGAAAAATGATCCTGGGTGGTTACAGAGGGAGCGATCTCTGGGTCCGGAGCGAGGACTGGGAGGTAACCCTCCCGAACGGTGCAGTGACTTCACTCCTGCCAGTTGAAGATGGCCTCCTCGTTGGGGGTGAAGTCGAGGGGAAAGCGGCGGTGATAAAGCTCGACCCAAAGGATAAAATTCTCTCGAAGAGGGAGCTCTGGGCGCACGGCTGGGTTGAGGTTTTAGGAGAGGGCGTTGCGCTTGGGGTTAGGGAGGAAGAGGGGAAGATGGTGATGGTGGTTGAGAAGGTTTAGGGGGTATCCACAATGAGGCCCATCGTTCTCAAAGGCGAGAAGGTCTCGCTAGGAATCCTTCTGAAGGGAGACCTTGGCAAAAGCTGGGAGTGGTTCAACGACAGGAGCACCGTCAGGTATCTCTTCAACTCGGCCCACTTCACACTGCTGGAGGAGGAAGAGGAGTTTTATGATGACCTAAAAAAGAACAAGGACAAGATGCCGACGTTTGCCGTGATTGAAAACAAAACCGGAAAGCTCGTGGGTATAGTAGGCTTCAACTGGATTAACTGGCAAGCGAGGTGGGGTGAGATACTCTACTACCTCGCCCCAGAGGAGAGAGGAAATGGCTACGGCACCGAGGTCGTCAAACTCCTCTGTGAGTACGCCTTCAGGCACCTCAACCTCCGCAAGGTCTGGGCCAAGGTGCACGAGGATAACACACCCTCGATAAGGGTTCTCGAAAAGAACGGGTTTACATTGAGCGGTCGCTTCAGGGGGCACGTCTGGAGCGATGGGAGATACATAGACGAGCTGATTTACGAGAAGTTTAGGAATTCTCATTCAGGAGACTGAAAATGAAACCCGCAAGATTCGCCGAAGAGTGAAAGGCGAAGGCCGTAAGAAGGGAACCACTGAAAGCAAAGAGGTAGCCAACGATTAGCCCCATGAGGAAAGCTCCGGCTGTTACGTACGCCTTCCTGCTGGAAGCCCCCTCGAAGGCTATCCAGTGCGGGAGGGCAAAGAGAAGGGCCGAAAACCCGATTGCACCCCGGAACTGACCTTGGCTTAGAAGGTAGCCCTCGACTAAACCCCTGTTGAGGCTCTCCTCGGCGAGGGGAGCTAAGATGAGTAGGAGCAGGACCCTCCAGAGGAGGCCCTCCGGCATTTCTGCTTTTACTCTAGCTTTTTCTCCGGGGAGGAGCCTTTCCCCGAGGTTTAACGCTAAGGAAACGAAAAACCCGCTGGCTATTGCATGAGGGAGGTAAACTAATCCAAAGCCGAGCGGAATTCTGAGGAGAGAAATCAAGGTGAGCGACAGGATTAGGAACGCCCCCTGAATTCCGGCACCTGCGAAGCCCTTTCCCCTCTCCGCCAGAAGGGAAGCGAGACTTGAGGAAGGCAGGAAGACTGCCAGCCAGAGGAGAAGAGCGTAGAGGTACTCAATCATCACCCACCACCTCGCGAAGGATCCTCATGACCCTTTCAAGCTCCTCCGTTCCTCTCTCGCTCAGCTCAACGAACTTCCTCGGCCTTTTGCCAAAGCCGTAGTAGGTTTTTACTATCCCGGCCTTTTCGAGGGCCTTGAGGTGGAAGTCGAGGTTTCCTGGGGTTAGCTTGAGGGCTTTAGCAAGTTCGATGAAGGTAGTCCTCTCACGGGAGAGGAGGTAGAGTGCTATGGCTAACCTCGTCGGGTTCCCAAGCGGTGAGTTCGCCAGCTCTCTGAGCCTCTCAGTCCTCATCTCACTCCCTCATGGCCTTTCTGATGTAGAGGAAAGCCGCGAAGGCAAAGGATGAGGAAATCACCATCACAGAGAAAGCCCCTGGGTTCATGGTGCCGTTTAGATGGTTCAAGAGGTACAGCGCGGAGAGGTTCATCAGCGAGGCAAGCACCTGCGGCCACTCGATCCGTCTAAGGAAGAACAAAGTAGACAGTACCATGAAGCCGACGCCGAGGCCCGCGAGAAGGAGCATGAATTCTGCCGTCTTGAACTCATACTGAGTAGGCGTAGAGAGCGAAAATACGAAGGCGAGCATTCCGGCGAGGAACCAACCGACAATCTGAGAGAGCGTGTACCTTCGGCTTTTTCTCGAAGGAACACCCAGTATCCTCTCAAGGGCCTCGATTTTTTTGAATATGAGTTTTTCCTCTGTAAAGAACCAGATTATCGCGAGGGTAGAAAGTATCATCCCCCCAT
>NZ_JALTCZ010000031.1 GCF_027008145.1 Thermococcus sp. | reverse complement strand
CTGGCGATCAAACTGCGGTTGACGGTTCCGACTGCCCCGTTTAGGAACTTAACAAAGAGTCCCGGGAAGACGCCTATGAAGAGGGTCAGGCCTGCAAGTATCCACTCACCAAGCTGCATGGCCCCCGGAACCTCCCTGACGTCACTGTGCTTCCTCGTCTCCCCACCGAACTGGGTTCCGTAGAACTTCATAAACGATGCCAGCGTGACGGCGCTTATAATGACCGCCAAGACTGCCCCCGCGGATAGGAGGAAGTTACCCGACTGGTAGCCGGCTACGTAGATGAGCCACTTACTTATGAATCCGTTGAATGGAGGAATACCTGCTATTGCCAGCGAGGAGAATAGTGTTGCCAGGGCGGTAACGCGCATTCTCGACCCGAGGCCCCCAAGTTCATTGAGGTTTATTGTGCCCGTAGCGTACTCAACGGCACCCGCCTCAAGGAAGAGTGAACCCTTGAAGACAGCGTGGTTTACCGCGTGGAAAATGCCGGCGAACATGCCAAGGGCACCCACCGCGGCCAGTGCACCCCCATGCGGAATTAGGGCCATGCCTATGCCTATGCCGAGCCAGATGTAGCCCATCTGACCGACACTGTGGTAGGCGAGCAGTCTCTTGGAGTTGGTTTCTTTGAGAGCATAGAGCGTCCCTATCGTGAGCGTTGCGGCACCGAGAACCGCCACAAGGTAACCAAGGTTCACGTTGTACCCTACCATCTGCCAGTCAAACCTTAGGAGGCCGTAGACAGCGGTCTTTATCATTATGCCGCTGAGCAGGGCCGAGACGTTGCTCGGTGCAGCGGGGTGGGCATCCGGAAGCCAGAAGTGGAGTGGGACAACGCCCGCCTTTGAGATAAAGACGCTGAGGGTCAGTGCATAGAAGAGGAACTTTGTGGAGGTGGATGCGCTTATGAGAGCGTTCTGTATGGCCTGGTAGCTCAGGTTGTGCATGCTCCCCGTCAGGACGGAGGCAAGGCCGAGGAGCATGAAGAGCGGTATGGTGTCCGCGAAGTGCATCGTCAGGTAGTACTTGAGGCTGGCGTCCAGGTCTTTTCTCTCCTCTTTCCAGAAGATGAGGACAAACGAGCTCAGCGTCATAAGCTCCCAGGCGACAACGAAGTACTCAAGGTTGTCAACCGTCACGACGAGGGCCATTGAGGCTATGAAGGTGTTGTAGGCTATCGCATAAACCCAGCCCTTGCCCCTCTTTCTGTGATGATCCATGTACGATATTGAGAATATTGCCGATCCAAGGCTCACTATCCCAACTATAAAGAGGAAGACTGCGGAAAGGCCGTCCATGTGAACTGGTATCCCGAAGACACTGCCAGTTATCGGGCCGGTTGTGTATATCCTGTAGACCTGTCCGAGCAGGAGTGCCGCACCCACTGCAGCCAGCAGGCTTGAAGCCTTTGTGGATGCCTTGTAGTCTATGACAAAGCCAACGAGACCACCAATAATGAATGCCCAGATAGCGTATTCAAGGAGCATTTACATCACCCCATGAACCCGATATTCGTGACAACGTTGATGGTAACCCAGGGCACAACTATGCCTATGAGGATCAGCGTTACCATGACCGCCGCCGTTAGCTTCGGTGAGTGAACCTCACTGACGGGAGTAGGCTCCCCGAAGAACATATCCCTGAACCAGGCTATTGTGACTATGAGGAATACCGCACCATCGAGGAGCACCATGGCCGGGAAGAGCCATGAGGCCACGCCTACTGCATGGTGAGTAACCATGACGACAAAGATCTTGCTGAAGAACAGTCCAAGCGGAAGAACCCCTGCGAGGCCGAAGAAGCTGAGGAACCACGCGACACTGGCCCATGGAACGGTGTATCGTATACCCCTTATCTCGTTGAAATTCGTCGTTCCAAGCGAGTACGCGAAGCCACCGATGCTCATGAAGGCGAGGGCCTTGACGAAGGCGTGGTTAATGACCTGGTAGATGGCTATCTGGAGACCGGCCTGGTGGCCGAGGAGGGCGTAGGTAAGGGTCAGGTAGGCGATGCCGGCCTGTGCCATCGTAGAATACGAGATCAGCTGCTTTCCCTCCCTCTGTATTGGGTAGTATATTATCATCAGGACTATCAGGGCCACTGCAAAGCTTCCCAAGATCCAGAAAGTCGCTGAGTTGGGCTTCATGTATTGTATGACCCTGAAGAGCATGAAGGCACCAAGAGGTGGTATTGACGCAGCGTGGATGTAGGCTGAAGCCGGAATCGGCGCGGCCGTTGAATCCGGGAGCCAGGAGTAGAAAGGCAGCTGGGAGCTCATCATGAAGGCCGCAAACATCAGCAGTAACAGGGCAGTGTTGTTGGATTTCATGGTCGTTAAGCTCTGTCCCCCTCCGAGAAGGGCTGCGGCTGAGAGGATTAGAAGAACGCCAACGTTCAACACTGCAAAGGCTTTAGCTGCGTCAAGCCTGGCTGTGCCGTAGAAGTCAACGAACCCAGCCATGGCTATTGCCATGAGCTCAAGTGCAACGGCGAACTGTATCAGATTTGTTGAGTATATGAAGACCATACTGGCACTGGTCAGCAGGCCGAAGAGGGCGTAGAACCTGCCCTTACCCTTCTCCAGAGGGAACTTCCTGTTGGTCGGGCTCATGTAGTTCACCGCGTATAGGACGACGAGAAAGGCCAGGAGGATTGATGTGAGGCCCATGAGAACCGAAGCGACGTCAACGTCAAGCCCGAAAAGAGAACCCGTTGTCCCGGCGGAGATATAGCTGTCCACATAGCTCTTTCCCATATGGAAGGCGAAATACTCATACGCTGCCACACCGTTCAGAATGAGGGAAATTCCCGTGACCGCTACTGCAAAGGCATCTGCACCCCTGCCCTCAAGTTTCCAGCCAATGAGCAGCAGGAAAGGCAGTAGCATCGAGACGAGGATCAGTTCCATCACGTCCATCACCCCTAGTTTTTAACCCTTGGTTTCCCTTCAAAAAAATAAATCAAAGGACGATGAGAGCCCTCTCGCCCTCGCCCTCCTCTGCAGAGCCCTTGAGGTTCGCCACTATCTTGCCCTCCCTGTCCCAGAGCACCTCGTTTATCTCTCCGAACTTCAGGGCCTCAGTTGGGCAGGCTGAAACGCACGCTGGGAGAAGACCCTCGGCCCTCCTGTCGGCACAGAGATCGCACTTATCCATGATCTTATTCTCCTCGTCCA
>NZ_JALTCZ010000030.1 GCF_027008145.1 Thermococcus sp. | reverse complement strand
CATTCTCGCGGAACTTAATTACCTTTTGCCTTACTACCCCAGCTTCCAGGGCGTTGGGTGGAGGACTCTCTCGTTCACCAGCGGCTTCCACCACCATTCATTCTCTAAATACCATTTAACCGTCTTCTCAATGCCCTCCTTGAAGCTGTACCTCGGCCTCCACTTCAAGTCTCTCATCATCTTCCACGAGTCGAGGGAGTAACGCAGGTCATGGCCGGGCCTATCCTCGACAAACTCTATTAAGTCCTCATCCTTGTCCATTATCCGCAGAATTGTCCTGACGACCTCAATGTTGTTCCTCTCCTCGCCGGCGGAGATGTTGTAGATTTCTCTTGGTTCTCCATTGAGAAGAACGGCCTCAATTGCCCTCACGTGGTCTTCGACGTAGAGCCAGTCCCTAACGTTCTGACCGGTACCGTAGATCGGAACCTTTAACCCCATGCTGGCCCGGATTATCGTCTTGGGGATGAGCTTTTCCGGAAACTGATAGGGGCCGTAGTTGTTGGTGCAGCGCGTTATGGAGGCGTTCAGGCTGTAGGTTCTCGTCCAGCCGAGGACGAGAACGTCGCTCGCCGCCTTGGTGGCGGAGTACGGTGATGACGGCATCAGCGCGTCCTTCTCGGTGAAAGAGCCATCAAGAATGTCGCCGTAAACCTCATCGGTGCTTATGTGGACGAGCCTCACTTCGGGGTTTTCCTTCCTTATCGCTTCGAGAATAGTGTAAGTGCCAATGACGTTGCTTCTCAGGAAGTGCTCCGGGCTGGAAATGCTTCTATCCACGTGGGACTCTGCTGCGAAGCTCACAACCGCGTCCGCCTTCTTAACCAGCTCACTCACGAGCTCAAAGTCCGCAATATCCCCCCTGACGAAGGTGTAACGCAGGTCGTTCTCTAAGTCTTTCAGGTTGGCTGGATTCGAGCCATAGCCAAGCTTGTCGAGGTTTATCACTTCCCAGTCGGGGTGTTTTTCCAGAATGTAATGGATGAAGTTGCTCCCTATGAACCCCATCCCACCAGTTACCAAAAGCCTCATCATTCCACCTCACAGTATCAGCCTTGAGTTGTCGCCGATGACCAGCTTTCTGCCGAAGGGATGGCTGGTTCCGTTTATTATCTTCACACCCCTTCCAATAAGGCTCTCCACTATCCTGCCAGCGTTCCGTATCTCGCTCCCCTCAAGGATTATCGAGTCCTCTATTTCGGTGTTCTCTATAACCACGTTGTCGCCAATGCTCGTGTAGGGGCCGATGTAGGAGTTCATGATCCTAACGTTCTTTCCGATGACCACAGGGCCCTTTATCACCGTGTTCTCGTCTATCTCGGTGCCCTCTCCAATGACGACTCTGCCGTGAATTCTAGCCTTGGTCCCGATCTTTATGTCAGCCCTTATATCATCCAGTATGAGCCTGTTCGCATCCAGTAAGTCCTCAGGCTTTCCAGTGTCCTTCCACCAGCCCGTGACCTTAGTCCAGCCAACCCGGTAGCCGTGGTCAATCAACCACTGGATGGCATCGGTAATCTCAAGCTCGTTCCTCCATGAGGGTTTTATATTTCTGACTGCCTCGTGGATGATCGGCTTGAAGAAATAGATACCGACCAGTGCCAGGTTGCTCGGCGGGACTTTGGGTTTCTCAACGAGGCGTTTTATGGTCTTCCCATCCTCGTTCAGCTCTGCAACGCCGAACTGCTGGGGATTCGGCACCTCTTGGAGGAGTATGCTAGAATCGTAGTTCCCCTTTTCAAAGTGCTCCTTGTGTTTAACTATGCCCTCCCTGAGGATGTTGTCGCCGAGATACATCACAAAGTCATCATCACCAAGATAATCGCGGGCAACCAGGATGGCGTGTGCCAACCCCCTCGGCTCGCCCTGGTAAATGAACTCTATATCGGCGTCCCAGTTCCGGCTCAGTACGGTCTTCTTCACTTGATCTGCATTCGGGCCAACGATAATCCCGATATCATGAATGCCGGCTTCGATGACGTCCTCAATAGCGTAAAAGAGAACCGGCTTGTTGGCCACGGGGATGAGCTGCTTCTGCTGGGAATAAGTCAAAGGTCTCAAGCGGGTACCGTGACCCCCTGAGAGTATAAGAGCTTTCATGGTTAACACCCTGGTGTTCTATTGAACATGGTTATATAAGAATTTTGGCCAGTTGAATATTCTGTTTTATCCGCCAAGCAGTGTGAAGAGCCCGATCAACAGGATTATGACGTTTATCACTCGTTTAAGCTTCTCTCCCTCTGAACTCCTGTTAACGTGGGTTCCGAGGTAAACCCCGGGTACGGTGCCCAAAACAAGGAGGAGAGCTGTTTCATAATTCACGCTTCCAACACCGGCATAGTTCAGGAAGCTCAGCCCCGAGAGCGCTAAACCATAAGTTATCGTCACACCAACGACGTCACTTGGTTTAACCCTGGCAATATTCATCAGCGTAAAGCTCACTATTACGCCAGCACCAACGGAGGTGAACTGGACGGTTAGACCCACAATGAAGCCGAGCAGATAAACATAGGCCCACCTCGGCCTTATCGGGATGTGGATTTCCCCCTTGAGAAGGCTCAAAACTGCGCTCGCTATAAGAATAACCCCAAGGAGAACCGTGAGGTACTCGTTGAGGACCCCCCTGTTGATCCAGCGGAGGAGCAGTCCCCCAAGGATTACCGCAGGAATGCTCCCAGCAAAGAGCCTCAGGGCTATGTCGTACCTTATCTTTCCCCTCCTCCCGTGGAAGAAAACCCCGAAGACCCTCGTAACCGTTGCGTAGAGGAGGTCGGTTCCGACCGCCGTCAGCGGTTCAACACCGAGGAATATGAGGGAGGGCGTCATCAGCGCCCCACCGCCGACCCCTGTAAGGCCGACGAGGAAGCCGACTAAAAAACCCAGCCCGATAAAAGTTGGATTCAACACCCTCCCTCCTGAGGATCAGAGCAGGTAGCCCATCTCGCGGGCTTTAGTTACGACTACCTCAACCTCTTCCTCTGGGGTCATCTTTGAACTGTCCACCTTCACTTCCGGGTTCTCCGGCTCCTCATAAACCCCGTCATAGCCCGTCAAACCTTTTATCTCGCCCCTCAACGCTTTCGCGTAGAGCCCCTTGGGATCACGCTGGATTCTGACTTTGAGGGGAGCGTAAACGTAGACCTCGATGAAGTCCCCTATCTCCTTCCGAGCGTACTCTCTAACTGC
>NZ_JALTCZ010000029.1 GCF_027008145.1 Thermococcus sp. | reverse complement strand
AGAGGGGGTTCTCACAGAGGTATACGGACCGTATGCAACAGGGAAAACGACGCTGGCAGTTCAGACGGGCCTCCTCAGCGGGGGTAAGGTAGCTTACGTGGACACCGAAGGTGGCTTCTCACCGGAGCGGCTCAGCCAGATGGCCAGCTCAAGGGGCCTGAACCCCGAGGAGACCCTAGCTAAGTTCGTCCTCTTTACCCCTGCCGACTGGAGGGAGCAGAGGAAGATTATAGGCTCCCTCAAGAAGCTCGTGGACGAGACCTTCTCCCTCATCGTGGTGGACTCGATAACGGCCCACTACCGGGCGGAGGAGAACAGGAGCGGGTTGATAGCCGATTTGAGCAGACAGCTCCAGATACTCCTATGGCTGGCCAGAAAGAACTCAATTCCTGTTATAGTTATAAACCAAGTGCACTTCGACACCAGGCTTGAGAGGACGAGGCCGGTCGCCGAGCACACCCTTGGGTACCGGTGCAAGGACATACTCAGGCTCGACAAGCTCCCCAAGCCCGGCCTCAGGCTGGCCCTCCTTGAGAGACACCGCTTTAGACCGGAGGGTGTTATGGCCTACTTCAGAATAACCGAGAGGGGAATCGAGGACGTTGAATAGAAATAGGGGGTAATAACCCGCCCAAGTTCATCGGCCCCGCCTTCGGCGGCACTCCCCGGGCATTGAAAGTTTGACGCTCGGCAATAAAAGGGTTTCTACCAGACTCTAACCCGCAGAAGCCGGTGTGCTAAGAGCCGGAATCGCAGTCCAGCATTCACATCTAATACGAAAAATAGGAGTGAATGTTAAAAACTTCACTCCTTCTTGAGCTTCTCACAGTTCCTGACCCACTCCTCAAGGACTTCCTTCAGCTTGGGCTGGCCGATCTCCTCAAGCTCATACTTGACGCGAACAGCGGGCTTGTTGAGGTTCATGAACCTGCGGAGGTCAACTGGAGTGCCTATAACAACCACATCGGCGTCGGCGTTGTTGATTGTCTCCTCAAGCTCCTTGATCTGCTTCTCACCATAGCCCATCGCCGGAAGGATGACGTCGAGGTGGCTGTATTTCTTGTATGTGTCTACAATCGAGCCGACCGCGTAGGGCCTCGGATCAATGATTTCCTTGGCTCCGTACTTCTTGGCTGCGATGTAGCCTGCACCGTACTTCATACCGCCGTGGGTAAGCGTTGGCCCATCCTCAACGACGAGAACGCGCTTGCCCTTGATAAGTTCTGGCCTGTCGACGTAGAGTGGTGAGGCACCATCGATGACGATGGCGTTCGGGTTGATCTTTTCAATGTCTTCGCGAACCTTCTGGATGTCGTCGCGGTTGGCGGTGTCGATCTTGTTGATGATTATGATGTCAGCGCTCCTGAAGTTGGTCTCACCTGGGTGGTACTTGACCTCGTGGCCAGGCCTGTGCGGGTCGGTAACCACTATCCAGAGGTCTGGCACGTAGAACGGGAAGTCGTTGTTCCCGCCGTCCCAGAGGATGATGTCAGCCTCCTTCTCAGCCTCGCGGAGAATCTTCTCGTAGTCAACGCCCGCGTAGACAACCATGCCCCTCTCGATGTAGGGCTCATACTCCTCCCTCTCCTCAATGGTGCACTCGTATCTGTCGAGATCCTCGTAGGTGGCGAAGCGCTGAAGGATCTGCTTCTTCAGGTCACCGTAGGGCATCGGGTGTCTTATCGCGACTACCTTGTAGCCCATCTCCTGGAGCAGTTTGGCGACCTTTCTTGATGTCTGACTCTTCCCACAGCCGGTTCTGACGGCGGTAACTGCCACGACCGGCTTGCTGGACTTGAGCATCGTGCTCTTCGGACCGAGGAGCCAGAAGTCAGCTCCAGCGGAGTGGGCTCTGCTCGCAAGGTGCATGACGTGTTCGTGGGAGACGTCCGAGTATGCAAAAACGACGATATCTATATCGTGCTCCTTGATGATTTTTTCCATGTCGTCCTCGCTCCATATGGGGATTCCGTTCGGGTAGAGCTCGCCGGCCAGCTCGGGTGGATAGATTCTTCCCTCTATGTCCGGGATCTGGGTCGCGGTGAAAGCTACCACCTCGTATTCGGGGTTGTCCCTGAAGAAGACGTTGAAGTTGTGGAAGTCCCTGCCAGCGGCCCCGAGAATCAGAACCCTCTTCCTCCTCTTTTCCGGCATATTCCTCACCTCAAAGGCATTTGATTCGGCACTGATGTATCCCCTTTGGCTTTTATAACGGTTTTCGTTGAGCGGTGAAAGGGCCCGGTGCAATTCATTCGATTAAAGGAGAGCCCTCCTGAAGGACTTTCAAAACCCCATTATTTGTTATGCCGAAACCCCTAAATCTCCCACCACAATCTACCAGCATGGAGGAGGCCAGAACCCCTACCGCTCTCCATGTGGCCAAAGGGGTCGTCATTGAGGTTCTCGGAGAAAATACCAAGTGGACAGCCTCAACTTATGTTACAGGCAACAGAGGCATTTTAACCGTCAAGTTCGACCAGGAGCCCACCTCTGAGAGGATAGCAGAGACAGAGTACCTCGCCAACGAGAAAATCAGAGAAAACGTTCCGATCAAAGTTTAAAGCTCAAAGTTGTCGCCATCGGGGCTGGTTTTTCTACCCTTTAGCTCCACAACGCCGAAGGCTCTCCATTCGGGTTGTTTTCTATGCCCTTTGGCTTGGTCTCTTCCATGATGCCGAGCCTCCATTAGCCCTTCCTTACCCACAAGGCTCCGGCCATGCCGAAGTAGGTCGGACAGGCGTATGCAGAGGCCTTTAACTCGAATTGGGCAACCCCCATAGCCCCAAGCATCATCAGCATCTGCCAGTAGCTGTCAACTAAGGCTTTGCTCACGAGCTCCTCCGGAATTTTCGGGAGCTCCTCAAGGCGGTTCTCGTTGATAAGCTTCATAATCAAGCGGTCATACTCCTCGCTCTCTTTCACCTTGCCGTAGGGGCCGTTTTCGCTATGCCCGTGCCCGTGGTCCGCGCTGATTATCAGGGCAACCCTCTTCCCGCTCTCCTCAAGAATTTTCCCAAGGATTTCACCAGCCCTCACAAGGGTTTTCCTATCAAGTCCCCTCGACGGCGTCATAAGGACGAGGCGCTTCTTCTCAAGGAACTGGAGTGGTATCAGCTCCCCCCAGCTAAGGGGCCAGCGCGAGTACTGACCGCGGAGCGAGGCGAAGTTCAGGTCAACGACAGGAATCCCTGCCCCCTTCTCACCCCTGTAAATTTTCTCAGCAAGCTCCCCCTCGGTTTTCCACTCTCCCGGAAGTTCTTTCCCCTCAAAGCCGAGCCACGAAACGAGGTTTTCAGCGAGAACAACGCCGAGGTGGTCGCTCATCCTTACGTTGTGCGGGCTTATCAGGACGTAGGAATCGACATCGGCGAAGGCCTTCCCAATATCTCTTAGGACATCAGCTAACTTTTTCGTTTCCCCATCTTCCGGTTCCAAAACCGGGTTTCCATGGGGCATCAAACCGATTCCAACGAGCATTTTTGATCCCCAAGTTATGAATAAAAGAAAGGTACTAAAAAGCTAACCTCAGCCCCACTGAAGGTAGACCTCGTAGTAGTTGCCCCTAGATGAGTAGGGGGCGAAGTAAAGTCTGCCTCCGTGCCAGCTGTTGATCAGAACTTTTATCACTGGTTTACTCCCGCTGGTTTTTCTGTATGAATCGACTGTGCCACTGAAGCAAACTGTAGCTACCTCTCCAAAGCAGACTGAGACTGAAGTCGACAAATATACACCACCATCGTTTGAACTTCTGTCAAAATAAACCTTGAATTCATTGCCGGCACTTCTCCAGTGGATTCTCTTATCTAGGTTCCAGGGAATTGTGCCGGGGTCCCTGCCAGTCTGGATTTTTGAGAAGTACTCTATACCCTCCGGATGCAGGATGTAGATGTTTCTGCATATCAAATACCCGCAAACCGTTGTCAGCTCAACGTTGTATCTGACGTGTCCGTAGACTGTTTTCATCTCACCGTTTGAAGTGGGAACCGGTGCCAGATACTCAAAGGGCGTTGTCACGGCGCCTGTACACTCCCATCCCGTTGGCGATGGCTCTCCCCCGAACTGAGATACTGACTGGGAGAAGGAATCGAGTGCCAGCGAGGCCTCGTGATCTATATCTATCTCCTCCGTAGCCCCCAGAACACTGTGAAGTCTGAGGATTTTCACATCCATGTACATCGTGCCGATGGAATTGATGGTAACTTGGAACCCCTTCCCGAGGTTTTTGATGGACTCTCCCACACCGTCCCGGTAGAGAGGCATCCTAACGTTTACGCGGGTTAGCGGCTTATCCGGGGTGAACTCTATGAACTTTGCCCCCCAATACTCCCTTGCCGATACTATCACCAGCAGCTGAACAGGTTTGTACTTTGTAACCGTAATCTGGCTTACCCTTCCGTCCCTGATGACCGCTTTGAGTTTCGTTCCTACTGGTATCCTCTCTATCTTTACCATCGGACTCATGAACGGTCCCTTATAGAGAACCTCTGGATCGCCCGAAGTATAGTCAACCACCACGAGCATTGCCTTTTCGACGTTATGTGGGAGGATTGAGTTCACCTGTGCCAGCCCCACGGGCTTTCCCTGGAGCCAGTCAAGGTACGTGGAGTAAAGGACTCCAGCGTTGTCGGGCTGAACCCCATAAACTGCTGGAACTGCGACCAGTAGAACAATTACTGTAATTACTGCCATCACCGCAAGCTTCTTTTTACTTCTCAATGGAGCCACCTCCACTCCTTCTCAGGGGAGCCATCGAGTGGCTCAAGTAAGTCATTGTTTTTCGTTCTATATAAGTATTCCGAGATCAGGTGTACTCAGTAATTCATCGTTACATTTTTTGTTAAATAACCTGCTAAAATGACATACAGTTTTCAAGCCCTTCAAGGGGGCATTCCTTTATTTCTCTGCCTTCCATATGGGAGAGGGTCTTCAGCCCGGAGCCGGTTAGGATTGAAACGACCTTCGAACCTTCAGGAACAACGCCGCTCTCGGCGAGCCTCTTAAGGGCACTTATCCCGGTGGCACTCGCGGGCTGGACGAAGAGCCCCTCCCCGGCGAGCTCCCTCTGGGCTTCGATTATCTCAGAGTCCGAAACGGTGACACACTCCCAGCCGAAGTCGCGGAGAAGTTTTAGGACTGCATTCCCGCTCGGCGGGTAGGGGTTGGCTATGGCCTTTGCTATCGTATCCGGCCTTTCAAAGTGCTCTATCCTCTCTTTTCCATCATGGAATGCTCTGCATATCGGCGAGCAACCTTCAGCCTGCACAGCCACGAGAGTTGGCAGTTCTTCAATCAGCCCACTCCTCATCAGCTCGGTGAAGCCCTTCGCTATTCCCCTGAAGAGACCACCCGAGCTGGTCGGGATCAGAACGTAGTCCGGGCTAATCTCCTCCGCTATCTCGAAGGCTATTCCCTTGTAGCCATCGACGCGGAAGGGGTTGTCTGAGTTGATGAAGTAGACCCCAAGCTCTTCTCCAAGTCTCAAGCTCTCGAAGTAAAGCTTTCCATAATCTCCCCTGACCCTTATCACGTCCCCTCCGTAAACCGAGACAGCCCTAACCTTCTCGTCGTTCGCGCTCTCAGAGACGAGGATTTTTGCATTTAAGCCGAAGCGGGAGGCGTATGCTGAAACACTCGCCGCCATATTCCCTGTCGAGACGGTTCCAACGGCTTTATAACCGGCCTTAACGGCATAGCTCATCGCCAAGAATGTGCCCCTATCCTTGAAGCTCCACGTTGGGTTCACCGTCTCGTTCTTGAGGTAGAGCTTAACCCCGAGTTCCTCTCCGATTTTGGATTTGATGAGCGGTGTATCCCCCTCCCCGAGCGAGAATTCGAGGGAAGGTTCAACAGGCCAGAAGTCCCAAAAGCGCTCCCAGACGGTCTTTCCTATGTATGGTTCACCCTTAAAGGACTCGAACTCAACCGGCTCACCGCAGGAGCAACGCTGAACTGGTTTATCATACTCCCTTCCGCAGAGGGGGCATCTAAGCCTCAATCCTGACCCTCCTCACGGCTTTGAGCAAAACAACGTTTCCCTCGCGAGTTATCGTAAACCTCGCGTAGTCATCCTTACCGGCGAGCTTCTTTAAGACTTCGGCGAAAGTCTTAGCCGAATCCTCGCTTGAGAACTTGACCTTCCAGAGGAGGACGTAATCTGTTCCGTTAATTGATAAAATCAGCCTGTCGCCGAGCCACCCGCTTGAGACCTTCCAAGCAGTTTCGTTGTTCAGCTTTGCACTGTCGCGCAGGAGGACGTAGACGTAGAAAGCCCCCATCCTGTCTTTTCTCATGACAGTCCAGTTGGCCGGGACGCTCAGAGAAACGTTTACGGGAGTTACGTTTTCAAGGTAAAGTTCGGGGTGCATTATCTGAGCCGTCGAGACAGGGTACCGCTTGTAGGCACTGTTCACGAGCTTCCAGCCACCCTTCTCGTAGAGATACCTCACAAAGCGGTCTCCATAGACGTAGGGAAACCTCCCGAGGTCGTCCAGAGGGTCACCGCTGAGCGACCGTATCTTGTATATTGGTATTCCGTTAATCTTGCAGTAGATATCCGCCACAAGGTCGGCATCCCCTTCAACGAGCGCCCTAACCGCGAGCGTTCCATCAAAGGTGTTGGCACCGTACTTGGCGTTAAACCACTGCTTCTGAAGGACGTGGACGAGCTCGTGTGCTAAAGCCCTCCTCGCGACATCCGGATTCGCCTCAAAGTTCTCCCCTATGATGTAGACGGTGTCTCCAACCGTCATCGCTATCCACCCCGCTTCTTCCTGCCTTTTGGCTCTGGCAAAGGAGTAGTTACCGGGTATCAGGAGGGTCATCTTGTAGGTCAGCTCATCAATCCTGTCTTCCGTCGGCGGACTTGAGAACATCCTAATGGCCTCGGCACGGGTTATGATAACTATTTTTGGCATCTCCTTAAAGTAGAGACCCCGTATCTCCTCGTCGGCCTTGATTATCTCCTTGACCTGCTCAAGAACCCATGCCCTCGGGTATGCAATCGCAACGGCCGAGTAGAGCGAGGCCAGCAGAATGCCCACCAGCACGAGCGCCGTAGCACTTTCCCTCATGGTATGAGATAGGAAAAGGACGTTAAAAAGGAACTGGTTCAATCGTTGAACTCGACGAACTCCTCCTTCATACCTTCCCTGGTTATGACGACAACCTGAACCTTCTTGCTCCCGGTGTAGACATCGCGCTTTCCGGCGGTTCTGACTGCCTTCACAGCGAGCTCCTTTGCATCCTCTACGCTCATGTTCTTTTTAAAGCCCTCCTCAAGAACGGCTATCGCGAAGGGACTGCCGGAGCCCGTCGCTGTATAGTCGTCAAAGATAAGGCCGCCGAGCGGATCTAGATTTGCCAAGGTTGGCTCCTCCACGTAGCCACCTATAATTATCTGCACGAGATATGGGAACCACTTGTTCTCGTTGAGTATGTTGCTGAGGAGATGAGCCATGGCCTTGGCAGTCATTGGCCTGCTCCACGTGAACTGGTAGTACCTGGCCTCGGCCTCAAGCGTTCTCGCAAGGGCCTGGATATCGCCAACGCTTCCCGCGGTCGTTATCGCTATCCTGTCGGTTATCGGGAGGATCTTTCTTATGTTGAGGGTCTCCACCATGTGGTCAAGTGAAGCCTGTGTATCTGCTACAAGGACAACACCGTCCTTTGCCTTCACTCCAACAGTCGTTGTCCCGGTCTTCTTCTCCATTCTTCTCACCCCTGATAGAAACGGTCAAAGGGTTTTAAACCTTTGCTGACCCTGGGAGAACGACCCTCTGCCCTTCAACTTCCCTGATGAGAACCTCCACGCCGTAGGCCTCGCTGAGAACCTCTCCCGTAAGCTCGGTGCTCTTTCCCTCCCAGAACTTGGTTCCGTCCTTCAGGATAACTATTCTATCGGCGTAGTTGATGGCCAAGTTGAGGTCATGGAGAACCGCTATAACAACCTTCTCCCACTTGAGTTCGCGGAGGAGCTCCATTATCATGACCGAGTGGTTGACGTCCAAATGGCTCGTCGGCTCGTCAAGGAGCACAGCCCTGCTTCCCTGGGCTAAAGCCCTCGCTATAAGGACAAGCTGAAACTCACCACCGGAGAGGTCGGTTATCCTGTCCTTTCTCCTCTCCCAGAGGCCGACCCTTTTCAAGGCCTCTTCAACACTCCCCCTCGTTATGTAAGCTCCCATCTCGACGAACTCCTCCAGGGTGAAGGCGAACTGTGGAAATGAGCTCTGGGGGACGTAGGTAATGTATTTGGCCCGCTCTGATGGCTTCAGCAAGAGGAGGTCAACCCCGTTCACCCTCGCCTCTCCCTTGGCTTTGAGTATGCCCGCGAGGCACTTCAGCAGGCTCGTCTTCCCTGCCCCGTTCGGTCCGATTATGGCCAAGAGCTCTCCCTCCTGGGCCCTCAGTTCAACGTCCTTCAGAACTTCCCTCCGCCCGTAGGAGAGGCTTATTCTCGCTTTGAGCATCATGCCACGAGCTCACCCCTCTTGTGCTTCATCAGAAGGTAGAGAAAGAATGGAGCACCCATAAGGGCGGTGATTATTCCCACAGGGAGGACGGTCGGCCTGGCCACAGTTCTGGAGAGCAGGTCAGCGAAGACGAGGAGAGTCCCGCCGAAGAGGGCACTCGCCGGGGTCAGATCGCGGTGGTTGGGACCGAGGAGAAGGCGGACTATATGGGGGCTCATCAGACCGACAAAGCCTATTATCCCGGATGTGTAAACCGCAAAGGCCGTCAGGACTGCAACCGTGAAGAGGAAGACCTTGCGGTAGAGGTGGACATCGAGGCCGAGGGCTATGCTCTCCTCACCGAAGAGGATAAGGTTGAGCTCACGCCACTTCATAGAGAGAAAGCCCGCTCCCAGGGCCGAGACGGCGAGCATTAGGAGCACCTCCCCCCAGGTCGCCCCACCGAAGCTCCCGAGGAGCCACATCATCGTTATCTGAGTGCTCTCAGGGTGCGTTGCGTAGACGTACCAAGTGCCCGCGTTGGCGAGGAAGCCGTAGGCTATACCCGCCAAGAGGAGCGTATCTACCGGGATTCCCTCGTCGACTTTCGAGACCGTGTAGACTATCAGAACCGAAAGGAGGGAGAAAACAAGCGCGAAGGGCCCCATGTAGATTGGACTTATGAGGGTCGCCAGGGCCGCTCCAAGGGCGGCGCCGGAGCTTATGCCGATTATGTAGGGATCAGCCAGGGGGTTCCTGAAGAGAGCCTGGGAAGCCGTTCCGGCTGAGGCAAGGGAGACTCCAACGAGATAAGCCAGAAGAACCTCCGGAAGGCGGAGTTCCCAGACTATTATGAAGTAGCGTGGCTCTCCCCCAACCTTCCAGCCAGTGAAGCGCGCCAGGGTGAGCTTAACACCGTAAGCTATTCCCGCAGTGACGTCGGAAAAACCCACCTTTACTGGCCCGATGTAAACACCGAGGAGTATGGAAAGCAGGGATAGCAGTGCCAGTGGGGGGAGCCACTTCCTCATGTGCTGGAGTTTTTGTCCACCCTTTAAATGCTTTAGCCTACTCGAGCGGTGAGCGACCGTACTTGAGAAAGACCCTAAGGTGAGGTGCCTCCCTCTTGATTATGTTGAGCAGCGCCGAGAGTTCGGCCTCAAAGGCCTTCTTCTCTATCTTAACCCCCTCGTGAGCCCTCTGGAGTGGCCTGAAGTAGCCGTTGCTCTCATGCCATAGAATTTCACTCAAGAGCTCGTCGTTTATTTCCCTGTTGCTCTGGAGGAGGTAGATAACACCTCCCTTCATCGTGCGGATGTAAGCCATCGGGACACCGTTCTCGATGTAATGTTCGACCAGAGGGAAGGTCTCCCTCAAAAACCTCGGCATCCTGTGGCTTATTGCCTTCCCACCCTGAGTTATGAGGTAGTAACCCACAATCTCCTCACCAAAGCGCTTTCTCAGGTAGGCATCAAGATAGGGGACATCAACGATGTCAATTCCTAGTTTTCCAGTCAGCTTCCGGTTGTAGAAGCTCTTGGCAACGTAAACGAGGTTCAGCCTCAGGAGCCTTTCAAGGGAGTACAAGTATTCAAGGTAGCTCAAGACCACGTGGACGGCATTGCGTGCATCATCCAAAGATAACTCCCTCTCCTCACCGTACTCATTCAGGAGCTCCTGGAGGATCTCCTCAGCTGTCTTTTCACCCTTCAGGTATTGATCCAGTGCCTTTCCGGGCAGCCTAGCACCTCTAGGTGTCGTTCCCGCGAAGTCCCGAACCTTGTAGCCCTCCATGGCGGAGTAGAACTCCTCGAAATCAGCCAGTCTCTCATCGGCGAGGATCACACCACCATGAACCTTTCCCCTCTCCCTCAGCCCGTTCTCAAGCTCCTCGTAATGCTCATCCAAGAAGCCAACGAACGTTTTTATAAGCTCCCTAAGCTTTTCCTTTCCCAGGGCGTTTTCAATTGTTGTTAGCCCCCTCACACTCTCCGGATAAACGGGTGGCCTTGTGAGGGAGCCCGTTAGAGTCCCGTCCATCATCACGTAGTCGACGCCACCGAGCTTGCCCACTAGGTAGCCGAGCTTGTTTTCAAGGGTCTCCATCTGGAGCCTTATGATCTGGTCGGAGATGCCCTGGTTGTAGAGCATGGCGTTGGTATAGACAAGCCTGTAAGCCGGCCCGTTGCCGAAGGCATAGCTTGAGACGGCATAGAATATCGTCCCGCTCAGCCTCTGCTTTCCCTGACTGCCGTCCACAGCGTAAACCCGGGTTTTTCTCCTCTCCCGGGGTAGGGGGCGCCACTCTATCTCAGTCAGCCTCTCCTCAGCCTCACGGTAGCCCCTCTCCAACAGAACCTTTATCCTATCCACGCTTTTCCTGTCGATTAGGCGGTACATCA
>NZ_JALTCZ010000028.1 GCF_027008145.1 Thermococcus sp. | reverse complement strand
CTTTGAGTCGACGTAGGGCTCGCAGGCCCTCTCGCTCCACTGGATCCTCCTCTCGCTGTTCATGTAGCTCCCGCTCTTCTCGCAGAAAGCTGAAGCTGGAAGCAAATAGTGAGCGTAGCGAGCCGTCTTCGTTGGGAAGACCTCCTGGACGACGAGGAGGTCGAGCTTCCTTAGGGCTTCCCTCACCCTGGTAAAGTCAGCCTCGCTGACAGCTGGATTCTCACCGACGATGTAGAGCGCCTTAAGGTTGCCCTCCTCTATCTCATCCCAGAGCTCAGTCAGGTAGAGCCCCCTCTCCGTTGGGAGGTCATCTACGCCCCAGAGGGAAGCAACGCGCTTTCTAAAGCGCTCATCACTCAGGGGGACGTAGCCTGGAAGGAATTCGCTCAGCGCGCCCATGTATGCAGCGCCCTGCACGTTGTTCTGCCCGCGCATCGGGTAGAGACCACCGCGCTCACCTATGTAGCCTAAGAGCAGAGCGATGTCTATCACAGCCAACACGTTCTCAACCCCTGAGACGTGCTGTGTAAGCCCCATGCCCCACATTATTGCGCCGCTCCCGGCTAAGGCGAAGGCTCTCGCAACTTCCCTTATGGTCTCCGCCGGAATTCCCGTCATTCTCTCCGCGTACTCGGGCGTGTACTTTCTCACCGCCATCTTGACCTCTGAAAAGCCCCTCGTCCTTGAACGGACGAAGTCCTCGTTGTAGAGTTCCTCCCTGATTATCACGTGCATCATCGAGTTTGCCAGGGTTACGTCCGTCTTGGGCCTTATCACAAGCTTATAGTCAGCGAATGCCATGCTCCTCGTCTCCCTCACGTCAACAACGGTTATCTTAGCCCCCTTTCTCTTCGCCCTCAGGATGTAGTCCATAACCACCGGATGAGTCTCGGCCGGGTTGTAACCCCAGATCAGTATCGCCCCAAAGTTCTCAAGGTCTTCGTAGGGGTTCGTTTGAGCGCCGGTTCCGACGGTGAGCTTTAGGGCGTGAACCGAGGCCTCGTGACAGAGCCTTGCACAGTTGTCAATGTTGTTGGTGCCGAAAAGCCTTGCCATCTTCTGGAGGAGGTAGTTTTCTTCGTTGCTGACCTTTGAAGATGCTAAAAAAGCGACTGCGTCAGCCCCGTAGAGTTCTCTAATCTCAAGAAGTTTATTCGCTATCTCCCCTATAGCTACCCCCCAGCTCACCGGAACCATCGCTGAGCCGACCCTCTTAAGTGGCCTCTTGAGCCGGTCTCTAGAAGTCACGACCTCGGTAGCGCGGAGGCCCTTGGGACAGAGCTTTCCCCTGTTTGGTTCTCCATGGTAAGGCCTTATCCTTAGCGTTTCCGGGTCTATGAGGAGGTTGCATCCGAAGCCGCAGTAGGGGCAGACGACCTTCCTGAGCTTGCTCATCCTATTCCCTTGTCAACATAAAGAGGACAAAAATAAAAGTCTTTCGGGAAAAAGCTTAACATAGAAATGCTAATCAAAGGACTTTTCTCAAAAAGTACTCGTGGACTCTCGTGTCATCGGTCAGCTCAGGATGGAATTCAAGGCCTATCAGGTTGTTCTGCTCGACACCGACAACCCTGTCGCCGAGCCATGCTATCGGCTTTACCTTATCGCTCAGGAGCTCAAGTATCCTCGGGGCGCGGATGAAGACCCCGGTAAAGGGCTTGTCGCTGAAGGCAAGCTTTACCGGTGCCTCAAAACTGTCAACCTGTCTGCCGTAGGCGTTTCTGTTCACCTTAACGTCGAGGAGACCTAAAAACTTCTGCTCAGGGGTGGCCCCTATCACTTCCTTCGAGAGCATTATCAGGCCGGCACAGGTGCCCATTATCGGCAGTCCTTCTTCGCCGAGCTTCCTGACCGGTTCAAGAAGACTGTTCTCAAGCATCAGTCTTGAGATGGTCGTGCTTTCGCCGCCGGGGATTATTATCGCCGAAATTCCCTCAAGCTGTTCCCTCTTTCTGAGCCAGATAACTTCCCCGGAAACGCCGAGGTTTTCGAGGGCTTTTTTTGAAGCTTCGATGTGCTCGCTTACATCTCCTTGGAGGCCAATGACGCCTACCTTGACCACCTTGACCACCTCAGGTTAAACAAAAAAGGAGGGTCAGACGCCCCTCTCCTCAAGGCGGACTTCAAGCTGCTCTATCTCTTGCCCGTGCATGGGCTCGCCGATGTCCCTGCTTATCTCCGCTAAAACGTCCGGTTCGTCCCAGTGGTTTACAGCTTCAACTATCGCCCTAGCCATCTTCGGTGGGTTGGAGCTCTTGAATATTCCGGAGCCGACGAAGACGCCGTCCATGCCCATCTGCATCATTAAAGCTGCATCGGCCGGTGTGGCAACCCCACCAGCTGCGAAGTTAACAACGGGAAGCCTTCCAAGCTTCTTTATCTCAAGGAGAACCTTGTAGAGCCCCTCGACTATTTCGTGGTAGGTATAGTGGCCGTAAACGGGCTCGTTTTCAAGGACGTTCCTAGGAAGGCCGGCGATTTCCTTAACATCGAGGGACAGCCTGAGGTAGGGTTCGGCAAACTTCTCGGCAACACCGTAGACCTGCTCATCGGTCATGGCCTGTATCTGCTTTATGCCCTCGGCGACGAGGCGAACATGTCTTACCGCCTCAACTATGTTGCCAGTCCCTGCCTCGCCCTTCGTCCTTATCATAGCGGCGCCTTCCCATATCCTTCTCACGGCCTCGCCAAGGTTCCTCGCACCGCAGACGAACGGAACGGTGAATTCTCTCTTGTCTATGTGGAAGTAGGGGTCAGAGGGCGTTAGAACCTCACTCTCGTCTATCATGTCAACGCCGAGAGCTTCGAGGATCCTCGCCTCGGCGACGTGACCTATCCTGACCTTTGCCATGACCGGGATCGTCACCGCATCCATTATCTCCTGTATCTTCTCTATAGGGGCCATCCTCGCGACCCCACCGGCCTTCCTGATGTCAGCCGGAACCCTGTGGAGGGCCATGACCGAGACCGCTCCTGCCTCCTCGGCAACTCTGGCCTGCTCGGCGTTGGTGACGTCCATTATAACGCCACCCTTAACCATCTTGGCGAAACCACGCTTTAGCCTCTCGGTTCCCTTGGCCTCGATAATGGCGAGCTTGTTCATTCACACCACCTCCCTTCAGTTAGATGAACGTCTCAGTGGATTATAAGCCTTGCCACAACTACATCGAGGTTGGTGTGAAAAAAGTTCGAAAAAACCTGTGAAAACCGAATG
>NZ_JALTCZ010000027.1 GCF_027008145.1 Thermococcus sp. | reverse complement strand
TGTGGAAGCCCCGTAAGGCTTATCCCGAGGAGGAAGCGTCAGAGGCGCAGGTAGGGGATTATCTCGTCGTAGGTCCCGCTCCAGTCAACGATTCCGACCCTTCTCTTAACTCCTCTCCCGAGGAGGCCTAGTATCTCCTCAACCACTTCCTCTGGAGTTTTTCCAGTTGTGTCAACCTCGATGACGTTCTCGTTCTTATCTATAGCCTCAACAAGGATGACGTCGACCAGCTCGGCCTCGACGTTCTCGCCCACTTTCTCCTTCGAATAGCCCCTCGCTTTCAGTCTCTCCCCTATAAGCCTGGGGTGGGCCCTCAGGACGACCACGATATCGGCGGGCATGTGGTGGGCCAGGTGGCTGTCAGCGACGACGTTCCTGTCCCTAAATTCCCTGGCGAAGGTCTCGGTTAATTCATCAACGTCCAGCTCCAGTTCGTCCCCCTTCATTTCCCCGAGACCATTCTTAAGGGCGTAGTCCCTGAGGTTCACATAGTCATAGTTTAACCTCTCGGCGAGGAGCTTTGAAACGGTCGTCTTGCCAACTCCGGGAGTTCCGGTTACGGCTATGATCATGTCCATCACGCCCTTTCAACTTGTTTCTCACATCCCGGGCGGGCTCGGCGCTCATAGGGTACGTCATCGCCCCTGCTCAGCCCGTCTTGGAGTCGTCACGGCCCGCCCAGGACGGCGTCAGATAGCGTTGCTCTTCACAAATCCGCGCAATTCGCTCTCATCATCCGCTGCCTTTCATTTCCTGTAATAGGATATAAGCCTTCTCAGCTCGAGGTTTTTCTCAGGTTTAAGACCTAGAAAGCGCCTGAGCTGGTTGTTCTCGGCGATGAGGCTGGTGAGTTCCCCTGCAAGAACCTTATTGTCCTCGCTCAGTCCGTAGGCCTTGAAGCGGAGCGGTGAGTACTCCCTCTCAAGCTTCCAGACCCGTTTCTCAAGATTCTCTGTCTTTTCCTCCAGCTCTTCAAGCTCCCCGTGGGACTCCCTGAACTCCCCCTTGAGGGCCATTTCGATTATCTTCTCTGCTGGAACGCCGTATCTCTCGCTCAGCCTCTCGATTTCCCCTACCAACTCCCCATCCAGCTCGACCTTAATCTTTCCAAAACCCTTCTCGGGTTTGATGATGAGCTTCATTTCGTTCACGCTCCATGAACGGTTTGTTCACGATTTGTGAACTTTATTTTTCTCAACTTCCACCCTGAGCTCGGCGTTCTCCTGCTTAAGTCGCTCCCGTTCCGTCATCATAAACTTTCTGTCCTTTGTGGCCTTCTCGTAGAACTCCCTAAGCTCCTCGATTTCCCCCTCCATCTTGTGGAGCTTTTCCTCTAACTTGGCGATCTTCTCCCGGAGGAACTCCTCCCTTTCGGCCATGAGAGTCTCCTCGACCTTCGGCAGGTTTTCTCTGAGGAGGGCGTTTATATCTCTACCCTTGAGTGCATTGAACTTCTCCCGGGAGAGAACCACTTCTGGCTTCGTTTTTATCACCGGAACCCCCTCCAGAGTGATCAAGTTTATGGAGAAACGTCTGTGAATGCTCTAATCATGTCCCCTCCCTTCTAAGCAGTTCTGCACTGGTCATTCTCTTGGGGAGCCTTCTTTCCAGTATGGTGAGCATCCCTCGGCGGATCTCTTTACCCCTTTTGGATCTGATTTCCATCAGCGCGGAGGGTGTTTTCATGTCAATGGGCATTCCATCACCCATCCTATTTTCGCAGATTTTGTATTTTAACTTTCCTCTCCGCCTCGGTCTTCCTGTCGTAGCAGAGGACGTAAAAAGCCAAAAGTCCCTTCCACCTGCCGTACGGCTCTATGAGTTCCCTCACGTCCTTCTCCTTAACCTCTTTAACGCTCTTCCCAAAAATCTTTGCTATCCCGCGCCTCAGTCCCAAATCTCCAGCGGGATAGACGTTCTTCCTCAGGCCGTAGGCCAAGAACAGCTCGGCACTCCACTTCCCTATTCCTCTGAACTTCGTTAGGTACTCTATGGCCTCTTCAGCTTTCCAGTCCCAAAGGTTGAGATTGAGCTTCCCCTCGAGGTAAAGCCGGGTAATGGACTCTATGTAGCCGGCACGGTAGCCGAGCTTGGCCGTCTTCAGCTCCTCCAGACTTAGGGAGGCCATCCTCTCGGGTGTTGGAAATGCGTGGAGGTCATCAACTCTCTCCCCTGCAAGCTTTACGAGGTTCGCGATGGTTTTCTGGGCGAAGTCAAAGCTGACCTGCTGCTGTGTTATGACCTCTATCAGGGCTTGGTAAGGGCTCGGCGAGGCCGGCATCGCCAGTCCCTCAAACTCCTCCACCAGAAACGCGAAGGGGGAGTCACTTATCTCCCCGTAGAAGGAGTTCAGGTCGGTGTCGAGGCCGAGGACGAATGAGAGCTTCTCCTCAACAAGCTTTTTATCGCCCTTCCCTAGGCCATCGGGGACTATGAAGTTTTCACCGTCATAGCCCGCCTGAACAACCCTCCCATCCGGGAGGCGGAGGGCCTGGATGAATACTCCATCCTCGAACTTCCAGGTGCCGTTGCGTATCATCTCGTGGGTCGTCTTCCAGACGTCAACCCCAGCCATCGGTCGAGCCTGACGGGTTTATCCCTTATATTCTTTAGGGTCGAGACGTAGAGATGTCTTCCGTCAACGGAGCGCTTTATCCTCAGCTCCCCCTTCTCCTCAAGGAAGAGCATGGACTCCTTGACGGCCTCCGGCTTAACCTTGAGGTTTTCCCTTACGAAGTTCCAAAAGGGCTCTTCCCTTGCGTGGCGTGCGACCAGTTTAACCAGCTTCCAGGAGAGCTTTATCTTTTCCTTCTCATCCCTTGAGACCTTAAGCCTCTTTACGAGTTCCAAGGACTCCATATTGGGGCTTTTGTCACTCCCTGTATATATCCCTTTTGTGGGCAAAAGGTTTAAACCCCCTGGTAGTATTAGACAATGGGATGTCCATGAGAAAAGAGCCCCTCCTGCTCCTCCTCCTGCTACTCCTCATCTCAGCGCCAGCTGTGTATGGTGCAAAAAAAGTCGTCTACGTAGCCAAGGTGGAGGGCACGATAACCGAATACACCGCCGATCAGTTCCAGAGGTACATAGACATAGCCGAGAGGGGCAATGCCGAGGCCCTAATAATCGAGCTCAACACCCCGGGCGGACTGGGGGATGCTATGATGCGCATAGTCTCTGAAATCCAGAACTCAAGCGTCCCGGTCATCATATATGTCTATCCTAGGGGTGCTATAGCTGCCTCAGCCGGCACATACATAGCCATGGGCTCCCATCTTATTG
>NZ_JALTCZ010000026.1 GCF_027008145.1 Thermococcus sp. | reverse complement strand
CAAAAATTTAAGGTCAGGAAAGGTCTATGAAGTCGTCAAAGATGTGGTTTAGATAGCCGTTCTCTGATCTCCCGTTGAACTTTCTGGAGATGGTTTTGTATACTGGGTCGTCGAAGTTGCCGAAGGATCTTTTGGGTTCGGGCGGTAGAAAAGCCTTCTTGGGACTCAGCTGGAGTGCCGTTTCTCCCCCGAGGATGTGCGGACTGTTGACGCCGGTCATTATCACCATAGCGCGGACGACTTTGCCCATGTCATCATCGACCCTTGCACCCCACTTTATCTCGCTTTTTTCACCCAGCTTCTCGTAAACAAGGTTCATAGCATCGTTTATCTCCTTCAGGCTGATGTCTGGCCCTACTGTGAAGTGGACGAGGGCCTTGTCACCGCTGCCGTACTCTACCTCGAGCATCTTGTTTTCAAGGGCGTTCCTGATCGCATCGACGGCCCTGTTGCTGGAGTCGCTCTCACCGATTCCTATCAAAGCGGCTCCACCGTTGTGCATGACGCTGTAAACATCGGCGAAGTCTATGTTAACCATCGAGGGGAGCTTTATGGTCTCGGTTATCCCCTTGACCATCCTCGCGATGATCTCATCGGCAAAGCGGAAGGCCGCGTTTATCGGAAGCTTTGGAACGAGCTGGAGGAGCTTGTCGTTCTCGATTATTATGACTGTGTCCGAGTAGTACATCAGGGCCTTTATGCCTGCCCTGGCCTTCTCCTCCCTGAGCTTGCCCTCGTTCTTGAAGGGGAAAGTAACGACACTGACCACGAGGGGCTCCCTAAAGCGACCGTTGTGCCGGGCCTTCTCCTTAACGACCCTAGCAACGACCGGTGCGGCCCCGGTGCCGGTTCCATTGCCCATACCAGCCGTTATGAAGACTAGGTCAGCGTCCCCTATGGTCTCGGCTATCTCGTGGGCACTCGCCTCTGCAGCTTTGTAGCCTATCTCCGGGTCACCGCCAGAACCCTTTCCCTGTGTTATTTCCTTTCCGAGAAGGAGCTTCTTATGTGCCTTGGCATACTTGAGCGCCTGGGCGTCGGTGTTCATGGCTATGAGTTCCGCCCCCTGGACGCCGAGCTCGTAGAGCCTCGTTATGGTGTTGTTGCCGGAGCCACCAACTCCAACTATAACGATATGTATCAGGTCCTCCTCTTCGTCAAAGCCCTTCTTGAGTCCTTCCCTCGGCTCGTCGAGGTCGAGGTTGATACCGGCCTGTTCAAGCAGCTTAAACACCATTATCCATACCCCCTGGCAAAGATACGGCTTATTAAACCCGGTTATTTTATCACGTAGTCAGGAGCGGAACGCTCCTTCGCTTCAAGGCGGTAGAGCTCCTTCTTCAGGAGCTCGCGGATCGCCTCCCTTATTATCTCACTCCTGTTGGGATAGACCCCCATTTTAACGAGCTGATCCATAGCGTTTATGAGCCCCTGAGGGAGTTGGACACTGACGATGCGCATCCTGCTCATCCCTGCACCACCCAGTTCATCAAGTCGCTAATGTAGTTAGTGTTTTACTCAGTTAAATACTTTGTGCCTCAATTTTAATATTATAATAATATCTTTTTCAAAAATTTTTTGAAAAATGCTTTTAAGATGGAGGTCGAAATGAAAGCGAGGGGATAAAATGCTGGAGATTGATGATATTTACGTAACAAGAGTTCAGGTTGATGACCCGGAAGGGATTATAGGCCACCTCGGGGAGGATCTCCAGGTAGTTGCCGCCGAGTGCTGGAGGCCCGTTGCCTTCTCGGCAGTGCTCGCCAGGAGAGCCTTTAAGAGGGGAACGAACCACGCAAGAACCCTAAGCGGGGAGTTCCTCCTCAGGCTCGCCGGAACACTCCAGATAAAAGAGGCAATTGAGAACGTTGGAGTAAAACCCGGCCCAAACTACGCCGTTGCCTTCGGTGAGAAGGGACTTGAGAAGCTGAACAGGTTGGGACTAAAGGAGCTGGAGCCAATCGACTGCGACGATGATACCGCGAAAAGATTTTTTGAAAAAGCTGCTCTGGTCGAAGTTTTGTAGGGGAAAAGAAACCGTCCCAAAGCCTTCCGGTGGATAGGTTTAAATAGGAACCGTTGGAGGCCTGATTGTTCGGAGGGATATAAATGCGCTACCGGAAAAGGAAATACTTCCTCGCGGGGAGGATAAATATAATCCAGCGCTCCAAGATAAGGGAGCTTTTTGAGAAGGCCTCCAAAATGGAGGATGTCATCTCACTCGGAATTGGTGAGCCCGACTTCGACACTCCTGAGGTCATTAAGGAGTCTGCCAAGAGGGCCCTTGATGAGGGCTACACCCACTACACCCCAAACGCCGGGATCCCCGAGTTCCGCGAAGCCATAGCCGAATACTACCGCGATTTCTACAAGGTTGACGTTGAGGTTGACAACATCATAGTCACCGCCGGCGCCTACGAGGCCACCTATTTAGCGTTCCAGAGCATACTGGAGCAGGGCGACGACGTCATAATACCCGATCCCGCTTTCGTCTGCTATGTCGAGGATGCAAAGATAGCCGAGGCAGGAATAATCAGAATTCCCCTTAGGGAGGAGAACAAATTCAGGCCCGACCCAGATGAGCTCCTTGAGGCGATAACCAAGAGGACGAGGATGATGGTCATTAACTACCCTAACAATCCGACCGGTGCCGTCCTCAAGAAGGATGTCGCGAAGGCAATAGCGGATATAGCCAAGGACTACAACGTCTACATCCTCAGCGACGAGCCCTACGAGCACTTTCTCTACGAAGGGGCCAAGCACTACCCGATGATAAAATACGCCCCCGACAACACGATCCTCGCGAACTCCTTCTCCAAGACCTTTGCCATGACCGGCTGGCGCCTTGGCTTTGCCATAGCTCCAAAGCAGGTCATCCAGGACATGATAAAGCTCCACGCCTACGTCATAGGAAACGTCACCTCCTTCGTTCAGATAGCTGGAATAACGGCCCTCAGGGACAAGCGCAGCTGGGACACGGTGAAGGCCATGAGAGAAGTTTACTCCGAGAGGAGGAGGATAGTCCTCAGACATCTCAACGACATGCCTCACATCGAGCCCTTCAAGCCGAAGGGAGCCTTTTACGTCTGGGCCAGAATAGATCCTGAACTCGACATGACTAGTGAGGACTTCGCCGACTGGTTGCTCGAAAACGCCGGGGTTGTCGTCATCCCTGGAACTGCCTTCGGAAAACAGGGCGAGGGCTGGGTGAGAATCAGCTATGCAACGGAAAAGGAGAAGCTCATCGAGGCAATGGAGCGCATGAAGGAGGCCCTTTCAAAGCTCTGAGGTGGTGACGCATGGAGAACAGGTGGAGGACGGTAAT
>NZ_JALTCZ010000025.1 GCF_027008145.1 Thermococcus sp. | reverse complement strand
GGAGCTTACAAGTTCACGATCATCATAAAGGCTCCGAAATACGTCAACGTCAACCTCGACAAGTTCGAGGTCGCGATGGTCGGAAGAACCTTCGGATTGCTTGGGACGGACCAGATGGGTAGGCCGATAGCAGTCGGTCTGCTATGGGGCATCAGGATAGCGATAGCAATAGGCCTCTCGGTTGCGATAAGCACCGTCATCATCGGAGTCCTCTACGGGGTCACAAGCGCCTATGTGGGAGGTTGGATAGACGAGTTCCTTCAGAGGTTCAACGAGTTCATGATGACCCTGCCAGTACTCCCGATGCTAATCCTGCTCTCACTGTACTTTGGAGGCAGAATCTCCCTAAGCCAGCTGGTCGGAATCCTAGTCATCTTCGGATGGATGGGAACTGCCAAGGTGGCAAGGAGTATGGCCCTCCAGATAAAGGAGCAGACCTACATTGAGGCAGCAAGAGCCCTCGGCGCTGGAACCGGCAGGATAGTCTTCAAGCACATCGTCCCGCAGCTCCTCCCGTACGCCTTCGCCAACATAGCCCTCAGCGTTCCCGGAGCAATACTCAGCGAGGCCGGACTTAGCTTCCTCGGTCTGACCAACCCGAACATGATAAGCTGGGGCAGGATGCTGAACGACGCCCATATGAACGGTGCAACAATAAACGGCTACTGGTGGCAGGTCATTCCGCCGGGACTCGCAATAGCCACAGTCGGACTCATATTCGTCCTGATTGGTGTCTCGCTCGACACTGTCCTCAACCCGAGGCTCAAGCGCGCGTGAGGTGATTTGAATGGCCAAGGCAGTCCTCGAAGTTAAGAACCTCAAGATGTACTACTTCACCAACAAGGGCGTCGTCAAGGCAGTGGATGATATTTCATTCGAGCTCAAGAAGGGTGAAGTGATGGGACTTGCCGGTGAGAGCGGGTGTGGCAAGTCCTCCCTCGGCTTCACCCTTTTGGGCATGCCAACTCCCCCCGGCAAGATAGTTGACGGCAGCATCAAGATAGACGGCAGGGAGATAGTTGGCCTCCCCGAGGACGTCCTCAGGAAGGAAATCAGGTGGGAAAAGATCTCAATGATATTCCAAGGAGCAATGAACGCCCTGAACCCAGTCTACACCGTTGGCTATCAGATGACTGAACCGCTCCTCTACCACAAAGGTATGTCACAGGAGGAGGCACTTGACAGGGCCCAGAAGTACCTTGAGCTGGTTGGTCTTGACCCCGAGATCGTCTACCGCTACCCCCACGAGCTGAGCGGTGGTATGAAGCAGCGTGTCATCATAGCCATGGCCCTGCTTATGGAACCCAGCGTCGTTATAGCGGACGAGCCCACAACGGCTTTGGATGTCGTCGTCCAAGCACAGATCATAAACCTCATGAAGCGCCTCAAGAAGGAGCTCGGACTCTCGATGATATTCATCACCCATGACCTCAGCATACTCGCCGAGATCAGCGACCGTGTTGCCATAATGTACGCCGGAAAGCTTGTTGAAATAGGCGACAGCGAGAAGATCTACTACGAGCCAGCCCACCCCTACACCCAGAAGCTCCTCGCGGCAATACCTAGGCTTCACGAAGACGTTGAGAAGCTCGAATTCATCCCAGGTCAGCCGCCCAATCTTATCAACCCTCCGAAGGGATGCCGCTTCCATCCAAGGTGCCCCTACGCTATGGACATCTGCAGGGAACAGGTGCCCGAGCTGAAGGAGATTGATAAAGACCACTACGCCGCATGCTGGCTGCTGTGAGGTGTGAACGATGGCGGAGCCAATACTCAAGGTTGAAAACCTCAAGAAGTACTTTCCCCTCAAGAGGGGCCTCCTAGCGAGCCTCCGCGGTGAACCACAGCGCTTTGTCCACGCCGTTGACGGGGTCAGCTTCGAGATACACAAGCAGCAGGTCTTCGCCCTTGTTGGTGAGAGTGGCTGTGGAAAGTCAACAACAGGTAGGCTCATTGTCAAGCTCCTCGAGCCCACCGATGGTAAAATCTACCTTGAGGGACAGGACGTCACGGAGATAACTACCAAGGAGGAAATCCTAGCCTACAGGAGAAAGGTGCAGATGATATTCCAAGACCCCTTTGCGTCCCTCAATCCGCGCTTCAGGATATTCGATGTCCTTGAGGAGCCACTCCTCATACACGGCATCGGTGAGACCAGGGCGGAGCGCGAGGAGCTCATCTATAAGGCCCTCGAAATGGTCAAGGTCACACCTCCAGAGGACTACGTCAGCAGGTTCCCCCATATGCTTTCCGGCGGTCAGAGACAGCGTGTGGCAATAGCAAGGGCTCTCATCCTTAACCCGACGTTTATCGTAGCGGACGAGCCGGTTTCGATGCTCGACGTCTCAATCCGTGCTGAAATCCTTGAGCTGATGAAAGACCTCAAGGACAAGATAGGCGTTACCTACCTCTACATCACCCACGACCTCTCAACGGCCAGGTACTTCGCAGACTGGATAGCTGTGATGTACCTCGGAAGAATAGTTGAGATAGGACCTGCCACGAGGGTCATAGACAACCCCCTCCATCCATACACTAGAGCCCTCCTCGCGGCGGTTCCAGAACCCAAACCAGAGAGAAGAAACGTTATCAAAGAGTTACCGATCAAGGGTGAGGTCCCAAGTGCCGTCGAGATCCCACCAGGCTGCCGCTTCCATCCAAGGTGCATCTACTTCCAGAAGGGCCTCTGCGACGTCCAGCAACCAAAGCTCATCGAGTACGAGCACAACCATTGGGCCGAATGCCACCTCGTTGGCAAATTCTGACCGGTGGTCTCAATGCCTTCCCTTTCAATTATTTTCCGCTCCAAGCTATTTCTCGTGGGGCTTTCCTTTTTGATACTCGCCCTCATTCTCTCCGCGGTTTCCGTTTTCTGCTTCAACCCGATCTCGTATTCACAATCGGGCACTTTTGGAGTTGGAGACCATCTTCTGGGCAACTCAAGTTTCGAGGAGCACGTGATCACAAACAGAAGCCTGAGACTCAGCTCCAAAAACGCCAGCATAATGGTCTCCTGGGGGCCAAACTACACCCTTTACAACCTAACGGGAAACCTCACACTCCATCCGGGGGAAAGACCGACTGTAAACGTTTTTAAGGGAGAAGTGAACTACAGCTATGAGGTCAAGGGCGTCGAGTACCCATACTCTGACCTAGCGATTCCGGCGTTTGTTTTCGCGATAGTGGGTACGATACTGGCGTGGATCGGCCTTGAGAGAACCCTCAGGGGGTGAGCTCGTGAGGCTCCTTGACTACGAAAAGGCCATCGAAAGGATAGTGGACTTTATATCAGAGAGGGTCAAAGAAGCAAAGGCCGACGGAGTTGTCGTTGGCGTGAGCGGTGGGATAGACAGTGCCACAACAGCTTATCTCGCCGTTAGGGCCCTGGGAAGGAAGAAGGTTCTCGGCCTTATAATGCCCTACTACGAGAACCGGGAAGTTGAGGATGCAAAGCTCGTCTGCGAGAGCCTCGGCATACGGTATAAAGTTGTAAACATAAGGCCAATAGTGGATGCCTTCGTTCAGTCCCTTGGCTTTGGGCCCGACAAGAAGAGCCTCGGCAACATAATGGCCAGGACCAGAATGGCTCTCCTCTATGCCCACGCGAACGCTCTAAACCGTCTCGTCCTCGGGACGAGCAACAGGAGCGAGTTTCTGACGGGTTATTTCACCAAATGGGGTGACGGGGCCAGCGATTACGCACCGCTGATAAACCTCTACAAGACAGAAGTCTGGGAGATAGCGAAGCTCCTCGGAGTTCCAGAGAGAATAATTGAGAAGAAACCAACGGCCGGCCTCTGGGAGGGCCAGACCGACGAGGATGAGCTTGGAATAAGCTACCACCTGCTGGATGAAATCCTCTGGCGTCTGGTCGACCTTAAGATGCCCCATGGGGAAATCGCCAGTGAGCTTGGGGTAAGCGTTGAGACCATTGAACACGTAGAGATGCTCGTAACGTCAAGCGAGCACAAAAGAAGGCTTCCTACCGGCCCCTCCTTCTGAGGTGACCCCATGAGACGCGGCTACCTTTTGGTTTTTCTCGCTGCAAGCATGTGGGGAACCTTAGGGATATTCGCCACCTACATCTACCGCTACGGTGTTGACTCCTTCACGATGGTCTTCTGGAGAGTCCTCTTTGCACTTCTCATCCTCGGCTCCTACATTACCCTGTTCCTGCGTGAGAACCCCTTCACAAGGAAAAGGCTCTCTTTCTACGCCATCTATGGTCTCGTGGGTGTTTTTGCCTTCTACACGCTCTACTTCTACACTGTTAAGATTTCCTCGGTCGGGTTTGCAGTCCTTCTTGTCTACACTGCCCCGGCCTTTTCTGTAGTTCTGGGCCGTTTAATCTTCGGGGAGCCAATAACTACCGAGAAGGCAATTTCCCTCCTCATGGTTATGCTCGGCGTCATCCTAGTTGCGGGCAACGTGGACTTCAACGTGGGTTTTCTGCCCCTCCTCACGGGGATAAGTACGGGCTTCGTCTACTCCATTTATGGAATCATGGCGAAGTTTGGCGTCAGGGACGAGAGACCCGAGCGGGTTCTCTTCATGACACTCTTCTTCGGGTTGCTTTACCTTGCCCCCTTCGCAAAGTTCTCAGTACCCTCCGGAGCGATTCCATATCTCCTCGGACTGGCCTTTTTCCCGACGTTCCTCGGCTACGTCCTCTACAACCATGCCCTAAAAGAGGTCGAGGTGAGCAGGGCCAGCATAGTGGCAACGGTCGAACCGGTCGTTGCAATAGCCCTGGCCTACATTCTCTTCGGAGAGAAGCTGAGCTTGCCCCAGATCGTGGGGGCGATCCTCATAGTTGGGGCATCTATACTAGTCCACTCAAGGGGTGTCGAGGAGGAAGAGATTCGCTAGATCCTTTGACATCAAAAGTGGGATTTTAGGGTTTCAGGTCTAAGAGTTTAACACTCAAATGTCAAGCAAATTTTATCTTTTGAGAGCCTTCTCCTCAACCATGGGAAATGTTGAAGACGCCCTCATCAGGGAGATATACAGGATAAACGCCCACCTGCCGGCGCGGAGGACGACACTGAAGTCCCTCCTAAGCGAAGAACGACCGGGTGTGAGGCTCCGAGACGGGAGCTGGCACGGCTTCAGAAGGAGCGAGCTTGAAAAGATTGCCCTGCTCCTCGACCCGGGTGACGATGAAAAGCTCCTCCTGCCCGTTGTCCTTGAGATAGTCACGGATTTCAGGGGCTACTTCAGGGTCAGGGGCAGGACTGCGGTAAAGCTGATAGACAGGATTTTGGGGACCTATGACCCCCTCGATGAGCCGGAGGAGAGGTTATACCCGAGATACCTCCTCCCAAGGGTCAGACGCGAACTCCCAACTACAACAACCTACGCCTTCATATCGGAGTGATGGGAATGAAAGAGGAAAGGACTTTCCTCAACTACCTGGCCTTCACCGTACCCCACGTTACCGTCTTCGCCGGTGCAGTGTTTGGAATCCTCCTCCTTGTAAGGATCGACGTCAGGCTGTCGCTCGGCATTTTTGCGACCCTCTATGGAGTCATGCTCACAATAATTGGAGTTATCGTCAGGCCGCACTTCTCCCGCCTGTCAGTTTACAGGATCTACATGCTCTTCTCAATCCTTATGGGAATCCTGGGAATCGCACTCCTGCTCCCGGCACTCAGGGGTAGCCTTTAAATCCTGAACACCCTATTTTGAGCGGTGAAGAACATGCGAAAGTATTTACCTTTATTGATAGCACTGATGCTCCTTGTCTCATTCCTGCCCAATGTTTCGGCCCAGTTCGGAAGGCTCACGACGGGCGCAACGATTACTGTTGTCAGGGGCGACTACACGCAGGGTAAGCTTGTCCTCAAGAACGAGGCACCCCTAGCGTATTCGCTCATCAGCTACCAGCGCTTCTGGGTCGAGGATAAGAGGGGAGAGGGAGTGGGTGGCTTCAACCTGACGATATCCCCCCAGGTATTCTCAAGCTGGAAGAGCGGGGAGGAAAAGACCATAAACTACCGCCTGAGCTGCTCTGAGAACGTCACCCCCGGCAACTACACTCTCCACCTGAGGTTTATCGGGAAGAGCGGAGGACAGGTGGTAGTAGTCCGCGCCGAAGTGCCACTCCAGGTTCTGGCCTCACCCCTCATCTTCAAGGATGCGGAGACATACATTTCCGGGAAAGGCACATTCTCATACGCTTTCATTGGAGAGAGTGTGGTGGTTTACTCCCACGTCATCAACATAGGCCACAAAAACGTTACCGTCACCGCGAGCGTTTCCTTGGAGAGGGAAGGGAGGGAGTACTACTCCAAAAAAGAGCGCATCACCGCTGTCCCAGGGGACTCAGTGGTCAAGTTCACGGTTCCGATAGGACTCCACTATCCAGAGGGCAGCTACACTCTCAGGTATTCGCTCTCTGGGGGGGGTGGGAGCTACACCTTCACAAAGAACTTCACCGTCCTTGTTGGAGTTAAACTCGCAGGGGTCTCGCTCCAGAAAAACAGGGTAAAGCTCAACGGGAAGGACGGGGTCTACATAACGGTTCTGTCTGAAAGAAAGGCCAAAGTCAGGCTTGAGGTCGAGGTTTTCCGGGGGAACGAGAGCGTGGGGAAAACCTCAAAGGAGCTAAACCTCTCACCTGGAACCGGGGTCTACGAACTTACCCTTCCCACCAACGTCGGTGGCAACCTAACGGCTCAGGTCAGGCTCTACCTTGGAGACAGACTCGTCGGCACAAGTGAGGTTAAGTACCAGGTAATAGCCCCTCCAAAGATAGTCAACCTAAGGGCAGACTACTCCGACGGCAGGCTTTCCTTTGTGCTCTCAATCTCCAATCCCGGTGATGCGGTTGATGCCGTACTGTCCTATCTCATCTCGGAGGGCAGGAAGACCCTCTATGAGGACTCAATAGCCCATAGGATCCCCTCAGGCAACAGCACGTTGAAAATGGTCTTTCGGGTTCCCCCGGGCAACATCTCCTACTCCTTCGCCCTGAAGGCCGACGGTCATGTGAGCTCCATAAACGGGAGTGCCCTCGCAACAGTTCCACCGTCAACATCTTCGACCACCACCTCAAAAACGACTTCTTCTACCCCTACTTCTTCAAGCACTGGGACAATGACCAGCGAGGGAAGAAACTTAGCGTGGGTTGCAGTTGCCCTGATACTCCTCGTTGTCTTCGTGGTGGGAGGATGGTACTACAAGAGGGAACAGCCGAGGCACAAAAGATCAAAGCCGAAGCGTCGCTCCCCGCTCGGAAGGTTCAGGAGGCCCAAAGTTCCGAAGTTCCGCGAGAGGGACTCCCTGCCTAAGAAGTGACCAAACCTTTTTATTATCCCCTCCTAACCCCATTTTGGCGAGGGGGTAGGGGGCTCCCGGGGTGCTCCCGAGGAAGTTCCGCCCACCGCACCGGGGCCGCGGTGCCGCAAGGCACCGGCCGAGAGGCCGGGCAACGGCGCAGAAACGACACGGCCTCCGGGGGATGTGAATGAAGCGCGCGAAGGGGCTCGCGAGGGCCCCGAGCTAACCCGCAGACTATCCCGGGGGATGCGGTGAAACGGCCGTCCCGCGGGGTGCAAGGCCGAGAGAGGGGTGATGAGTTCCCGGTGCGAGCCCCGTGGTAGGCCGCTCAGTCGAATGCCCCTTGATACAGAAGGCGGGCTACAACCCCCTCGCCAAAACTACATCCAGGACAGATGCCAGCAGAATCAACGCCCCACCCATAGCTGTTTCTAAGGTTGGAACCTCACCGAAGATTAGAAAGGCATAGATCACCGCACTTAGGGGGTCTAGGTAGCTGAGGGGTGCAACTCGTTTACTTCAACTTTCTTAAGGCCGTCCATGTAGATGTAGAGTGCCAGAACTGTGTGAACGAGAACCAGCATAGTAATAGCCCAAGGGATGGACCTGCCGAGGAGGAGAAACGGGAGGAATGTCATGATGGAGAGGGACGCCAGGGATAGCTGGAGGAAAGTCAGGATTTCACCGTCAACGTCCCTTAAGGCCGCCCAAGGTTGGCTATCAGGGCGAGGGTTATTCCCTGAAAGTCTCACTGCCAACCTCAAATCCATTCCCGAGGGCTATGACCAGAAAACCACCAAAGGCCATCCCGATGAGCATTCCTCTCCTCCCAGAAACCCTCTCCCCGAGAAAGCGCCAGGAAATCAGCGTCGCCATGACCGGTGCAAGGTAGTAGACGAAGACGGCGTTTGCTATGGTCGTCCTGTCGAAGGCTGTGAAGAGAAAGACCCAGTTGAGGACCAGTGAGAGACCGAAGAGAACGAGCAGTTTCCCCTCCCTAAACGCCCCGAATGCTTTTTTGAGCTTTCCCCTGAGGGGCAGGAGTTGGAAGAGAACCAGCACGCCGAGCGAAACTCTGGCAAAAGCCACTCCAAGCCCACTTAACCCGGAGAGGCGCGAGAATATCCAACGCTCCCCCAGATGAGCATTGAGACCACTATCTCGGCCCTTCCCCCTCATTGACTGTGCTCCTCTAGCCACTCCCTGTAGGCCTCCTCGACCTCCTCCCTCCGGAACCTCGGAACGGCATCCCTGAAGGGGTTGAACCTCTCAAGCTTTCTCTCGCTGGAGCCTATGTAGGTCGTGATTAGACCCACCTTTGAGTGAAGGCTTGAAGGGAGGCGCAGAATCCTCTTGACGTCGACGGTAACACGACCGTCGAAGTAAGCCTTTGAGAAAGTTGATGAAAGCCCAAAGAGCCTGAGAAGAGACTTGTAACCTGTGCCCTCTGGGAAAGAGGCTAAGAGGCCCTTCTTAACAAAGTTCTCGACGATTCTCCTCCTCGTCTCGTCCTCAATGAGCTTTTCGGCGAGATTTTTCCTCAGACCTATGCCCAGTAGGTGGTTTAAGTTGGCCCTCTCTATGAAGTAGCCGAAGCGCAGACGGAAGGCCCTGAAATAGCCCGAGGAGAGCATTATCCTCCTGCTCTGAACGTCATCGAAGGCGATCTCCTCGGAGGCGCTTACGTAGGCCAAAATTTTCTCCCTTGCCTTCGTGTCTAGCCTTAAAGCCCAGTCGTCGAGAACCCTGATGTGGTAGCCCCTCCCGGAGTAAATTATATGTACGTTTTCAAACCCGAAGTCTTCTCTCAGAATGACCACCGTATCCCTCGCGAGCTCTTTGGCGTCTTCCAGACAGATGGGACACACCTGACCGCTCGGATGTTCGTTTTGACAGCGCCTTAGGGGAAGGTCTTTGGCGTCTATGTCGAAGACGAGTTCTGCTCCCTTCCAGCCCTCCATCCTCTCCGGGTTCTCGTAGAGGGCAACGGAGGAGTATACAGCATAGGGTGCAGTTGCTTTAACGTAGTCTTCCAGATCCCTTGAATCGGAATAGACGTTCTTCCTGTCGCTCGGACCCTCCCCGGTGTGGTCGAAGCCGAACTCCCTCAGCTCAAGCGTGTTGAGTATGAAGTCGGGTATCTTATCCGCGTCCCACTCGTCCCTGTAGTAGAGCTTCCTCTCCTCCTTACTCACTTCCCTCAGCAGCATCTTTCCTGCCCTCCCTAGCCAGTCTTCTAAGGTAGTAGGTCAGGGGGTTCTTTACCCCCCTGCAGTACTTGTCCGGCTTGCAGAGCCCGGGGGCATTGGCCCTTATCTTGTCACAGTTTGGCGGAAAGTACCAGGTAGAGTTCCCGCTGTCCTCAAGGGTAGGCCTGTCAGTTAAGCCAAAGCCGAGGTGGTACCAGACGTTCTTTATCTCGTGAGGCTGGTCCTCGAAGAGCGGTGGCGTGCACCTGTTTCCGGCCTCGATTATAACCGGGAGTATCTCCTTCTCTATGATGTCGAGACTCTCAACACAGTCCCTAACCCGGACGTCCTTCCTAGGCGGATTGGGGCATATCCTCGCGTAGCTCAGGAAGCTCGTAAGGAGAACCGTTATTGCATAGTTCCTCATGCCGGCTGGAACTCCCTTCAGGGCTTCCTTGATGCAGGGTGGGAACAGGTCGAAGCGGAGTGGCTGTGCGCCGACCTTCCCGAGTTTCTCAAGCCTCTCCTTGAAGTGCTCCTCAGCAATATTCCTCAGCCTCTCCCTTAGCTCCCCATAGAACTCAGGCAGTTCGTCGCTCATCTTGGAGAGCAGCCTAGAGGCCCTTTCAATCCTCCTCGTGAAGGCTCTCTCCCAGAGCTGGAGGGCGGTCTCCTGTGTAAGGTATGCGTAGCCCCCCCTTATGTAAACCTCCTTGAGAGAGCCGTCCCAAAGCGTTAGGAACTCAGCGAGCCTCATCCTGTACCTGAGCTTTCTCCTTTCCCTCTCGGATGGGTCAACGTTCTTATCCATCGGTTTTTCGAGTATCTTCCTGTCCCTCTCCGGCACCTCACCGGTCTGGATTTCCTCGACCATTAACATGGTTCCCGAAAGGTCGCTCCCCTTAAGCCTCTTCCCGTATAGCTTCACGAGGGCTTTCTCAACGAGCTCAAGCTCTATTCCATAGGGAGAAAGTGCCAGGGCCCCGAGTAAGGCGTAGAACCTGAAGACATCCTTGGTCTCCTCCAAGGGGCTCCTCCTGAGGAGTTTCTCGGGAGGTTCTTCCGAGGCAAGCACCCAAGCGACGAGGGTGAGCACGTCATCAACGCTCACGCTCAACGGTATCCGCTGAAGCAGTGTGAGCAGGTCACCGAACTCCTCCCTGATAAGCCTTTCAGCATCCTTCCCAAAGGGATCTTTCATTCCAGCACCCGGTGAAGCTAGGGAAAAAGCCTAAAAACACTTTCCCTCCCAAAAGTTTTATATCTATAGTGACCTAAACCTTATCGGATAGATAAACCCCATTCCTTTGGGTGATAGGTATGCTCACGAAGAGACATTTTGTTGAAAGGATCCGCAGTGGAATCCCTGGCTTTGATGGACTCATTGAGGGTGGATTTCCTAAAGGGACAACTGTTTTGGTCACTGGCCCTACCGGGAGTGGAAAGACGACCTTCGGCGTCCAGTTCGTTTACAAGGGTGCAGAGCTCTACAATGAGCCGGGTGTCATAGTGACGATGGAAGAGCGCGCCCAAGATCTCAGGCGTGAGATGAAGTCGTTCGGATGGGACATCGAGAAGTACGAGAAGGAGGGTCTGATAGCGATAGTTGATGGTGTCAGTGCAGTCGTTGGCCTCCCGTCAGAGGAACAGTACGTCCTTGAAGGGAATATCAACGCCGAAGATTTCCTCCGTTATATCTATCGAGTCGTTAAGGCAATAAACGCAGAGAGGCTCCTCGTTGACTCGATACCGTCTATCGCGTTCAGACTCAGAAAAGAGGACGAGATAAGGGAAGTCCTGCTCCAGCTGAACACCATCCTCTTGGAGATGGGCATAACATCAATCCTGACAACCGAGGCACCCGATCCAGCCCACGGCAGGATAAGCAGGTACGGGGTAGAGGAGTACATCTCAAGGGGAGTAGTTTTACTTGACTTCATAGAGAAGGAGGTCGAACTGAAGCGCTACCTTCTGATAAGAAAGATGCGTGAAACCAAGCACTCGATGAAGAAGTACCCCTTCGAGATAACCAGCGAGGGCATAGTAGTCTATCCCAGCGGTGAAATTTACTGATTCCCGTAAATTTTTTAAGCCCTTTTACTTTTACCAACTTTGATGGTTAAGACTAACATTAAAATAGTTGTTTTGATATCATCTCTCATAGTCGTCAGCCTTGCCCTTAGTCACTACTCTCCCGAGCAGGACTCCTTTACAGGCCTTTGCGTCCTTTCCAAGCCAGGATTCTCGTTGCTATACAACGGAACGGCAACCCTCGGGATTGGTGAGGAGCTCCATGTTGGGAAGGTCTATACAGTTCACGGCAGGCTGAGAAGGGCATCAAGCGGGCTCTGGATGGACGTTGCCAGCATACAAGAAAGTGGGTTAGCTTTTCCCCTCGAAACCCTGAGGGGGGCTTACTGGGACTCGGCATATCCACTAATTTTAACCCCGACAAGGATTCGCCTAGCGGTGCCCCTAAACGTTACCAGAGGCCATCTGATCTCCGCTAAGGGCATATTCTACGGCAACAGATTCTATCCTCTGGAGGTTGAAGAGTTCCAGTACCTGGAGAAGCCCGCTGACGGAATGCCCTACCTTCTCCATGGAGTCGTCACGCGCCCGGGAAACCCGGCTGAGGTGTGGAACGGGAGCGAGTCCTTCAGGGTTTACCTGCCCCATGGTGTCTCCCTCAACCCCGGGAGAAGGGTCGAGATCCTCGGCATAGCCAAGCTTTATTCTAAAATCACGCTCTATGTTGAGGATTCCAATGATGTGAGGGTTCTCGGGATGGCCGAGACAGTTCCGATTTCAAGGGCCCGCTACGGTCAGATAGCCGAGGGCGAATGCCTTGTCGTCAGGGCCGGCCGTTCTCTGGGCCTCAACTGCACAAGGCTGAGGCTCTACAACTTCAGCGCAAGGGTCGGGGACACCGTTCACTTCAATGCCCTCAGAAGGAGGTCGAGCCTCCTGTGCCTCTCCTGTAATGTTGCCAAGCCCCGCGAAGCCCTTCCCAACTCGATATGCTCTCCGGCGGAGGGCCGCTTTGGAAAGGTTGAGGGGAGGGTAGCCTGGGTAAAGGTTTACAGGAACGGTTTCGGGATAGCAAACGTGACCAACGGAACCTGCTGGATTCTACTGAAATTGTCCTCAAGACTGGGTGTTTCCATTGAGGAGAACGAGTCCATAACAGCTTACGGGGAGTTCACCACATACAGGGGCATGCCGGCCTTTCAGGTTCCTTCGAGGGAGGAGGTATGCTACGGGAGGCACTGTTAGGGATAATCACCGGGACCCTCAGCGGTGTAACCCCGGGAATTCACGTTAATACCCTCGCCCTTATTATGAGGGGCTCCCTTCCATCGGCAGTGACGCTGTTTGCCATGGGGCTGACGCATACTTTCCTCGACGTCTTCCCCTCGACTTTTCTCGGAGTCCCTGACGAGGGGAGCGCCCTATCGATTCTCCCGGCGCACAGGCTCGTTCTCAGGGGCAGGGGAATGGAAGTAGTCAGAATCGCCATCCTTTCGAGTGCCCTAGCAGTAATTCTGTCAATCCTTCTGCTTCCACTCTACACTCTGATTGCCCCGCTCTACACTCCCGGAACGGGAAAGGCCGTTGTTCTGCTCCTCTCGGCACTCCTCATAGTTAATGAGAGGAATAGGGGTTCGGCGTTTCTCATCTACCTCCTCTCCGGCTTCCTTGGGATTCTAGTCCTGTCCAGACCATTAAGAGAACCCCTCTACCACCTCTTCACAGGGCTCTTCGGGGTTCCAGTTCTTCTGGAGGGTCTCTCAAGCGAGAAGGTAACACCGGGCAGGGCGGAACCCCTCATAACCCGGGCTAGGCTGATTCTATTTTCTCTCATCGGAACCACCCTTGGCATGGTGGCTTCCCTGGTTCCTGCATTCACGGCCTCCCAGGCGGCGCTTATAGGCAGCTTTCTTTCCAAGGACGAGCGCTCCTTTTTGACTGTCGTCTACTCCGTGAATACGGCGAACTTCCTCTTTTCGACCGTCAACTACCTGCAGACCGGAAGGGCAAGGAACGGCGTGGTGGCGATGATGCCGCCGCTGGGCCTTTCCCACCTCCCGGCTTTCCTGCTCACCGCTCTGCTAACAACACTGACCGTTCTCCTCTACGGCGAACCCCTCTCCAAGGCTCTCGCAGAAGCTCTCTCAAAGGTTCCGTACAGGCTCGTAAACGGGGCGGTTGTTCTCTTCCTCATCACCCTCTCCATTGCATTTGATGGCCTGCCGGGCCTTCTGGCACTTACGGCATCCTCTATCGTAGGCCACCTGGCCCTTGAGCTCGGCGTGAGAAGAACGAACTGCATGGGGGCCTTAATGCTCCCCGTAATTCTAAGGTAGAAGAAGAAAAATCAGGCCGACTTCTCCTTGAGGATCTTCTGGAACTCGGAGTAGTCCGTGACGACCTTCTTCCCATCGAGCGTCTCGAAGTAAACTTTCTTGATCTTAACCTTCTTAACGTCCGTGTATTTCATTTCAGGGGGGTCGTATGAGCCGGGCTCAACGACTTCGTCCTCTATCACGTAGGTTCCGAGCTCCGGCTGGCCGACGTATTTCCAGACCTCATAGAAGACCTTGGGCTCGATGTGAACCTCATCCTCAAGCTCTATCCAGTCTGCACCCATCTCTTCCAAGAACTCCTTTATCACCTCGAAGTGCATAGAAACCACCGTTTTTAATAGGGAGCGAAGGGTTAAATACCTATCGCCGAAACAACGCCGGTGGTGAGAATGGCGAGGGTAATCGTTGACGCCCAGGCGGCGAGGGCAATAGGAAAGGGCGCTATGATAGTCTTCAAGAAAGGTGTTGTGAGAACCGAAGGTGAGTTTGAACCTGGGGACATCGTTGAGGTTTACACTCGCGGGGGCAAGTTCCTTGGAAGGGGCTTCGTCAACCCGAACTCGAACATAATGGTCAGGATCGTGACCAAGGACAGAGAAACGGAGATAAACAGGGAGCTCTTCCGCGAGAGAATAAGGAAGGCCAACGAGTACAGAAAGAAGGTTCTGGGCTACAACAAGGCTTATCGAATGGTCTACGGCGAGGCGGATTACCTCCCCGGCCTGATAGTTGATCGCTTCAACGAGATTGCCTCCCTCCAGATTTCGAGCGTTGGGATGGAGAGGTTCAAGCTCGACGTTGCGGAGGTCATAATGGAGGCAGAGCCAGAGATAGAGACCGTCTTCGAGAAAAACACCGGTAGGTCGCGCAGGAAGGAAGGGTTACCAGAGATAGAGCGCGTCCTTCTCGGCAAGGAGAAGTACCGCACCATCATCAATGAGGGCAAGGCAAAATTCATCGTCGACATGCGTGGGCAGAAAACCGGCTTCTTCCTCGATCAGAGGGAGAACAGGATAGCTTTGGAGAAGTACGTTAAACCGGGAATGCGCGTTCTCGATGTCTTCACCTACACAGGAGGCTTTGCAATCCATGCGGCCGTTGCCGGAGCTGAAGAAGTTGTCACGGTAGACAAGTCGCCTTGGGCCATCAACATGGTCAAGGAGAACGCCAAGCTCAATGGAGTTGAGGAGAAAATGAAGTATATCGTTGGCTCGGCCTTCCCGGTTATGGAGGAGATGATAAAGAAGGGAGAGAAGTTCGACATAGTTATCCTCGACCCACCAGCCTTCGTTCAGCACGAGAAGGACCTTAAGAGGGGCCTTAGAGCTTACTTCAACGTGAACTACGCCGGCCTTCAGCTTGTCAGGGAGGGGGGAATGCTGGTTACCGCCTCATGCTCCCAGCACGTTGATATGCAGGCCTTCAAGGACATGGTAATAGCGGCAGCCGCCAAGGCAGGAAAGTTCCTCAAGATGCTCGAACCCTATAGGACTCAGGCGCCGGATCACCCGATACTCATGGCCTCCAAGGACACCGAATACCTCAAGGCGCTCTTCCTCTACGTTGAGGACATGAAGTGAACATTGGAGAACAAAATTGAACTATTTGTACACATTTTCACGCTTTCCAAATTTGAGTATCAGAATAAGAAGTTTCTTTCTCTGGAGTTCATAGATAACTCGATAGTCGCCCAACCGGACCCTGAACGTGTTCTCCCTTCCCCTCAGCTTTTTGACGTCGAACTTTTCGGAAGGGATCGGGTTAAGCCTAAGCTCTTCAACCAGCTCACCGAATTTTTTACGCACACTTTCGGGAGCATCCTTGAGTTTCCTCAGAACTTCTCTGTGAAGGAGAACCTCGTAGCCCATTTAAGGCACCTCAAAGGCCCAGTTCCCTTTTAGCTTCTTCCCAGGGGATCCCGTTCTTCAGGGTTTCTTTGGAAAGCCTCTCAAGCTCTTTGAGTTCCTCTTCGCTTACCTCCTCTTCCCCAAGCCCACCAATCTTTAACTTGAGAAGCTCTTCCTCTATCTCGTCCAGTTTTTTCCTCATGAGCTGGATATCACGGAGTATTAGGGAGATGTTAACGCTTTCTCCCATTAAACCACCCAACCAAAATTGGGTTTTCAAAACTTAAACCTTGCGAGCCTTTCGAGGACATTCCTCAATGGCTTCATCTTGAACCCCCGGTAGAAAAGCATTTTAGGATGGTGCGCGTAACCCCATAAGATATTGACTTTCCCACGTTCCATTCAGGAAATGGGAGGAGCAGCCATGGTGGGGATATACTCCGCTGATAAACTGGGAAAGAGACGCCTTGAGATCAAGAAGGGGATGCTGAGAAAGAAAGTAATAGAAAAGGAGTATCATATATTTGAGGAGGTTCCGGAAAGTGCCACGCTGGAGGAGGAGAAGATTTACAAAAGACACCTTGTAGAGCGGTTGAAAAATCGAGAAAAAGATGGAGTAAAGATATATAATGCCACAGATAACACACCCCATATAACACATGGATATGAGCGGGAGGACCTCAAAAATAGACCGATTATGGCAAGAGACCTGCAGGACGCGATGAAGTGGAACATACTTTTCCAGCTATTGACGCATATCCCTGCCCTTTCCGGACCAGACAATCTATCAAGTTTTCACTTCGCGGAGAGAAACGCAAAGGTGCTAGAGAATTTCGTGGAAAAGACGGTGTTTGCAAAGGATAAGAAATTTGCAATGAGCGAGCTGAGAGAAAACGATATTGGCGGAATTCTAATAAGCTTCGATGAGCTGAAGAGAAATCTGGTAACACTGGAAGCAAAGAGGAGAATGGAAGAAGCCGTCGATAAAGCCATTGCAGCGGCCGAAAAGATAGCAGAGAGAAAAGTACCGTATTTCGATGAGTTTGGAAAGCGGAAGTTCAAGCAAGTATTTGAATCACCGGAAGACATATACAAAATACCCGAGTTGGTTGAGTTCCTGAAAGTTGTAAAGGAAGTTGTCCCGAAGGACGTGCTGAAAGAACCTTTGTCCATACCCCCTCGAAGCTAAAGAAATCAGAAAGGCCAACACCGTCCCCCGCAAAGTATTCACAGGTTCAAAAACAGGAGGAGAAACTCGGGACAAGAAGCTTACATGAAGATGCCAAGCTCGAAGTCCTCTCAATCCTTCAGGCATTGGAGTTCGCCGACTACTCTGAAAGCGCTAAGGCAAAAGGCAATTCAAAAGCTCTCCGAGGGGGATAGGCAAGCTGTCCCGTGAGAGGCTCACTCCAGAGAACCTCCTCAAACTTGGCCTCTACACCTTTACCATCGAGCTCATAAAGCGGGGTGAATTCAACAGGGCAGGCGAAATAATGGAGCTATAGCACAGCCAAGGCAATAGAGTTCAAGCCTTGGACATGCGGTGGACTTATATTCTCCCCCGCCGTTTTGTCTTTTGGTGGGGAGACGTGTTCGACCCGAACTGGGTCATAAAGACATACGTAGAATACGGTGAGATCATCTTTGATATCCTCACGGTTCACAGGGAAGCGTACGAAAATACTCCGCAGCAGGTTGACTTTATAGTCTCCCTCCTGCGAAAGTACCATCCAGATGCGGTGGAAGTACTCGATGTCCCCTGCGGCGACGGCAGAATAAGTCTTGGATTTCTAGAGAGGGGCTACAGAGTCACGGGAATGGATATCTCCCCAAGCTACATCAGGATTGCCTCGGAAAAGGGCCAAAAACATCCCGGGTCAAGGTTTCTGGTTGGTGATATGAGGGAGATGAACCTCAGCAGGAAGTTTGACGTTGTGATAAACTGGTTCAGCAGCTTTGGATATTTTGACGAGGCAACGAATCAAAGGGTTCTAGAAAATTTCATCGACCACCTCAAGGAGGGTGGTGTTCTCATACTTGATATCCTGAACAGGGATCACTACATCCAGAAAATGGCCGCTGTTATATACGAATGGCGCCCCGAGATACTGGTTAGGACAAGAAAAGGAAACTTCTCCTTGAGGTACTCCTTTGATCCCTACACAAGCCGCCTTACCGTTGAGGTTAAGGGGGAGAATCTAAGTGAGCCTCTCTACTACAGCATGAGACTCTACAGCCTCCACGAACTGATCAAAATGCTAAAAAGCAGGAACATGGAAGTCCTTGAAGTCTACGGGGACTATTCCGGATCAAAATACAGGTTGTTTTCACCGAGAATCATAATCGTTGCGAGAAAGAAATACCATAGGGACGATGAGGAGAAAGCACCTCCTCTGAGAGATGAAGAGACGCCCACGGTCCGAGTCCCTAAAGTGTTAAAATCAGGCTGTGCCTCCACCTAGTTCCGGCCTTGAACTTAACGTCCTTCAGCGAGTAGCCCAATTCTTTCCCCTTCTCAGTTATGGCATCTAAAAGCGGCTTCTTATCTGGGAAGAACAGGGCAACTTTCCCACCGGGCTTCAAATAGTCAAGCACCTCATCTATCAGCCTCACCGAGAAATTCTCACCATACAACCCACCACCGACGCCCTCCTTTTCCGTTAAAACGCCCTTCGTTGGGGCCTCATAGTAGGGTGGGGCCGAGAAGATAACGTCAAACCTCTCGCCTTCGGGAATTACTCCGCGGATTATTCCTCCGTCGCTCTTGATGAGCCTTATTCTCGCGCGGTTCTTCTCAACGTTCCTCCTCGCGTATTCGAAGAACTCATCATCGAGCTCAGTTGCAGTAACATCACAGTTGAATATCTTCTCCGCCATGAGGGACATCAAAGCCGTGTGCCCGGTCCCTATCTCCAGAACCCTTTCACCACCACGCAGAAACGTCTTCAGAAAGAGGTAGCGCGAAATCGGAGTGGTCACAAGGCCCCTAGGGTGATAATCTATATCAAGGTGGAAGACAGCCTTTGCTATGGCTCTGTTGTAGAGTATCCTAACTTTCCTGTTTGAGAAATCGAGCCTCCCGTGCTCGTCCATATACCTTTCAAGCTCGGGGAAGAGCTTAACTGCTTCCTTCACAGGTAAGCCCAGCTTTCTATCCTTCCAGAGGGGCATGGGAAAAGTTGGAGGGGGAATTTAAAAGCTCACCCCTTCGGGTTCATCAGCCTCCCCATGAAGAGTATCGCTTCTGTTTCTCTGTCGTAGATGAGGAAAATGAAGGGGTGATCTGCCCTGAAGACCTTGGGCTTCTCCCGCTCAACGGGGGCACTCAGGGTCATGGTAACTGCCGTTGCAGCTGCAGCCTCGGTTCCGTTCTCGGCGACGCTTATGAAGGTCTTATGAACCACGTCGCTTATCGCGAGGTTGCCTTCAGGTGAAATGCCCGAGAAGTCCAGCACCATGAAGGCTCTCTCCATGCCCATATCTGCAAGGACACCCCTCAGATGGTACTCCCTCTCAAACCTGAACTTCGGGAGGGTCACCTTCACCCTCTCTTCCCTCGTGCCGTTCATGATTTCCTCGATTAACCCGGTGCTCAGGTTGCCCTCGACGTCTTTAAACTTCCCCTTTCCGGGGAGGATTATCAGCATGACAAGTCTTCCGCCACGGTAGGGCATCACGAGGGCCTGAAGTTCGTCGTTTTCAAAGTAGGGGAACTTCACGGTCTGATGCATCATCGGAACCGTAACCGGGCCTCTCGGAGAGTGGAACGTCCCGTTCCTTGTTTCGTCCGCCCTGAACCTGCTCAACCAGTTGGCCTTGAAGTAAATCGCGTTCGTTATTATCAGCCTCGTTTCGGGGCTGGGCTTCGATACGATGTCCTTAATCCTGCCGTTCGTCCGATTCTCGACCCACGCGTTTATTTCCCTTGCAGACCCCTCAGGGTCGCTAATGAAGTCGAGGCTCTCCACATTGCCCATCTGACCTCCTCCCCGCCGTGAACGGCGAGGGTTCCAACAGTTTAACCCCTCGCCATTGACGGGGAGGTTTGAGGGGTCTCATTAAAACCCAAACCAAAACGGGTCTTCGACCCCTCCGGGAGGGCCTTCCCCCGATTACCCCTACCCGCCGTTAAACCCGGCAGGCTCGGGGTTATGGTTTTAACAACCTTCTTCAAAATGTTGAAAGCCCCAACTAAGTCCGCATTGAATACAAGCCCCGTCACGGGACACTTAAACAATCCCCGAACAAAACGGGCCCCTTCATGGGGCTTCCCACAGACGGGGCAAGTTTTTGAAGTAAAAGCCTCATCAACGACCTCAACTTGAATACCATACTCCTCCGCAACTTCTTTCAGCCTTTGAATCACCGTGTTAAACCGCCAAACGTGAGAGAGAATGAAATTTTGCCTTTTACCTTTATCGGGGTTTCTGGCAATTCCCTTCGGATAACCAACTACAATCCTCGAAACTCCGAGACGATAAAGCCTCTCTACTGTTTGTCTAACTGCCGTGTTGATGTAGTGTTTGGCCTGAAGTTTGGCCTTCTCGTGCATTCTCCTGAGTTTTCTGCTCGTTTTCGCTCCAGACTTGTTGAGTTTGGACTGGTAATCAGCAATCCTCTTTTGCCAGTAAAAGGCGATGCTCTTTAACGGCCTGCCGTTCACGAGAAAACTCTCACCGTTTTCCACATAGACAGCCATCAAGTTGTTCACTCCCAAGTCAATACCCGCTGAGAGGTTTCCTAAGGGCTTTCTTGGAACTTCAAACCAGCCTTCTTTGGTCAATTTCTGACTGACCGTCAGGCTGATTTTCGCAGACCATTTTCTTTTCACGTCGTCGTAGATGATTTCAAGCCTCCCTTGTTTGCCCTTCAAGTGTATCCTACCCTTGAACTGAATTTTTAACTTACCGAATTTTCCGAGTCCTTTAAGGATTAACTTGTTGCCTTCAATTTTGTATTGGTCGTTCCTGAGGATGATTAAGGGTTTTCTTCTCCCACCTTCCTTCAAATGGTTTGGAGGTTTTGGTTTGAGCCATTTGGGGAGTTCTCCGGACTTCTTTTTCCTTGCAAGGGAGAAGAAACTTCGCCATGCTTCAGTATTCTTCCTGCAAATCTGCTGGACTGTCGCCGAGCCAATTTCTCGCTTGAACTCCTCATAGACGATTTTCTCAGTTTTAAGAAAATCCACTGGTTTACCCTCAAAGAATTCTTGTCTTCTTAGATAATTCACTCGATTCCAGACTTTAGCCCCAATATCGGCTAACTTGAAAAGGATTTTCTCCTGTTCTTTTGAGGGCTGGAGTTTGATTGTTACGCTCCTTTTCGTTTTAACTCACGCTCCCATTGGGTTTCAACGTAGTGCTTAACAATCTCATCCGTTATGTAGCCGACTGAGGGGACAAAATAGGAGCGAGACCAGAGTCTCCCGTGAGTCGTTTTGCTCCTCAGTTCTGGAAATTCTTGGAGGAGTTTTCTGGCGGTTTTGCCCTTCAAGTGGTTCACTATTTGGGCTGGTGAGAGGTTTGGCTTTGCTTGCAGGAAAACGTGAACGTGGTCTGACATTACTTCGAGGGCAATGACTTCACACCCGATTTCTTCCGAGTATTCCTTGAGCATTTCCTTGAGCCTTTCAGCGACTTTTCCGGTGAGAATGCCCCTCCTGTATTTTGGTATCCAGACGAAGTGGTAGGTTATGAAGTGTTTTGCGTGTCGTGTTCTTTTGATTCTTGGTGATTCTGGCTTCATTGTGAATCCTTTTCTGTATTACTGCTTAAATGTTTTTCACTTTCCTGTTTGAGGGCTTGTTCAGAATTACTGTATCCCCGCCCTGAAGGACGAGGCTTTCAGAAGAAAAAAGTCATTCCGCGTGACCCCGCTCGCTCCCTCGTAAGCCATCGCAAGAGCCGTCTCAACGCTGTAGGGCGAGAAGAAGACGTTACCACCATCTTTGACCAGCTCAAGGTAGAGGTTAACGGCAAAGGCGTTGATTGCCCCAACGATGGGCCTTTCATGGCCCCCTTCCAGCACGTCGTATCTGGTGTTCGGCGAGAAGGATGATGTGGTTGATGTCGTTGACGGCCTCTCCTTCTCAGCTTGCCCTAAACAGCCTCCAACGATGGCAACGAAAAGAAGAAGGAGCAAAACGGCCCGCTTCATGAAACCACCGGGAGGTATTAGGTGGGGGAGTATAAATAGTTGGTGATGACTCTAAAGAGGTTTAAAGCAAAAAGGATCAGAGAAGAGCCAAGGCTGCCATCACCTTGGCATCCTCCACCATATTTTCTATCTTCGCGTACTCGTTGGGCTGGTGGGCGGTTTCATCCAAAGTCGCCCACACAACAGCGGGCATGCCGAGCTTCCTGAAGAAGGCGGCAAAGGTTCCACCGCCTATGCCCCCGACTTTGGCTTCTCTGCCGCGGAGCTTCTTGATCGCCTCTTTGAGCAGTCTAACGATTTCGCTGTCTGGATCCGTCGGCTTTGGAGCGTCAAGCCTCTGGAGAACATCAACATCTATCTCTGGGAGGATTTTCCCATCAATCTCTTTCAGGTATGCCCCTCTGACCTCTTCAGAGAAAGTCCTTACCTCGTTGAGGATTTCGTCGAGGCTGTAATCGGGCAGAATCCTGCAGTCGAAGACAACCTCGTGCTCTCCGGGGGCTATGTTTGGAGAATCTGCCGGGTTTTTAGCCATCGTCGGCTCGAAGGTGCTCTCAGGCGGCTCGAAGAGTTCATCCCTCCTTGAGTACTTCTCGTGGAGAAGCCTGTCGAGGTGGTAGGTCAGGTCTAGGGCAATGCGGTGGGCGTTGAGGCCCTTCTCCGGCATGCTGGCGTGAACCTGCTTTCCTTTAACCCTCAGCCTGAACCAAAGTATGCTCTTTTCAGCCACCTCGATGAAGGTTCCCTCCTCGTTTCCACCGTCCGGGACGAGAACGAGGTCGTCCTTCCTGAAAAGCTCTGGATGGTTCTTTATCAGCCATTCAACCCCGTAGTGACTACCGGTTTCCTCATCGCTGACGAAGGTGAGGATTACTGTCCGCTTTGGCCTTATTCCGAGGTTCATGAGAGCCTTCACAGCATACAGAGAGGCGACCAGGCTCTGCCCGTTGTCTTCCGCGCCCCTTCCGTAGACCTTCCCGTCCTTCACGAGGGGATTGAAAGGATCGCTTTTCCATTTGCTCAGGTCTCCTGGCGGGACAACATCAAGGTGCGTTAGAATCCACAGCCTCTCGCTTTCTTTACCTTTTTCGCCGTAGTAGTAAGCCAGAATGCTGGGCCTGACGCCGTTCTTGGCCCTTCCGTCGGGTGCTTCATAAACCTCAACCCTGTCGAAGGGCCAGTCCCTTATTATCTCAAGCAGTTTCTGGGCCTTGTCGTATTCGCCCTCGCCACCATAGTCGGGGCTTATGGCGGGGATTTTTATCAGCTCGACAAGGGTTTTCACCATCCCGTCACGGAGGTCCTCTATTTCCTTGAGTACCTTAACTAGAGTATCCCCCATACCATCACCGTAGTTGATAGGGCATCTTACTTAAACATTTTTTGCTACCCAAATGCCTTATATACTACCCCATCATACCCCTCACGTCCGCAGAAGGAAGGGAGGTGTTTGAGTGATAGAGATAACCTTCCTCGGGAGCGGTGGCGGGAGGTTCATCACGATAACTCAGTTCCGCTCCACAGGAGGATTCTACATAAAGGCTAGCAGAAACATCCACGTTGACCCAGGGCCAGGAGCCCTTGTGAGAAGCTGGCGTTACAAGCTCGACCCCAGAAAGCTTGATGTCGTTTTCGTCTCCCACAGGCACGTTGACCACTGCAACGACCTTGAGGTCATAGTCGAGGCGATGACCGGCGGAGCCCTCAAGAAGAGGGGGACGCTGATAGCATCAAAGAGCGTCGTCTACGGCGACGAAACCCACACTCCAGCGATAAGCAAGTACCACCTTGACGTGCTGGAGAGCGTCCACATACCGGAGCCAGGGAGCAAAATACCCGTAGGCGAGGAGGAATTCGTGATAACGCCGAGCCAGCATTCAGACCCAACAACCATAGGCTTCAGGATGAAAACCCGCCTCGGCGACGTCTCCTACATTCCAGATACCGCCTACTTTGATGGGCTTGTCGAGTGGCACGACGGTGCGAGGCTCCTCATAGCGGCAATAACGAGGCCCAGGGACATGGGGATTCCCTACCACCTGAGCACAGACGACGCCGTTGAGATGCTCAAGAGCATGGAGAAGAAGCCAGAAGTCCTGATAATGAGCCACATCGGGATGAAGATGCACTTCGCGAACCCCTACAAGGAGGCAAGGTACATAGAGACGGTCACGGGTGTCAAAACCTACGTCGCCAAGGAGGGCTTCAAGGTAATGATGGACAGAAAGGAAACAGCCGTGAGAACCCTCAGGCCGGCGAGGTTCGTCTGAGCTTTTCCACCTCTTCTTTCACCACCCCGTAGGCCATCTCGAAGAGCCCGTCCCTCCTCTTTTCGGTCGGCCCTTCAACGACGACCCTTATCTTCGGTTCAGTTCCACTGGGTCTAACGAGAACCCACGAGCGATCGCTCAGATTGAAGCGGTAGCCCGAAACCGTCAGGATTTCACTAATTTCTCCTTCAAGCTCCTTCTCAAACCTTTTGGCGGAGTTTTCAACGGCCCTTTCCTTCAGCTCGTCAGGGCAGAGCACGTTTGCCTTCCTTATGTAGTAGGTCGGGATGTTTTCAGCTATTATCCTTGAGAGCGGACCTTTCTCATCTATCATCTTGATTAGAAGTCCCATCGTGACGAAGCTGTCTATCCAGAGACCAAACTTCGGGTGGACAAGCTTCCAGGGTTCGCCGGCGAAAATGGCCTTATAGCGTTTTATCCCGTCGTGGGGCTGGCCGAGGGGAACGCGAACCACTTCTCCACCGGCTTTTTCGACGACCTCGTCTATCCTGGAGCCGGTGTTTATGGACACCACAACAGTTCCACCACCGTGCTCCTCCACGTACCTCTTCGCGAACAGCGCTATTACCGTGTCCTCGTCAACGTAATTTCCCTTCTCGTCGAAGACCGCTATCCTATCGGCATCTCCATCCTGGGCAACAGCTAAATCAACTTTAAGCCTCCTAACGAGCTCACCGAGGTAAGCTATGTTTTCATATCTCGGTTCGGGCTTCCTCCCAGGGAAGTGGCCGTCAACGTGGGCGTTCACGCTTATCACCTCGGCCCCCATCTCGCGGAGCAGGTATGGGGCCAAAACGCTTCCCGAACCGTTCGCCCCATCGTAAAGCACTTTGAGCTTCGTCTCGTGGTTCACGAAGTCGAGAACGGCTTGGACGTAATCCCCTACAACCTCAAGGGATCTGACGCTATTGATCTCATCCCACCGGACTTTCCTGAGGTTGCCCGAGAAGATTATTTCCTCAAGCTCCCTCTCCTGCTCCACATAGAACTCCGTTCCATCCCCGTTGAAGACCTTTATGCCGTTGTCCGTCGGGGGGTTGTGGCTTGCTGTGATCATAATCCCAGCGTCACCGTGTTCCCTCGTGGCCCAGGCTAAAGCTGGTGTGGGGATTAAATCGGCGTCGAGAACCTCCATCCCGCTCGCGAGAAGACCCGAAACCACTGCGTTCTTTAACATGACGCTTGACGTCCTCCCGTCCCTCGCAACCACGACTTTTCCAGTTTTGTACGTCCCGAGCGCCATTCCAACCTCTAGGGCCAGCTCTGGCGTTACCTTCTCCCACAGCTTTCCACGTATTCCAGCTGTCCCAAAGAGCCTCATAGCACCACCGGGCCTATTTTCCCTTCGGGTTATAAACGTATATCGCCAGTCCCCTGAAGTTGACCAGCCTCGTCCCTCTGGCTCTCGGGTCTCCCGACAGCGAGAGAATGCAAACTGGCACCTTAAGATCCTCACCGAGCCTCAGAATCGGGGCGATTATCTCGGGTGTTGGCCTTATGGAGTAGATGGCTTTGGCACCCCTATAGAGCTCAAGCTTTGGTCTGAAGAGGTCGTCCTTTACCGCGTTTATGCCGACTTTTCTGGCGTTCTCGACGGCCCTTTCATTCCAGTCAACGGCTAAAACCTCATAGCCGAGCTCTTTCAATCTCAGGGCAACCTTGAGCTGAAATCCAATCCCGGTCTCAACAATCTTTCCCCTCTCAACGGTTTCCGCTATGAAGTCAGCTAGTCTTTCAATCCCCATGGAAAAAAGTTGGAAGGGGGACTTAAAAGGCTTCAGAATATTGCTTTTCCGCTTCCCTTCTCGAAGATGTGGGCTTTCTGCATGCCGAAGACGACGTCAATTCTCTGTCCTTCACGAACTCTAGAATCGCTCCTGAAGACTCCCAAGAACCTTAGGGCACCGACGTGCAGGTGCACAATCTTCTCGCTCCCAAGGTTCTCAATGATGTCAACGTCCGCCGTGACCATGTTCTCCCCCGGAATCTTCACCTGCGCAAACAAAGCATCGTGTATGTCTTCCGGCCTTATGCCGAAAGTAACGGTTTTGCCGACGAGATTACTCTCCCTCAAAACTTCAAACTGGTCAGGCAAGAGCTTAAGCCTGAAGTCACCAAAATCAACGAACCCATCCTCAGTAAGAGTCCCCTCAAGAAAATTCATGGGTGGAGAACCAATAAAGCCAGCCACGAAAGTGTTAGCCGGCCTATCATAAACCTCCTCCGGAGTTCCAACCTGCTGGAGCTGGCCAGCGTTAATCACCGCGACCCTGTCGCCCATCGTCATGGCCTCAACTTGATCATGAGTCACGTAAATTGTAGTGACGCCAAGCTGCCTCTGGAGCCTCTTAAGCTCGGCGCGCATTTTAACTCTAAGCTTAGCGTCCAAGTTGCTCAGCGGTTCATCCATGAGGAAAACCCGGGGTCTTCTCACGATTGCCCTGCCCAACGCGACCCTCTGTCTCTGACCACCACTGAGTTCTCTTGGCTTCCTGTGGAGGAGTTCTGTTAAGCCAAGCATTTCCGCGACTTCCCTCACGCGCTTGTCTATTTCATCCTTGTGAACTTTCCTGAGTTTGAGGGGGAAGGCTATGTTATCGTAAACCGTCATGTGAGGGTAGAGGGCGTAACTCTGGAAGACCATTGCAACATCCCTGTCCTTTGGCGGGACGAAAACATCTCTTTCCGGGTCCGCTACGAGCTTGTCCCCAATGTATATTTGACCCCTCGTTGGCTCTTCCAATCCCGCTATCATCCTTAATGTGGTCGTTTTCCCACACCCACTCGGACCCAAGAGAATCATGAATTCACCATCCCCAACATACAAGTCCATATCCTTAACCGCCGTAAAACCCCCAAACACCTTCCAAACACTAACAAGCCGAACCTCCGACATCTTACCACCCCTCAAAAATTTGAAAAAGAGTCAGCGCCTCCTCCTGAGGAGGATCGGTACAATGGCTAGGGCAACGAGCAGGGCAGGACCGCATACCCTACCACCGCCGGTTGTCTGGGTGGTGCTGGTGGTCTGAGTGGCTTGGGTAGTGGTTGTAGTCGTCTGGCTGGTGGTTGTGCTGGTTGTCGATGTTGCAGTCGTTGTCGTTGGGGTCGTGGAGGTTGTCGTAGCGGTCGTCGAGGTGGTTGTAGTTGAGGTCTGGGTTGAGGTTCCTCCCTGCTCTCCGCCGGTTCCCTTGATCAGGGGTATCATGAGCACGGTGGCGAGCTTGTCGTTCTTTGCGTCATAACTGCTTAACTGCTGCTCCTGAGTCGGCTTGAACCCTGGCGGAACGAGCTCATCAATAACTCTTGGTGCAACACCGGCTATAATCGCGTCCGGATTGCCACCACCAATCCTCCACTGCTCGGCCTTAACAGCCACAGCACGCCAGTGATCCGGCCCGTAACCATCCTGAGAGCCTATAAGGACGGTCCCATATAGACCGTAGCTCATGTTGAGCTTCATGTACTCCTTGGGCATGGTCACCATTATGGCGTTCTTCGTCGGGTCAACGGAGACCTTGAGGACATCCTTGAGCTTCGTGCCGTTCGGAAGGACAACGTAGTCCTCCCATCCCTCAACCCTAATCGCAACATCCCATGGATGGTGGGGGTCGATGTTAACGTTCGCTCCCGGCCCGCCTTTGTATATCTTTATTGCTGAGGTGTTCCCTCCTTTCTTGAAGTCGAAGTACGCTTCGATCATCTGCAGACTGAACCCATTGGGCCCATTCCACGGGTTGCCTCCCAAATTCCTGAAGTAGAACACCATCAGGTAGCTGTCCTTCTGCTCTATGAGCTGAAACCTCGTGAGGTCGAAGACTCCTGGTTTGAAGACCTTGTCAGTTGGGTAAGTGTAGTTCCCAGGCCCATGATCATCGCCAACCGGATCCTTCATGTCAACCAAGACGATGCCCTTGACCTGCTTTGGGAGCTTGAGTTCAACGGGGGTGCTTATGACCGAGAGGTTGCCGTTGTGAAGTGTTGAGACGGCGAAGTAAACGTCGGTCGGGCTCTCAAGGTACTTGAAGGGCACGGTAACCTCTATTCCACCATCAACCTTTGTGGCGTTCAGCTTTGCTATAAGCTTGTAGGTATCGTAGCCGGTGGCATTATAGATCGCCACCGTCCCGTTGGCGTAGCTCACATGCGTCGTTATCATAAGGCCAACGCTCTGGGCACTGTAGGGGAAGGTCGTGTAGGTCAGCTCCTTCGGAACAGGCTGGCCGATGGTGAAGGTGTTGCCTATGAACCTGTTGGGGTTCCACAGGCTTATCTCAAAGTTGCTCAGGTTGCCCTTAACGATGAAGTGGAAGCCGTCGCTGTCAAAGTAAACGCTGACTCCCTTCGCGTAGGGGCTGAGGCTGGAGTAGTTAAGCACCTGCCCCTTCTTCAGCCCGACCGTTTCCCTCACAAGGTACGGCTGGCCATCAGGGAAGTAGTTGCCATAGAGGTAGCTCGGTGGGTTTATCCCTGCGAGTTTGTACATCTCGTAGAGGTTGTCCTTGAAGAGCCTTCCAAAACCCTGGTCGAAGCCGCTGTTTTGATCGGGTCCATACCACCAGAACCAGTCACTGCCCTCGGCACGCATGAGGTACTCAAAGGCCCTGTTCCACTCCGCTGAGGACATGCTTGATTTGTGTTCGAAGAGAGTTTTCCTGGCGAGATACAGCCAGTACCAACCCATGTTCTCCTGTCTGTCACCAATCCACGTGGAGAGCGTTCCGTCCACCCAGCTTGACTCGGGCCAGAGGTGCGGTCCCTTTACTCCAGCGAGCTTGTAGAGCTCGTCTAGGCTTGTAGCCTTCTCAAGGGCCCCGGTATGGTCTTTGAGATCGAGATAGGTCATCATCCTGGGTTTCAGTACGTTCGCCTTGTCCCCGTACATCTGGATGTACTCATCGGGTGTGACCGTCCTTATAAGGCCCTCCTTCTGGAGCTGCTCAAGCTTCTTGTATAGCATGTTCAGGAACATGTCCCCCTCATACGGGTAGTTCTCCCACGGGTTCTCACCGTCGAGTGCAATCACGTAGACCAGCGAGCCGTCATAGTTTTGTTTCTGTACTTCGAGGAGCTGGTTTACAAAATCGTTGACGGCTTGCTCCTGATTCATGCCTGCGTAGTTGAAGCCAATCCTGTCGCTCAGTTCGTGATCCCTCGGGAATATGTATATCTTGGTCCCGTTGAAGTCCGCCACCCAGGGCCTGAAGTAGTTGGTAACGTTGTAGGGGACGCCCATCCTTTCAAGGACTATCTGGTCGCTTATCACCCACTCCCAGCCGTTCTCTGCCAGGAGCTCGAGGGTTTCATCATTTAAAGTGCATTCCGCTTCCCATCCACCGTTCGGCAGAGCCTTCCCATCACCGAGGTACTCCTTGTACAGCTGCTCCCCCTTCTTAATCTGGGCCACGAAGTCGCTCTCCCATCCAAAGTCGTTGAGTATCGGTCCTATCGGGTGGGCATACGGGACGAAGGTTATTGCGTCGGGGCCGTTGCCGAGGTACTTGTTCACCGCTTTGTAATAGTCAAAGGTGTGGTTTATGAGCTCCATCTGGATGTCAAGAACAGTCTTGAGGTCATTCCTCGTGTAGCCGCCGGTGTTGACCTTATCGTAGAGGGCCTTGAGCTTGCTGTTGTTCATTATGTAGTCATGGGGAAGCCAGGCGAGGTTGAAGAGGACGGCGAGGTCGAGGTAGTCCTGATAGCTCAGACTCGATGTTATCTTTACCTTCTGCTCGTTCAGGGGGAGGTTCGCGTACTTGGCAAAGAGTGCATTTCTCTCGTTCAGCAGATCCGTGTACCTCTTCCAGAACTTCCTGATAGGATTGCCATTGCTGTCAGCCAGGGGCTCGCCGTTCCAGGGTATGGTGTTGTCAAAGAATCCGCCGGGAACTTGAAGCATTATCCACTTCTCTTGGGTTGTTAGGGGTTCCCCGTTGGCGAGCTTCCAGCTTATTCTCTCCCTGATGTCCATTGATCCGTTCATATACATGGCTATCTGCTGGATCAGCGAACCCGATAGGTCTATTGTAACGTGTATGTCGGGATACTTGGAGAGTATTGCCGGCATCCTCCAGTAATCCCTGACCGCGTGGAGCCTGACCCACGGGAGGACAAACTGCTTGGACACCGGGTCGTAGTAGAAAGGCTGGTGCATGTGCCAGACTATGACCACGTTCAGGGGCTTTGGCTCGGCTGCTCCAACTGTCTTGAGATTCGCTCCTACAATGCTTCCAGCCACCAAAATGGCAAGGAAAAGGGCAAATACCTTCCTCATGCTATCACCTCATTCCTTCAGACCTCCAACGGTGAGGCCACTCCTTATGTAGTTCTGGGCAAGCATAAATGTTACAAACACCGGTAGGGCAAACAGGAGCGCAGCCGCTGCAAAGTAGCTCCAGTCTATTCCCCTACCTATGCCACCCAGCAGGGTGTATATCCATACCGCGAGGGGCTGGTTCTCCTGCCCGAGCAAGAGACTTGCCAGGATGAACTCCGTCCATCCTCCAATGAAGGCGAATATTGCAACGGTCGCTATTCCTGGCAGTGCCATTGGAAGTAGGACGTACCTTATTATCTGCAGGTAGCTCGCCCCGTCAACTAAAGCTGCCTCGTCAAAGTCGGGGCTTATGGAGTCTATGTAGCCTTTAAGGAGCCATGTGTTGAAGGGAACGCTTCCAGCAGCGTATATGAGCGAGAGCGCTGGCAACTTGTCGTAGAGACCGAGCTTGACGACCATGCCGTAGAGCGCTATCAACCCCGCTATTCCGAGACCTCCCGCGACCTGTGTGAACATGAGGTAGAAGTAGAGCACGTGCTCCCTTCCGAAGAACTTCATGCGCGAGAACGCATAGGCCGCTGGAACAACGAAGAACAATGCCAGCAGAACCGTCAGTCCTGCCAAAATGATGCTGTTCTTGAGGTACTTGAAGAACGTTGAGTTAACGAACTTCCCCAGAAGGGTAAAGCTGGCCTTTCCGTTGCCCCTGACGATGATGTAGCCCTGCATCTTACCGGCAACGTTGATGTTTCCAACCTTACCTTCTGTTAGCGTTACATCCCTGATTATTGCGAAACCTATCTTTCCCCCGTTCTTAAGTTCCGTTAAGGTGAGCAACCCTCTTATTTTGCCGTTGAGAGTGCCTTTGGCAACGGGGGCGTTGACCGCAAAAGCGATGTTGCTGACGTTGACAGTTATCACGGCACCCGTGAAAGGCCCGTACTTTATTTTGCCCGTCATAACTCCCTTGGTAACGTAAAGCCTTCCATCTTTGACGTAGGCATCTCCCCTTATCGTACCCGTGAAATTGGTCACTATACTGTTGCCCGAGAGCCCAAAGAGAACCTCCCTGTAGGAATTCAGGCTGACATTTCTAGGTATGAGGTGCAGTTCGGTGGTCGCTAAAGTCGACGTTGGACTTATGGAGACTATGAAGATGTAGTAGACTGGAAAGAGGATTATAGACATGACGAGGATGGCCAGGAGGGTCATCCCGACGCTCTTCAGGCTTACCTTTCTCATCCCTTCGCACCCTCCTGAAGTCTTGTAATCTTAACGTTGACGTACATGTAGATTGCCAGCACAGTCGTCGCTATGACCATCACGGCAGAAGCCCTGCCGTAGTATGGCGTCGCACCGAAGGCCTTCATGAAGCCATAGAGCAGAAGGAACTTGTCCTGGAAGAGCCCGGCGTTGTAGATATAAGGCACCATGAAGTACTGGAAGCTGGCAGCACTCGTGAGTATCGTCGCGAAGGCTATCGGCTTTCCTACAGCCGGGAGGACAACGTTCCTGAACCTCTGCCAGTAGTTGGCTCCATCGAGTATTGCAGCTTCAATGAGAGTTTCGGGTACGGACTGAAGTGCGGCGGTAATGACGGTCATCATGAAGGGGTAGGCCAGCCAGACCTCTATAATGTTGAGGGCCACAAAGGCCCAAGTTGGGTCGTTAATCCAGTTTGGAGGGGAAGCAACACCTATTGATTTTAGCGCCTTGTTTATCGGCCCGAAGACGGGGTCGAACATGAACTTCCAAACGGTAACCGAGAAGAGCAGGGGAAGCGCCCAGGGTATTATAAGGAGTGAACGGTAGATGAACTTCCCCTTCACGTGCTTGCTCGTGTAGAGCAGGCTAAGGAACACACCAACAATGACCTTGAGGGTAACACTCGTGATAACGAATATCCATGTCCAGAGGAATGCATCCCTGAAACCCGGGTCGCTGAGGATCCATCTAAAGTTCTCAAGGCCCACGAAGTGCAGTGGCTCAACCGAGCTACTGGGGTTGTATATCGGGAAGTTGCCGAGCTGGGCGTTGGTGAAGGCGAGGTATACGGAATACACTATCGGCCAGAGGTTGAAAAACAGGAACGCGGTGATTCCAGGAATTATCAGGAACAAGGCCACCATTGTCGTCTTTTTCATCCTGTATCCCTCCTGAATTAGAGAAAAGAAAGAGAAAAGGCATCAACCTTTCATGCTCTGGAGTATCTCCTGCTGAGCCTTCTTGAGTATGGCCGGTATGTCCGCGGTGGCCGGATTCTTCAGTATGGCCGTGATGGCGTCAGCGACACCAGTCCAGACGGCGGCCATCTTCGGGCTCTTGGGCATCAGGTAGGCGTGCTGAACCGCTTGGGCGAAGCCGTAGAGAACCGGGTCGGCCTTGATCTGCGGGTCATCGAGAACCTTGGTGAGAACCGGTATGTAGCCTAGCTGGAGGGCGAGCTGCTTTATAACATCAGGGCTGGTCGTGAACCACTTGACGAACTTGATAGCAGCATCTAAGTTTTTGGCGCCTTTGGCGAAGTAGAAGAGCTTCACGCCACCGTATGGCCTCGGCCAGTACTCCGTGCCGTTTATCACGATGGGCGGGAGCGGCTCAACCCCGAAGTTTATGCCGGCCTTCTTGACGCTGGCTATGCTCCACGGGCCGTTGACCATGAAGGGAGCGCGCTTCTCAAGGAATATGCTCTGCTGGGTGTTGTAGTCGGGGGTTGGTGCCATGTAGGGCCATATCTCCTTGAAGAAGAACTCGAAGCCCTTTATCGTCTTCGGGTTGTCAAGGCCCGGCTGTTCGGTCTTGTCGTCGAAGTAGTAGCCTCCAAAGGCTTGGGCTATGGCCGAGATAAAGTAGGCGTTTATAGGCCAGGCGATTCCATACATCTCCTTGTTCGGGTCATAGTACTTCTGCATTATCTGCTTCATCTGGGCAAAGGTCTTCGGCGGGTTCGGAACCATGTCCTTGTTGTATATCAGGGCGACCGTCTCAGCCGCGAAGGGCATCGCATAGTAGTGTCCCTTGTACTCCATTGCCTCCCTGGCCACGGGGGCGAACTGGTTGAGAATAGCGGGGGTTATTGCATTGTCTATGGGCTGGAGGAGACCGGCCTCGGCGAACTTTCCAATCCAGTCATGTGCCCATATGAAGAGGTCAGGACCCTTTCCGGCTGGAATCGCTGCCTTCAAAGCGCTCTCAAGGTCAGACTTCTGTTCAAAGACTATCTGAACGTTCGGGCAGAGCGCCATGTACTCCGCTGCTATGCTCTGGAAGACCTGAAGTTCGTTGGGCTGCATTGCATGCCATATGACGATCTTCCCGCTCCCGCACTCGACCTGCGAGGTGCTGGTACTGGTTGTCTGGGTTGGAGAGGAAGTAGTGCCCGAAGTGGCACTTGAGGTAGTGCTTGAAGCCGTTGGACTCTGGGTCGTGGAGGGACTCGCGGTGGATGTCGTTGTTCCCCCACCGCTTATACAGCCGCTGGCCACCACGCTAAGGGCCAGAACGGCCACTAACAACAGACCAAACAACGCTTTTTTCATAACTGACCACCCTTTTATCTGGGTAGTTTAGTATCATCGCTAGTGATATATATATCTTGCGCTTCCCTGAACCTCAGGGTACCAAAGAGTACCAACTAAGGGAGGGGCTCAGCAGTGTTCACAAGTCCCCTGAAGCGGGTAGCGTAGCGCCTTTTTGGGCCCAACGATGATGAATGATGCAGGCTCAAGGAAAAGCCCATCCCTCAAAGAATCAAGCTCAACTTTAACTAGATTTGGCCCTCTGTTTATTGCCACGAGAACCCTCTCATCCCCAAGGACTCTTTCGTAGGCAATGACGTCCCCTTTGAAGTAGACCGGCCTGAAAAGGCCCACCTGAAGAGCCCTGCTCTTCCTCCTGAGCCCCATAAGCTCGCGTGTAACACCGAGAACTTCACCGTCCCAACGGCCCTCCTCCCACTCCATCGGGGTTCTTCCCGTGCCCATTCCTTCACCGGAACCCCCAAGGCCAACCTCATCCCCGTAAAACACGGCCGGAACACCCTTGTAGGTCATCAGGAAAGCCAGTGCACAGAGGTATCTGTTTCTATCTCCCCCAACGAGGTCGAGGAAACGGGGGACGTCGTGGTTGTCGAGGAAGTTGTAGGTGAAATATTCGGCCGGGCCGTAGTGGACGCTCAACATGTTTAGCTCGTTCAGGAACTCCCCTGCGTCCATTTCCCGGAAGACGAAGAACCTCAGGATAGCATCGTAGAGGAGGTAGTTCATGACCCCATGGAAGACGTCAAAGAGCCACAGCCTTCCGTCGTCCATGACCTCGCCGAAGAGATAAGCCCGCTCGGGAAGCCTCTTCCTAGCCTCACGCCAAACATCGGGCGGAACTCCATGGGCAACGTCGAGACGCCAGCCGCTTGTACCTCTCTTCAACCAGAAACCCATCACGTCGGCTATAAAATCGACCACCTCGGGGTTATCATGGTTAAGCCTCGGCATCAGCCAGACCGAGAAGAAGGTCTCGTAGTTCCAGCCGAGTTCCTTCAAGGCGTGGTACTTCTCCCTCCAAGGCGTATCCTTTTCGAGGAGACTCAGAAAATCAGATGTAACAACCGGAAACTTCAGAGGGCGGTAGAATCCCTTCCATTTACTCTTTTCCCCCTTCCTGACGACATCCTGAAAGTAGGGGTGGAAAAAGCTCGTGTGGTGGAAAACACCATCGAGGACAAGCTTTATGTCCCTCTCCTTGAGGACGCTCACGAGCTCCCTGAAGGCCTCGTCTCCCCCAAGTCTCCTGGCCACGTGGTAGTAGTCAACTATGTCGTAGCCGTGGTAGGTCATCGACTCAAAGATGGGCGTCAGGTAGAGGGCGTTGACACCAAGGTTCTCCAGATGGTCTATGTGCTCCACGATTCCCTTCAGGTCTCCCCCGTGGAAGAACTCGCCCTTCAATGGAAGTTCCTTTTCCTTGATGCCAACGGCGAACCTATCGGGCATTATTTGGTAGAAGACGCTCTCCAACGGCCAGCTGGGGGCTTTGAGCTTCCTCGGAACGGCTTTAAATGGGCCGAGTATTTCTCTCGCTCCAGAGCGACTCTCAACTAAAAAGGAGTACTCAATATCACCGCCATGGACGGGAACCACGGTCTCCCAGTATTCGAAGAGCGAATCCCTTGCCTTGAGGAACATCCCAACTTTCTCCCCCCCTAACTTGAAGGAAGCCGAGCTCAGGAGCCCCCTCCTGGCCCTCAGGAGGACGTGCGTCCTGCCGGCAAAGGAGTAGAGGTACGTAAGTGATGGCCTGTGGAAGAGCTCGTCCTCACCAGCTACCTCGGCAACGCTCACCTCCCTCTCGAACTTATAGGCAGGCCTCCTGTAGGCTTCCACCCTTGGATTCTCAGGGTCGGGTGTGAACTCTCCTCCAAGGGAAAAGGCGTAGTGCCAGAGACCCTCGGGGAGGGCAACCCTAACCTTCCACCTCGCACCATCTTCCTCCATCCTGAAGGAGCCCTCGTTGAAGGCGTTGAAGCTTCCGAGGAGATAGGCGTAGGGCTCCCCGCCTGTGGGGACTGAAAACTCGACTATGGCTACCCTTCCAAAGCGTTCGTCAGGTTCGAACCCGAAAATTTTATACACCTTCATCACCAAGGTATCACTACTGATGAATAAACTAGGGATAGTGACACTTAAAAACATGGAGGTCTCAGCATGAAGGAGGAAGAGATTGTTGAGAAGCTTCAAAGGCTCGGCCTCACGAAGTACGAGAGCCTTGCCTACATAACCCTTCTGAAGCTCGGGCCGAGCAAGGCAACCGACATAACTAAGGAGAGCGGGATCCCCCACACGAGGGTTTACGATGTCCTGAGCTCACTCCACAGGAAGGGCTTTGTTGACGTCATGCAGGGCTCACCGAGGCTTTACAAGCCCGTGAACCCCGAAGTCGTCCTTGAACGCATAAAGGAGGACTTCATCGAGGACATTGAGAACCTGAAGAAGGCTTTTATGGATCTCTACCGCGGTGTTCACGGCGAGGAACTGCCGGAGATCTGGACAATACAGGGCTTCGACAACACAGTTGAGAGGGCCGAATACGTGATAAGAACGGCCAAGCACGAGGTTCTCATAAACACCCCCTTCGAGTTCCTCAAGCTCCTCAAGAGCGAGATAAGGGCCAGGAAGGACATAATCTTTGTCATAATCAGCAACTTCGAGGAGATCCCAGACTGGCTGAAGGGGGACAACGTGATACTTGCCAGGAGCGGAGGTGCGCCGTGGCTCATGGCCAGCTGGATAATAGGGGACATCGAGTATGCCCTCTTCTTCGGTGCCCTGCCAAAGGACAGGAGAAGGGAGAAGTTCTACTCCTTCTGGGCCAAAAGCCCCAAGATAATCCAGAACTACATGCACTGGTTCTACACGATATACTTCGACAACAGCGAGGTGATAAAACCGCTCAACTATGAAAAGCTTCCCAAGCCCCTCGCCCTCGTCAACATAAGGACGCTCATCACGCTCCTCAAGTTCGCAGGGCTTCCGAGGAAGGCTGAAATCGTTGGGAAAATGGTGGAGACTAAGGGGTTAGTAAACCTCAGGGGCACCATAGTGGAGTACGAGTACACGCCCCTCACGGCCAACATAACCTTCAGGTACAACGGCAGTGAACTCAAGGTTGGCGGGATAGGTAGTTACTTCGAGGACGTCGAAGGTGAAAGATTTATTCTCTTGGAGTGATTCTCATGAGGGTGCTCTTGCTCTCCTTCGAATACCTCCCCGTCAAGGTGGGTGGCTTAGCCGAGGCCGTGACGAACATAGCGGAAGGGCTTGCTGAACTCGGCCACGAGGTCATCGTCTTTACTCCGGATCACGGAAAAGGGCTTGGAGAACCCGTTGAGAGGTTCAGGGTTCTAGCCTTCGGTGAGGAGGTAGAGGTTGAGGTAAGAAAACGCGAGGAGAACGGTGTAACCGTTTACTCCTTAGCTGGAGGATTGCTGAGCGAAAGCGATGTCTACGGCCCGGGCTGGGAGGGACTCTTAAAGAAGACTGTCCTCTTCGGAAAGGCGAGTGCTGGCCTGCTGAACGCCATCATCGAGGAATCCAAGCCAGACGTCGTCCATGCCCACGACTGGCACACCGTCTTTGCCCTCGGGCTGATAAGGAAGTACTTCGGGATAAGGAGCGTCTTCACCGTCCATCGGCTCAACAAGGGGAAGATAGCCGGCCAGTACTTCCACGAGGCAAACCTCGCTGAACTGGCTCCTTATCCAGACATAGACCCGGAGCACACAGCTGCATATGTAGCTGATATGGTGACAACAGTAAGCAGGAGCTACATGCTGGAGGAGTGGGGCTTTTTCGGAATCTTTGAGGGCAAAGTAACCCACGTTTTCAACGGCATAGACTGCTCCTTCTGGAACGAAGAGCTCATGGAAACGGCGAACTTCCCAAGGGAAGAGCGCAGGAAGCGTATCCTGGAGCGCTTTGGTCTCTCTGACGGAAAGGCGTTTATGTTCATAGGGCGCTTCGACAAGGCCCAGAAGGGCGTTGACACACTCCTGAGGGCTATTGAACTACTCTCAAACGACCCGGCCTTCGCTGAAATGCGCTTCATCATAGTGGGCAAGGGCAATCCCGAACTTGAGAGATGGGCAAAGGACGTTGAGAAACGCTTCCCGCAGAACGTAAGGGTCATCACGGAGATCCTTCCAAGGGAGACGGTAAGAGAGCTCTACGGTTCCGTTGATTTTGTCGTGATCCCATCAAACTTCGAGCCCTTCGGACTGGTTCAGCTTGAGGCGATGTGTCTCGGGGCGATCCCGATTGGAAGTGCCGTGGGAGGAATAAAAGACACCGTTATAGACGTCAGAGCCAATCCCGAGGGGGGTACGGGCTTCCTCGTTCCGCCCAGGGATGCTTTCGCCCTAGCCACTATCATGGTGACAACCAAAAACCTGGACACTGAAACCCTCCAGAGACTTAGGGAGAACGGGAAAAAGAGGGCCAGGAAAGACTTCACGTGGAAGAAGGCCTGCAGGAGATACCTCAACGTTTACACGGGGAGCGTTGACAGGGTTATGTCATTCCTCCGCTAGCGCCAGCCGAAGTTGCTCAGAAAATTCCTCTTCAACCTTTTTATTGTCCCGGAAACGCCGAGTGTTCTAAAGATGGTCTTCGAGCCGTTTATCTCCGTGACGAGCGTTAGTGCAAATCTGAGCTCTTCAACGTGCTTCCTGTCGACCCGCACAATGCCGGTCTGGCTCTTTTCATCAAACTTTATGAACCACGGCTTTGCTTTGGCAGAACCGAGAACGCCGAGCGTTGAAAGCGAGGCCTCCCATACGGCCCTCCTAACTTCCTCCTTTTTGAAGGACCTTTCACCGACGACCTGAAAGGCTATGTAGCGGTGCTTGTCTCTCAGAGTTGGGGGCAGATACTTCGGCTTCTCCCTCATGTTCCCAACTCTGTCCGCCAACCTTTTTAAGCCATGCCCCCAGGCTGAATTAGCGAGGTGAGACCTTGGTGTGGGAGACTCCTTACTTCTCATACGCCGTGCGAGAGCTCCCTAAGGGATGCCAGCTCTGCGTTAGGGGCGAGAAGCTCGTCCTCTTCACCACTGGAAAATGCCCGAGGAACTGTTTCTACTGTCCTCTAAGTCCCTGGAGAAAGGAGGACGTTGTCTACGCCAACGAGAGGCCCGTTAAGAGTGTGGACGACATCATTGAGGAAGCAATAATTCAGGAAGCCAAAGGGGCAGGCGTCACCGGTGGTGACCCGCTCGCGAGGCTCGACAGGACTGTTGAATACATTAAGGCCCTCAAGGAGAACTTTGGGGAGGACTTCCACGTCCACATCTACACCACCGGCGCCTTGGCAACCAAGAAGAACCTCGAAAAGCTCTACGATGCGGGTTTAGATGAGATACGCTTCCACCCCGACCTGTTCAATCCAAATTCGAGGCTCTTCAAGGTCGAAATCGAGAACATAAGGAAGGCCTTCGACTTCGACTGGGACGTCGGCGGCGAGATACCCTCAATCCCGGGCCAGTTCGAGAGGATGAGATGGTACGCCGAGTTTTTGGACGGCCTTGGTGCGAAGTTCCTCAACGTCAACGAGCTTGAGTTCAGCGAGACCAACCTCAGGAACCTCCTCAACAGGGGTTACAGGCCGATAAGTGACGAGAGCCCTGCCATAAAGGGCTCTCTTGAGCTCGGCCTTAGGCTCCTCAAATGGGGTGAGGAAGATACCTCACTCAGCTACCACCTCTGCACCGCGAAGCTCAAAGATGCCGTCCAACTCAGGAACAGGCTTAGGCGGATGGCGAGAAAGGTGGCTAAGCCTTACATGGAGGTAACCGAGGACGGGACGCTCCGCTTTGGAATAGCGGAATACGAGGATTTGGATGAGCTCTACGACCTTCTCGTCAACGAGGCGGAAGTACCAGAGGAATGGCTCCACATCAACCGCGAGAAGGGTAGGATAGAGATGCCGGAGGAAGTTGCGGTTGAGCTGGCGGAGGATATAGAAGGGGACGTGAAGTTCTTCGTCGTCGAGGAGTACCCGACGTGGGAGGGGATTGAGGTGGAGAGGGTTCCACTTCCCTGATTTTTAGTTTCATCCCTTGAGTTCATCCGAAAGGGTTATTTACCCCGCTGAATATTAACGGCCATGAGGGTTTTCATCAAGGACTACCTCCTCTCGTGGCTGTTCGTTATCGTCTTCTGGGTTGCTGTCTGGATTTTCGTTCCCGGGAAGGAGAAAAACTCTCGCTCCCAAACATCGTCTCGATTTTCTTCCTCCTACTCATCTTTATCCTCGTGGCTTTGTACTTCGTTGGAAGGGCCCTTGAACGCCACGGCTACTCGCGAAGGGACGTTAAAAGACTTCCAGAAATTATCGAGAAAACCCACGGGAGGCTTTACCTTCCAAAAGAGGTATTCAACATCCTCGGGGACGCCCTTGTCTTTTGGGAATTTTTCAACGGCTGTTTTGCTAACGAAGAGCCCCTTCTGGGGAGTCCTCAACGCCCTGGCAATGTTTGCGCTGATATTTTCGTTTTTCGTCCTGCTTATCTCGATGATAATCTGGGTGGTGGTATTTCCTCTCTCCCTCTACCGGATTTTTAGGGGTAAAGAACCACACAGAGGTCTGGTAGATTTTGTCGTCAAGTATAACCTCTTTCTCACGGGGGTTCTCTTGGCGGTCAGGCTCATCGCGCTTCACGCTGGTGACATCTCTGCTCCCTATGAAGCTAATCGCCTTTGGGAGAAACGACCGCGTTGTGAATGCCCTCTTCGAGCTCTCCGCTCTGAACTTCCTCTTTGGGCTGGTCGGCTTCTACGGGCTTAAGAGATTCGGAAAGGCGACGGTTTTACTACTCACTCTCATCGTCTTCGGCCAGCTGTGGGTTGTCTGGGGATTGCTGTTCAGGTAGAGCAACCTTTAAATATTTCGTGCATGCATGCACTTATAGGTGATGCCCTTGGGCAAGACGATAACCATCGCCGATGACGTCTACTACGAACTTGTCAAGATGAAGGGTAAGAAGAGCTTCTCAGAACTCCTCAGGGAGCTGATAGGTAAGAAAAAGAAGGGCAACCTCGACGTGCTTATGATAGCGTTCGGAACAATGAGTGAGGAAGAAGCCAAGGAGTTCGAGAAGGAAATGAAGGAGGTTGAGGAATGGCTCAACTCCTGGACACCAGTGTCGTAATTGAACTGTTCAAAGGGAACATGAAGGTTTCCGCCCAACTCCCCTCAGAGGGGGAGTATGCTCTCCCCTCTATAGTCCTCTTTGAGCTCCTCTGTGGCAGACTTAAGCCCAGACAGAGACTTACCCTAGAAAAGATGCCCGTTGTAAACTTCGACAGAGCAAGCGCGGAAGTTGCAGGGGAGATATTTAAAGATTTGGCCTCAAAGGGGCAGAGGCCTCCAACGAAAGACCTGCTAATCGCGGCAACTGCAATAGCCCACAATATGACCCTTTATACCTGCGATAGGGGCTTTGAGAGGTTCAAGGAATACGGGCTCAGGGTGAAAACCTTGGAAAAATAACCCCTGTGCTCCCGTTTGCATGATGATGGGTTTGGCCTTCCGAGGTGGTGGGGGTTGAGATTGGGGAAATTTCTCCTTCTTCTAAGCTTCTTTGCCGGAGTCTTCTTTCTGACGGCCCTGTTCAGCCATGCACTCTCCATCTCGCCGGAAAAAAGCCTTCCCTTTGCGGTTATTCTGGCGCTCCTCTATACTCTGGCCCATGTTATCCGAAAGGATGATAAGTTGAGAAAGTCCTGGCTCTTAAAATCCAGGGGTTTGAAGTATCTAATCTTTTTCCTGGGCTCGTTTGGGTTCGGTGTGCTCTTGTTTGGGGTTATGTATCTGGTCTTTGCATAACCGGGGACTTCCTTCGCTTCCCTCGTCGAAGTTCTCGCCTTTCTCTTTGCAGTCGGTTCTTTTCTGATGTTCCTAGCATCGGCGTTTCATAGCAGGAGTAAGACTCCCGAGAAAGTCACTTACTCTTGGCAGAACTTTCTCAAGGAGCTTTCAGCGTCTCTCCTCCTCTTTACAGTTGCATATTTCTCCGGTGTTGGCCTAGAGAAGAGCGTTTCAATGGCTCTCTACGTTTTTGTTGTCGCCGGCTGGTACTACTCCATGATGGCGCATAGGTATGTAATACCCGGGTGGATACTCAAAATCCGGGCAGTCGTTAATTTCGTTGCCGTCAGCTCGGGACTCTACCTTTTTGTAATCAAAAACGCGCTCATAAGTGTTTTAATGGGAGTGCTGTTTGCGTTTGCCTCGGAGAAGGACTACGAGATAACCAGAAAGCTCGTGGAAACGGGACTTCTGGAGAGGAGATACGCCGAAAGCGGGG
>NZ_JALTCZ010000024.1 GCF_027008145.1 Thermococcus sp. | reverse complement strand
CTCCGGTGAGAAGCCACCTTCGGTGTCCACGTAAGCTACCTTACCCCCGCTGAGGAGGCCCGTCTGAACTGCCAGCGTCGTTTTCCCTGTTGCATACGGTCCGTATACCTCTGTGAGAACCCCCTCTGCAAAGCCCCCTCCTAGGAGTCCGTTCAGCTTCCTGGAGCCGGTTGATAGCATAGCTTTCCCTCAGAAGGTCATCTCCCTATACAGCTCGGGTTTCTTGACCAGAGCCCAGACGCGCCTCTTCCTCAGCTCCTCGGCGAGCTTTTCTGGATCGCCCTCGCCGTAGACCCCGTAGTGCATTGGGAGTACTATCCTTGGCCTTATGTCCTCCACTATGTGAGCCGCTTCGCGCTCGTTCGCGGTGGAGCGCCCGCTTATCGGGACGAGAAGAATATCGACCTTACCGCGGAGCCTTTGGAATATCGGACTCGCGTAGGTGTCCCCGAGATGGAGAACCCTCTTGTCGCCCTCTATCAGGTAGCCAACAGGGTACTGGCTCGATGGGTGCTCGACAGCGATTGCGGTCACCTTAACGCCGTTGTCCATCTCTATGGTCTCTCCAATGTCTATCTCCCTTGCCCTGGTTATACCATCGCTTATGGCCATGAGGTATACCTGCTTGGGCCCTATTACCGTCGCTCCCCTGAGTCTTGAAAGCAGTTCCACCTTTCCGTAGTGGTCGGTGTGTTCGTGGGTTATCAGTATGTAGTCGACTTCACCTATTCTGTCGTCGTCGACCTCAGGGTAAGGGTCTATCAGGATCTTTACTCCCCTCGTCTCAATCCAGAAGCATGAGTGTCCATACCAGATTATCCTCATCGGCATAACCTCCTTAGAGTGCCTTCCTCAAAGCGGACTTAAAGTTTTCCCAGCGTTGGTTTTATTAAGGCGTATTCCTATTCGAAACTGGTGGGTATGAAAAGGAAGGGCCTCATAGTCAGGGAACCCTTTGCGAGCCTCATAGTGGATGGTGAGAAGGTCTGGGAGGTAAGGAAGTTCCGGACGAGGGTTAGGGGCGAGATTCTGATAATCTCCAAGGGGAAAGCGATAGGAAAGGCCGAACTGGTTGATGTTCTCGGCCCCTTCACCCCGGAGGAGCTGGCGGAGCACGAGGCAAAGCACAGGGTCAGCTTTGAGTTCCTCAAGAGATACTCCAACGGAAAGCCCCTCTACGCATGGGTTCTCAGGAATACAGAGCGCTTCGAGAGGCCGAAAGACGTTGAGATGGCCAGGGGCGTTCAGATATGGGCCAACGTGGTGGTCAGGGATGAGTAAGCGCTTTCTCTTCCCCGCCCTGAGATGGCCATTCTTCCTCTTCGTGGCCCTCTTCTTCATCCTCGTTTTTCTCATATTCTCCGGGGCAGTTATGTTGGCCTTTCACAGGCTTGGAATGCCCCCCCAGGTCGCTGTTACACTCTTTGCCTTCGCCCTCGTGGGAAGCTTCATAAACATCCCCATAGCCGAGGAGGTGACCTATGAGCCGGTTATCCGCGTCCGTCCCCTCGGCTTCTTTGGTCTCGTCTACCCCGCCCCCTACTTCGACTGGGAGGAAAGAAAGACGGTAATAGCCGTTAACGTCGGTGGGGCATTGATCCCCCTGAGCGTGGTGATATACGAGTTCATAAGGATGGTGGAGCGTGCTCAGTATGGACTTCTTCTCAACTCTCTTATAGCTGTCGCAGTGGCGTCGCTATTCAGCAACGCCGTCGCAAGGCCAATAAGAGGCCTCGGCATTGCGATGCCCTCCTTCTTCCCCCCTATCATGGCGGTTCTCCTCGGCTGGGCCTTTGGGGATGGTAATCCCACGGTTGTTGCCTATGTGAGCGGAACCCTCGGGGTTCTCATTGGGGCTGACCTCATGAACTGGGGTAAGATAAAGGGACTCGGTGTCCCAATGGTCAGCATTGGGGGTGCCGGAACCTTCGACGGTATATTCCTTGCGGGAGTTATTGCCGTCCTGCTGGTTTAACGCTGGGTTTATAAGGGTCGGGTTCTACACGCTTGCGTCAATGGAGGTGACCCTCATGTTCGTCATTGGCAGCGGCGCAAAACACTTGGAGGATGAGATGCGCCAGTTTGGGGCGGAAATCCTTGAGGTTGAACTCAGGAGGTTCCCCGATGGGGAGAAGTACGTTAGGGTGATGGGGAGCGGGAGTGAAGCCACGGTCATCAGCTCGACCTTTTACCCCCAGGACGAGAGAATTCTGGAGCTCCTCCTTATAGGGGACGCTCTCAGGGAAAGGGGCTTTGAAAAGCTCAGGGCTGTCATCCCCTACTTCGCCTACGGCAGGCAGGACAGGGTTGTGAAAGAGGGGGAGCCGATAAGCGTTAGGGCAGTCATGAGGGCCCTCGGCCTCTACTACGATGAGCTCTATGTCGTCGATATACATAACCCCAAGACCCTCTCCTACTTTCCTGGGAAGGCCGTCAACATATCCCCGGCTAGGGCCATAACCGAGTACTTCAGAGGGAAGCTTGGAGAGGGTATCGTCCTGGCCCCGGACAGGGGTGCTCTGAGAAGGGCGAAGGTGGTTGCTGAGCTCATTGGGGTTGAATACAGTCACTTTGAGAAGCACAGGATTTCGCCTACCGATGTTGAGATGAGGCCTGTTGAGGTGGATGTTAGTGGAAAGAACGTCCTCATAGTGGACGACATCATAAGCACGGGGGGAACGATGATAAAGGCCTCCTCAATACTGAAGAAGTTGGGAGCGAGAAGGATATTCGTTGGAGTTACCCACGGGGTCTTCGCGGAGGGGGCTATAGAGCGGGTTAGCAAAGCCGTCGATGAACTCGCGGTCACGAACACCATACCGACCCCGGTTTCAAAGATAAGCATCGTTCCCGATATAGTGAGCTTGAAACCGAACCGGGGGTGAGGCTTTCCCTCTGCAAAAATTTTTAACATCTTTATGTTTAAAGATATGCATTTAAGCGGGCTCTTTTGACGGTCTCTTTTTTAAAATACACCCGTAGAAGGTTTTTGCAAAAATTTTTCATCGCGGGGGTCTGGGCCTATAGGGTGGAGCGCCCGAACAGGGCGCTGAGACCCGGGTGCCATGACGGCGGCGTCGGGGGGAAAGGGTGCAAAGCACCCACCGATGAACCCCGCCCTCCAGCCCGGGTGACAGAAGGTGCGCTCCCGAGGAAACTCCGGAAGGAGGGTCCCTCGGGGGTAAGGCAGGCCCGGCATCCCGACCAAACCCCGGACGGGAATTTTGGTACTTCCTGTTAAGGGAAGTCCCACCGGCCGTACTCCTTGCTCAATTCCGGTTGATCCTGCCGGAGGCCACTGCTATGGGGGTCCGACTAAGCCATGCGAGTCACGGGGTCCCTTCGGGGACACCGG
>NZ_JALTCZ010000023.1 GCF_027008145.1 Thermococcus sp. | reverse complement strand
GAGGAAGGTGGCCTTGGTGGTTCGGTCATCTGGATAGACACCGAGAACACTTTCAGGCCCGAGAGGATAAGGCAGATAGCTGAAAACCGCGGGCTTCAGCCCGAGGAAGTTCTCAAGAACATCTACGTTGCTCGCGCTTTCAACAGCAACCACCAGATGCTCCTCGTGGAAAAGGCTGAGGAGATCATCAAGGAGAAGGCCTCAACGGACAGGCCCGTCAAGCTCCTCGTGGTTGATTCCCTGATGTCCCACTTCAGGAGCGAGTACGTTGGGAGAGGAACGCTCGCTGAGAGACAGCAGAAGCTGGCAAAGCACCTAGCGGATCTCCATCGCCTAGCGGACCTCTATGACATAGCAATCTTCGTCACAAACCAGGTCCAGGCTAAGCCGGATGCCTTCTTCGGCGATCCGACGAGACCCGTTGGGGGCCACATCCTGGCCCACAGCGCAACGCTAAGGGTCTACCTCAGGAAGGGTAAGGCCGGAAAGAGGGTTGCTCGCCTGATAGACAGCCCGCACCTGCCCGAGGGTGAGGCCGTCTTCAGGATAACTGATAAGGGTGTTGAGGACTAATTTTTTAACCCCCTTTCCTACCTTTTTCCATGCACAAGGTTGAGTACCTGGGCGAGCCAACTCCAGAGGAGATCCGGGAGCTTTTCGAGAGGGCCCTCTCCCGGGGAGCTGTGCTCGTTGTTTTTGCCCGCTGTAAGGTTCACTACGAGGGCAGGGCCAAGAGCGAACTCGGCTCAGGGGACAGGGTTATAGTGCTCAAGCCCGACGGCTCTTTCCTCGTTCACCAGAGCAAGAAGAGGGAGCCGGTTAACTGGCAACCGCCAGGGAGCGTCGTCCGCTTTGAGATGAGGGAGCTTCCAGCTCTCGTTTCAGTTAGGAGGAAACCCCGGGAGACCCTCGTGGTTGAGATGGAAGAGGTATACCACATGGTTCTCTTCCAGGCTGAGGACTACGAGGAGCTGGCCCTTACCGGTAGCGAGGCTGAGATGGCTGAGGTGATATTCAAGAAACCGGAACTGATAGAGCCCGGTTTCCGACCCCTCCACAGGGAGAAGCCGATAAAGCACGGCATAGTGGACATCCTCGGGGTAGATAAGAACGGAAACATCGTCGTCCTTGAGCTGAAGCGGAGGAGGGCTGAACTTCACGCGGTTAGACAGCTGAAGAGCTACGTCGAGGCCCTTAGGGAGGAGCACCCGAACGTTAGGGGAATCTTAGTTGCTCCCTCCCTCACCTCCGGGGCAAGAAAACTCCTCGAAAAGGAAGGCTTAGAGTTCAGGAAACTTGAGCCACCAAAAAGGGAGAGGGGAACCGGAGGCAGGCAGAGGACTCTCCTTTAACCCATACCCATCTCGTGCGGGAGAAGCTCTCTAACCCTGACGAGGATTACGTCGCCTTCTCTCTCAACATCCGTGACCCTTCCGAGCCCTAGGAGTTTTATCCTGGCCCTGCAGACAGTCATTTCCCTCTCGTCGCTTTCCTCCCAGGGTATCCTCATCTCAAGCTCCCTAGCCTCGATGAGCTCGGTTAGCAGACCTTCCGTCCCGACCGAGACGTCCTCGAAGGGGTCGTAGGTCAGGAACAGCCTTGAGGCCTCTTCAAGGGCTCTCTCCACGGCCAGGACGTTCCTCGCGCCCCTGAGCTCAATCGTCCGGTAGGGGTTCTTCAACAGCTCGTCGAGAACCCTTCTAGCTATTCCGGCCAGGACAACCGCCTCCATACTCTCACCTCACAGGTAGAGGGTTTCATACTGTTGCTGGGCTTTCTTTCTGGCCTCCTCCATCTGCTGGTGCATCCTCCTGAGCTGTTCCTCTATCATCTCGGCCTCCTTTAGGAGAGGTTCAGTTGACGCCTCTATCGGGACTATCTTCTTCAGTGCCTCGATGACGTTAGCCGCTGCCCTCGGGTCGGGTCTGTCCCCGAAGGTCTCGCCGAGGAGGACGTAGGCGTCGAGCCCCTCCCTTGAAGCCTCCCATAGGAGCTTTCCGCTCATCCCCATTATCGAGCCGTACTGGAGCACCTTTACTCCAGCTTCCTCAAGCTTCCTGTTGAGCTCTTCCCTCGCACCAACTCCCCATACTTCCATCTTCTCCTTGAAGAGGCCGATGCCCATACCACCGAGTGAAACCACCGTTTGGGCGTTCATCTCCTTGAGGTACCTCGCGAGCTCCCTGGCTATCTCGTTGACCAGTGTTGGGGGGACGTAGATGTCCGCGACGGCCACTATTATGTTGTCCTTCCCGTAGAAGCGGAGCGGGGGGTTTGGTTTGCCCTCCAGAACCAGCGTAACCGGCGGGAGGAACGGGCTTTCAACGTAGCCTATCATATCCATGTTCAGCTCCTTGGCCAGGAAGTTCCCCGCTATATGGCCGACGAGGCCTATCCCGGGGTAGCCCTCTATAAATATTGGATTCTTTATTTCGGGGAGAACTATCTTGACTGGTTTGCTGTTCTCCATTTCTTCATCCCCCGAAGAGTTTAATTCCAAAAGGTTATTAAATTTTTCGGGTCATTTGTTTCCAGAGTGTTGGAGAAATTAGATTGAGTCACTTTGTTTGTTACTTTGGCCGAGTGGCCTATCCCCCGCCCTGAAGGGCGAGACTTTCAAAAGAAGACTGTAAGTGGGTGGACGGCAGTTGACATGTTCGTTCGCTACCAGATTGACCTGAACAAGGCTAAGGGAGTCACCGAGAATCCTTACTTTGTGGATGAACTTACACACCTTATCCTCGAGAAGTTTGACAAAGAGCTTGACGCTGAGATTGCACCCTATGCCAGGAATCTAACTCCTGAGCAGAGGGAGCAGTTGAAGTACCTTCTCATCAGTGACTATGTTTCCTACCTTTACCAGAAGAGCTTTTATCCCAAGAATGCAAAAACCCTCGTGGTGAAGCCCATTAAAGTTGCATCCATTAGGGATAAGGGTAAGGTTTACGATTACTACTACGCTCCGATGAGCTCGTCGATTCCCTATCCAATCCACTGGTGGGTACAGGTTAGGGTTGATATTACTGGGGGGCATGGTTTTGATTCCTATGACGTCAATGGAAACAACAACATCTCGGAAATAGTTGTTGAATGGAGCGAAAACGATGTAATCTACGAGGTTCATTTCTATGATGAGGACTACCCAGTTCCTGGAGTTGACCAAGCATATGACCAATATAGGTGCCATAATTACTCAGATAGGGATTCAACGTATGATTGTGAGGACATTGAGAGCATTGAAGTTTTAAACGGCAAATTGATATTCCGTAGTGATTGGAGTAACGACCAGACCTATGCCACTTTGTGCGTGCGTCATTTAATTCACTCCGAACCATACGAGCAAGGTGTGGTAATTTATGTTAGTAACACTTGGGACCATCTAATGGCAACCTTTGGCACTAATCCTGATATGTCTAAAAATTGGGGGTACACGGCATGGAACTGAAGCGGATTTTCTCTTTTCTTTCTCTTTTGGTGATTTTAGTTGTGATAATTTACTTTGAATTCATGTATCTTCCTTTCACGACCGAGTGCTATTACGTAAGGGGACCTGTCATTTACGACAATCCATGTCTTGTCCTCTCAACGATCTTGGAATCACTCGGCCTTGTTGTTTTGGCCCTGCTTTTCTCGAACAAGAAGGGGGCCTTTTTCGTGACCGCTGTTGCGTACCTCGGCTTTCCGCTTCTTATGGGGGTTACCAGCTTCGACAGGGTTCTCGCTGGGGTTGCTCTAATCATGTCGGTGCTGTTCATGCTCCTTGGTTTTTCTAAGATAAATCTCAAGATGGCCCTTACTTGGGTGTTGGGAGCCCACGTTTATTTTTTGATGATGTTTTTCCTATGGGTACCGCTCATGGTGCTTTCTGACCATTATTTTCACCCGCAGGAACTTCTTGACGGGTTGCTTATCATGCTGTTCTTCTTCTCTCCTCTTCTGTGGAGGTACAGGGGATGCGGAGCTTTCTTTGCGTTTTCTGGTGGTGTATACACAACCCTCTACTTCCTGATTCCGGGGTTTTACCTCTTCGCCTACGAAGCATTCCTATCCCTCGTGGGGTTGCTCCTCTGTTTGTGGAGGTACCGTAAATGAAGCCAAAATCGGGTGGAAATGGAAAACTCGTCAGAGGGGTGCTCTTCGCGGTTTTACTAGCAATTCTGGCCTTCTTTGAGGTGCTCTACTTCTTCGGCTCTCTCGATGGGACGTGCTATGCATTCTGCGTGAGCTTTTACAACCTCCTCTGTCTCGTCTTTTCAGTGGGGATGTTCATCTTCGGGCTGGCTTCGGTGATAGCGTGGTTTCCCAAGTATGGGAAGCTTGCCATGGCGTCTCTCTCCCTCTACTTCAGCGTTACCCTCTTAGCTTCTCTCTGCTGGGCTCGCTGGGTTCTGGCCCTGTCCGTTGCAGGCCTAGCCCTTTCGCTCATCGCCTTCAGGCTCTCTGGAGGTAGTGCTATACAATCAAGAGATGTGGCAGAAAGATTTTTCTTTGGCCTCGCTTTCTCGGTATTTTTATTAATCGACGATGTTATTCGTTGCGCTGACTTTACTCTGGAATCCACAATCTGCGCGCTTCTCCTGTTGGGATTACTTTCGGTTCCCCTCCGGATAAAGCGCCTGCACTATTCCCCCATCCCGCTCTTGATGTACTTCATCCTCCGCCCTGCTATCTCCAATTCCCAGACCGTTGAAGGTTTTGCCCTGCTTGGAGTTATGGTATCTGTTCTTGCTCTGGCTTTTGCGTTTGGCAGTCCGGATCAGCGTGGTGGGGGTGAGCTTTAGTGCGGAGCTCCATTTCCACTGTGAATACTGTCGATACCAACCCAGATATGGCAAAAGTCTGGCATTATTATTCATGGAGGTGAGGATATGAAATACTCTGTTCGCTCCCTCATTTTTTTGAGGCTTTTCCTCAGGATTTTTGTCTTTACTTATCCGTTATTCATGACGGTTATGTACAACTTCTGGATTTTTGAAAAGCTACCAACCATCGCATTGTGGGTATATATAGCTTTCATGGCTATCTTGGAGATCATCCTTGGCATTACCGGTGATCGCTTGCCCTTAAAGCACCTTCTAACGGCCTATGCCCTCATTGCTCTCCCATTTGAATTCCCAAGTGTTCTCCTCAGCGGCATTTGGTTTACTACATTCCTTGTTTTCCTCCCTTGGGTCATTTTTTGGTATGGGTCTCTGTTGCTGTTGGTCATTTTTTCAATCACTTTCCGGCCTAGCAATGAGGGGGTAGGGGGAGCTAACTAACTGAGTTTTATTTCCACTGGAGAGGCAACCCTTAAATAACTCGGGCTTTATTTTTACGGGGTGGTGATCATGCCGAGGATAGGCATAATAGGCGGTTCTGGCGTCTACGGCGTTTTCGAGCCGAAGGAAACGGTAAAGGTTCACACACCATACGGAAGGCCGTCCGCTCCGGTGGAGATAGGCGAAATAGAAGGAGTTGAAGTTGCGTTCATACCGAGGCACGGGAAACACCACGAGTTCCCGCCACATGAGGTTCCCTACAGGGCCAACATCTGGGCGCTCCATGAGCTGGGCGTTGAGAGGGTTATAGGAATCACCGCGGTTGGCTCGCTCCGCGAGGAGTACAAGCCGGGCGACATAGTCATAACCGACCAGTTCATCGACTTCACCAAAAAGCGCGACTACACCTTCTACAATGGGCCTAAAGTAGCTCACGTCTCGATGGCTGACCCCTTCTGCCCCGAAATGAGGAAGATATTCTATGAAACCGCCAAGGAGCTCGGCTTTCCGGTGCACGAGAAGGGCACCTACGTCTGCATCGAAGGCCCAAGGTTCTCAACTCGCTCCGAGAGCTTCATGTTCAGGCAGTTCGCCCACATCATAGGCATGACCCTTGTTCCAGAGGTTAACCTCGCGCGCGAACTCGGAATGTGCTACGTTAACATCGCAACGGTAACCGACTACGACGTCTGGGCCGAGAAGCCCGTCGATGCACAGGAAGTCCTCAAGGTCATGGCCGAGAACAACTACAAGGTTCAGGAGCTCCTTAGGAAGGGGATACCGAAGATTCCGGAGGAGAGGCACTGCGGCTGTGCGGATGTGCTGAAGACAATGTTCGTGTGAAATGATATTTTTTCTTTTGAAAGCCTCCTCTTTGAGGCGGGGGTCAGAGGGGGCTTGCCGGGCTCACCGCCTCGAAAAAGCACGGGATTAGCATCAAAGCTTTCAGGACTAACACTAACAAGGTGGATGCCGTGGATGGGCACTTTAGAGGAACATTGGGATTCCTTCTGATGAAACCTTTTTAACTCCCACCGAAAACATAGCCTTTCAAAGGGGCTGAGGTGGTCGGGATGAGCATTCTCATCAGGAACGGTTACGTTATCTACGGCGAGAACTTTGATGTGGTAAAGGCCGATGTTCTCATCGAGGGGAACAGGATATCTGAGGTCAGGAGGAGCATAAAAGAGTCCGCCGATACTGTTATAGACGCAACCGGGAGGGTCATTTCCCCAGGCTTCGTTAATCTTCACACACACTCCCCCATGGGCTTTTTTAGGGGGCTGGCAGATGATTTGCCTCTGATGGAGTGGCTTCAGAAGTATATCTGGCCTAAGGAGGCCAGGCTTACCCGGGAGGATGTAAAGGTTGGCGCCTACCTGGGGACTCTTGAGATGATAAAGAGCGGCACGACGACCTTCATGGACATGTACTTCCATATGGATGCGGTGGCTGAGGCAGTCCTTGATGCCGGTCTCAGGGGCTACCTCAGCTATGGCATGATAGATCTCGGTGACCCCGACAAGACGGAGAAGGAGATAGATGAGGCCCTCCGCGAGATGAAGGTCATTGAAAAACTGAACTCTCCCAGGCTTTACTTCGTTTTTGGTCCCCACGCCCCTTACACCTGCTCGCTGGCCCTTCTGAGAGAAGTTCGGAGACTTGCCAGCGAGAAGGGCAAGCTGATAACGATCCACGTTAGCGAGACAATGGCAGAGCTCGGGAAGATACAGGAGCGCTACGGCAAGAGCCCGGTCGTTCTCCTCGATGAAATCGGATTCCTCGGGAGCGACGTGATAATAGCTCACGGCGTCTGGCTGGACAGCAGGGACATCCAGATTCTGGCAAGAAACGGCGTCACCGTCGCCCACAATCCCGGGAGCAACATGAAGCTCGCCAGCGGAGTGATGCCACTTCAAAAGCTCCTCAACGCGGGAATCAACGTCGGCCTCGGCACCGATGGAGCCGCGAGCAACAACAACCTTGACATGCTAGAGGAAATGAAGCTCGCCGCTCTTCTCCACAAGGTTCACAACCTCGATCCGACTGTTGCCGACGCCAAGACGGTCTTTAAGATGGCAACGCTTAACGGCGCAAAGGCAGTGCGCCTCAACGCTGGGGTTATAAAGGAGGGCTACCTCGCCGATATAGCCATAATCAACTTCAACCAGCCCCACCTGAGGCCTGTAAACAACGTGATAAGCCACCTTGTCTATTCCGCCAACGGCAACGACGTTGAGACGACGATAGTGGACGGCAAAATCCTGATGCTCGACAGGGAAGTACTCACCCTCGACGAGGAGAAGGTTATCGGCGGGGCAGAGAGGGTCATAGAGAGGTTGAGTTAGCATTAAATTCTTTCCCTCTAACTTTCTCCGGTGGTGGTATGGAGTTCGAGATTGTTAGAGGTGATATAACTCGCTTCCCTGCCGAGGCTATAGCCAATGCGGCCAACCGCTATTTAGAACACGGCGGGGGAGTTGCCTACGCGATAGCGAAGGCAGCAACTGGAAACGCGAGGGAATACGTCAGGATAAGCAAGGAGATGATGCGAGAACAGCTCGGAAAGGACTGGATAGAGCATGGGGAGGTCGTAGTAACCCCCGCCCTAAGGCTCGAAAAGCACGGAATCAGGTACGTTATCCACACGGTTGGCCCCTACTGCGGTGGTATCTGGGATGGAGAAAAGAAGGAGAAGCTCAGGAGGGCCATCCTCGGTGTTCTCAGGAAGGCCGAGGAGCTCGGTGTGAAGAGCATAGCCTTTCCAGCGATAGGCGCCGGCATATACGGCTGTCCCCTCGAGGAGGTCGTTAAAACTTTTCAGGAGGTCGTGGAGGAGTTTAAGGGGGAAGCGAAAAGCGTTGAGAGGGTCTATCTTGTGCTTCACCGGCATTAACAGTTAATGTTCTTAAAGCTTGGAGTTACTTAAAGGCGATGGACTTTTAAGATTCAGTGGGGAAATCTCACGGGTGCTAAATATGGTGGGGGTTAATAAAAAACTCCTCAAGGATTATCTTGATGACTTGAGGGTTCTCTCATCGCTTGGGGCCGTTGAGCTAACGTCTGCTTTTGTTCAGGAAATCTCAGAGCAATTGAAGACCCAAAACGCTCGCAAGTACATTGAGAGCATTGGTTTTGCAAAACCCGAGTTCCTGCTCTCCGAGTTTCTGTTCAGCCCAATACTTGAACATTTGGGCCTTGAGTGGGTGCCGGAGATAAAGCTCGGCAGTGGATGGGTGGACTTTGTGGTAAAGAGCGGAGCAACCAATCCAGTTGCCATCGAGCTTAAGGCAATGCACAGAGCATACAAAGTTAAGAACGGCGTAAAGATAAAGCCCCTTTCGCTTGAGGACATCTACAATCAGATGAAAGGCGAGAGGGAAAACCAGATAGTGCGGTACCTCAAGGAGGCGCAGGTTGACTACGTCATCCTCACGAATCTCGTCGACGTTTATTACTTCAGCAGGGAGGCTGTCTATGACTTCAAACCCTTCCACAGAGAGTCTTTTTCGGAGTTTGCAACCGAACTCGGGGAGATCCGCGACATCTGGGAGCTTGTGAGGAGGAAGGAAGATAAACTTCCCCAGTACGACCTCGACGAGAGGTTCTTCAACGACCTTAAGGGCTGGTACGCAACCCTTGAAAAGGTGAAGTGGAGGATTAAAAATCCGAGCGAGAGCATTGTGCATCTGCTCAACAAGTTCATGTTCATAAAAACGCTTGAGGATCACGGCCTAATTCCCTTCCGTTTCCTTCATGATACCTTCACGTCTGTTGAAGGAAGATGGAGCCCTCGTGGCCCGAGGAAAGTCCTTGAGGAGTTCTTCGGAGAGATAGATGACTGGTTCTACGCTTACTATGATACGGAGCTTTTCAAAAGCTCTCCGCTGGATACCCTTGAGGGTAGCGATGAGAACATAACGAGCTTTATGAAGAGGATCAAGCTCATCCTCGGAGTTGAGGGATGGAGAGGGGCATTCCAAAGGGGCCTCCTCTACTACAACTTCAGGAAGATCGACGAGGACGTTTTTGGGAAGGCCTACGAGATGTTTTTGGCCGAAAAGAGAAAGCAGATGGGGATATATTACACCCCCAGCGAGATAACCCGCTACATGGCCAAAAGACTCGTTGGGGAGCTTTTTGAACCCGTCAAGAACGAACTCCTTGAGGTTCTTAACTCGAAGGAAATAGAGGAGGAAAGGGCATGGGGGCTGGCGAGGAAGCTCACTTCGATTGCAATTGTTGACCCTGCCTGCGGTTCCGGCTCTTTTCTGATCAAAGTCCTGAGGGAAATCTATGCCGTTTATGGAGAGATAGATGAAAAGACAAGATGGGCTGAGAGCTACAAGAACGCTCTTAAAGAGCTTGCGGAGCCGGAGCACATAAGAAAACAGAAGGCCCTCGTTAGGGAGATAAGGAAGTTCCTCGGTTTTGGCCTTCACAGGAGAAAGCTGCTCTCCCTCATAATTCTCCGCCACATCTACGGCGTTGACCTCGACGAGAGGGCAATAGACGTCGCCAAAGTTAACATCTGGAAGGAGGCAATAAAGCTCGAACCTCAGGAATTCAGGTACAAAAACCTCGGCTCGGAGGAGCACATCCTGCCCGACCTTGAGATGAACCTCATAAACGGCAACTCGATAGTTTCCCTTCCGGACGACGAGGTAGTCGAGCTGATGAAGGACTTCAAGGACGAGATAAAGGCACTCTGGGAGAAGAGGGAGGCTTACCTGAGAGATCCGCTGAACCCTGAGGTTCTTGAGGGGATGGACGAGATAAAGGCGCGGATAAGGGAGAAACTGATCGAGAAGATGAAGGAGAAAGGTTGGGACTTCGAGAAGCCCCTGTTCTATCCGCTTGAGTTCTTTTTCCTCTACTTCGACGAGAACGGCGAGCCTCTACCCAAAGAAGAGAGGGGCTTCCACGGGGTGATAGGCAACCCGCCGTGGGAGACTGTTGAACCCTCGGAGAAAGAGTTCGCGGCCCTACATGAGGAGCTTTTCAGGGATGTTTTCCCGAAGGGAGTTACGAAGTTCAGCATATCCGGTAAAGAGTTCAAGAGAAAGTTCAGCAGGAAACTGGAGGAATCTGAGGAACTTACAGCTCTGTGGGAAGAGTATCACGGCAGGATAAAAAGGCTCTCCCAGTTTGTTCGGTGGAGATACAGGTTCAGCACTGAAGGGAAGGTAACCCTTCAGAAAGTCTTCCTCGAAAGGGCGATCGAGCTTTCCAAAGGTGTCGTGAACCTGCTCATTCCCTCCAACTTCCACACTGATGAAGGTGCGATGCCCCTAAGGAAGGAAATTTTTGAAAATTATTGCCTCAGGGAGCTGATTTCCTTCGAGAACCGCGGACATGGATGGTTCAGGGATGTTCATCCCCAGTTCAAGTTCGACGTGGTGTTTTTCACGAAGGATAAGTGTAATAGGCCCTTCAGAGCGGCCTTCTATGTTACCCAGAGCGACTATGAGGAGTGGCTTGCTAAAAACGGCGGAACCTTCGAGAACTTCATTCAAGCAGTAACATTTAACTATCCACGGAACGTCATATTTGACCTTTCACCTTATGTTTTTGGGGTGTTTGAATTTAGAAAGGCTCCGAGTGACATCGGCCTATGTTTAAAGATTAGAGATAACCACAGGCTGTGGCAGGAGCTCTACGGACGTAACCTGATTCAGGCAGACTTCAATATGACTACCGATAACCGTCTCTTCAACACGTCTCACAGAGGCCTCGTCCTCTACGAGGGCAAGATGATACACCAGTACGAGCCGTTCTTCAGCGAACCGAGGTACTGGGTCGAGGAGGAGATGGGAAGGGAGAGGGTCTTAAAAAAGGAGCTTAGAAGAGTTAGACAGTTCCTTAAGGCCGAAGGTCAGAGACTTGGGCTTAAAGGAAAGAAACTCAAAGAGTTTATTAACGAAAACTACGAACTCGCAAGGGAGAACTTTGAGAGCGGAAGGTTTAAGCTCGACTACGAGGAGCACAGGCTCGTTTACAGGGCGATAGCAAGCTCTACAAACGAGAGAACCCTCATAAGTGCAATTCTGCCCAAGCGGGTCTTCATGGGGCATTCACTTAATTACTTCAAACCCTTCAGATACGCCATCAGGGACGGGAAGCTCGTTCAGGAGAGGATACCCTACTCGGAAACCCTATACCTCATGGCGCTCCTCAACAGCTTCACCCTCGACTACTACATAAGGCAGAGGGTCTCGGCGAAC
>NZ_JALTCZ010000022.1 GCF_027008145.1 Thermococcus sp. | reverse complement strand
CCTCTTAACTACTGAAGTATGTAACACCTGGGTTTTCTCATTTCGATCCACATCGAAGCCCTCAAAAGACTTTTATAGGTCGCTTTCGAGTCGTCAGCGAACATGCGTAAACGGTGGTGGCCATGGAAGCACTTGAAAAGGCCCTTCAGTGGGCGGATGAGAACCTAAAGGCTGACTACATAGAGCTGCGCTATGAAGACCTGAAGAAGACCACTTTGGGCCTCAAGGACGGCGTCTTCACGAGCTTTACCGGCAAACTCCACAGGGGAGTCGCGATAAGGGTTTTAGCGAATGGTGCATGGGGCTTCGCTTCGACGAGCGATCTTTCAAACCTCGAGAAGAAGATCGAGGAAGCCTACAAGCTGGCCAGAGCGGCCGCTGAGACCAAGAAAGAGAGAATAGAGCTGGCGGAGATAAAGCCAGTTGAGGACTTTGTGAAGAGTAGGATGCAAGTTAAGCCGTGCGAGGTCGACATCGAGGAGAAAGTGAACCACCTGCGGGAGCTTGAGAATCTCCTCAAGGAGGACAAAGCGGTCAAGAGCGTCCAGATACGCTATGAGGACGGCGGCGGTAGAAAGCTCCTCCTCACCAACGAGGGAACGAGGATAGAGTGGGACTACAACTACCTCTACCAGGGGACTTACGTTACCGGGAAAGCTGACGGGAAGCTCGCGATGGCGAGGGACGGTATTGGTTCTGTTGACTACGGCTGGGAGCTCATGATGGAGAGGGAGCCGAACGAGAAAGTCAAGGAGAGACTCCTGAGAAAGATGCATAGCCAGCTCAAGGGTGTCGCCCCAAAGCGCGGTGAGTTCCCGATTGTGGCCGGCCCGATTGTCGTCGGCATTATCGCTCATGAGGCCCTTGGCCACCTCGCCGAGGCGGATCTAACCATAAACTCACCCTTTAAGGACCTCATCGGCAAGCAGATTGCCCCGGAGTACGTAACAATGAGCGAGCGCTACGTCGACGGCGGCTTTGGGAACGATCGCTATGATGACGAGGGCGTTCCGGTCAGGGACATCCACATAATCGAGAACGGCATCCTCAAGGAGATAATGCTGAACAGGGAGTACGCCCACAAATGGGGCATGGAGCCTAACGGCCACGCGAGAGCCGAGAGCTACCGCTACCCGCCGATAATCAGGATGCGCAATACGGTCTTCGAGCCCGGCGACCACTCCTTCGAGGAGCTCATCGAGGACATCAAGTTCGGCTACTACGTCGTTGACTTCCGCGGTGGGCAGGCCCAGCTCAACAGCGCCTTCCAGGTCGGGATCCAGGAGGGCTACGTCATCAGGAACGGAGAGATAGCCGAACCGATAAGGGACACTTCAATAACGGGCGTTGCGATAGAGGCTCTCAAGAAGATCTCAGCGGTTGGAAAGGATTTTGATATAGAAGTCGGCTTCTGTGGCAAGGGGCAGACGGCCTTCGTAAGCTCTGGAGGCCCGCACATGCGCTTTGACGGAGGAATTCTCATCGGGTGAGGTGGTGTAAATGGAGGATCTCATCCGTTTTGCTGAGAAGCTTTTTGACGAGGTCGAGATTGCCGTCTACCGCTCAAGGGAGGTCAGTGCAAACGTTGAGCTCAACGAGATCTCGATGGCCTCGACGAGGAGCGGCGCGGTGACGGTAATCCGGGGAATAAAGGACAAGCGCCTCGGACTGGCGATAGTCGACAGCGACGAACCCGACAGGGTCAGAGAAGCCATAGAGCAGGCGGCAAAGATGGCGCGCCTCAACAGCAGGGACGAGAAGTGGGTCTCCCTACCTGAGCCGGGAAAGTACGGGGAGAAGCTGAAGCCCAACTACGAGCTTAAGGAGGCTTCGCCCGACGTACTGGTGGAGAAGCTCGTTCACGGCATAAAGCTCGCCCGCGAGAAGGACAAAAACGCTGTGGTTGCTGGAGGAGCCGGCGGCGTTTCTTGGGAGGAGAGACACGTTATGAACTCCCACGGGATAGACGTCTTCCAAGAGGGTGGAGCAGCTTACATGTACCTTGAGCTCGTCGGACGGAAGGAAGGCGTTGTAACGCCCGGAATTTTCGACTTCGACGCGCGCAGAGATCTCAACCTCAACGTCGAGGGCATCGTCGAGAGGGCAGTCAGGAAAGTTAAGTGGGCCTACAGCGTGAAGGCGAGCAAGAATGAGGAAGTGCCAATAATCCTCGGCCCTTGGGCCATAGCGGGACTCCTCAGCTACGCTCTTCTTCCAGCCTTCAGCGGGGAGAGATTAGTCAAGGAGACGACACCGCTCGCCGGAAAGGCAGGCGAGAAGATAGCGGGCGAGGTTCTGACGATCTACGATGACCCGTTCCATCCGCTCTCCATAGAGCCGGCCATAGCCGATGGCGAGGGAGTGCCAACGAGGAAGAACGTCCTCATTGAGGAGGGAACCTTCAGGGGCTTCGTCTGGGACAACTACTGGGCGAAGATCTACGGGACGGAGAGCACGGGCAACGGGAAGCGCGACCTGAGAAGCGGCGGAATAAACATCGGCTTCCACAACGTTGTCATCGAGAACGGGAAGCGCTCCCTTGAGGACTTAATATCTGGAATCGAGCACGGCTACTTCGTTGACGGCTTCCAGGGGGCACACTCAAGCAACCCCGACAACGGGAACTTCGCAGTTACGGCGAACCCGGCCTTCCTCATCGAGGACGGCGAGGTTGTTGGTTCCAGCGTTTTCCTGATAGCCGGCAACGTCTATGAGCTGTTGAAGCAGGCCACAGAAGTAACGAAGGAGCAGACGGTAATGCCCTTCATGACGTCCATGACCGTTCCGCACATCAAGTTCGAGAACGTGAAGATAGCGGGGAAGTGATTCCCTTTTCTCTTGTTTTCCACACAGAACATCTAGTTTAAAAGAGCTGTTCTATACAGAAAACATCACTCGACCCTGAAGTCTATCGCGATGTTGAACTGTCTGGGAGCGTAGGGGCGCACCTTTCTCCGGTCAAGGAACTCCACTCTAAAGCCCAGCTCCCTCGCTGTCGCCTTTATCTTTGCCTCGTGCTCGGAAAACAGGTCTTCCTCTGGGGAAAAGCCGTAGTAATGGATTATCCCTCCGGGCTTGACGCTCAGCATCGCTTCTTTCAGGAACCTATCGGCGAACTTGGGAAGGTTCATTATGACGCGGTCGGCCTTGATTTTCCCGGCTACCTCCCTAACATCGCTCAAAACCGGGACGATGTTGGTGGCCTTGTTCAGGCGTATGTTCTCCTCAAGGTACTTCACCGCCCAGGGATTCAGATCAACGGCAAAGACAAGATCTGCCTTTCTGGCGAGGAGTATCGAGTACGGCCCGACGCCGGCGAACATGTCGAAGACGATCTCTCCCGGTTGCGTCTTCTCAAAAACCCTCATTCTCTCCGTGGCGAGCCTCGGGGTGTAGTAGACCCTCGCGACGTCGAGCTTCAGTCTTATCCCGTTCTCCCGGTGGACGGTTTCAGTCCTGTTCTCGCCAGCGAGATGGATAAGCTCCCTCACGCGGTATTCTCCTTCAACTTTACCTCCCTTGGCAAAGACGGCCTTTATGTGGCGGTGGACTTTGAGGATCGCCCCGCCAATGGCCCTTCCGTGGGGCATCAGCTCTTCCGGAAGTTCGATTATCGCGATGTCACCGATGATGTCGAATGAGCTCGGAAGGAGTTGCCTGAGCTCCGCGGGAACTTCAACTACCTCGCGGTAGCTGTGGGGTCTCCTTTCGGTTCTCTCAAACTCGGCCTCAACGAGCTCAAAACCATTAACCGGCCCCGTAACAGGGAAGAGGACAAAATCTCCCTCGCGTTTTATGGAGTATCCTTTGGCCAGGATACCGAGTTCGAGGAGCCTCCTTCTGGCCATCTCAGCCTCTTTCTTGGGGACTTTTACGGCGAGCATCGGTGGGGAATAAATAAGAAGGTTAAAAAATTGTCGCAAGTTTATCTTTGTCACCTGTGTTTTGATCTGTGGCTACCCCTAACAAACGGACATCTGTCTAAAAAGACCTCATAAGCTATTAGCTCATTTAAAATATCCTGAATTTCTTTTAACCGTTCATTAACAATATTTATAAGCTCCCTCTTTTCTTTTGGATTCTTCTTATTCGAATTAAGATGGGAAACAGAAGATATAAACTTCTGATAAGCCTCATTTAAATCTGGTGCATGATTGTTAAGTAAATCTTCTAAGAGTGCTGTGTTTAGAGTTTTGCCAAGATATTGGCATAAGTCATTAATGCTTTCATTGCCATTTATGCCTTGTGATAGATCGGGTGTTAGAGTTATGTACACCTTATATCTGGACGCGTCGGTGTAAACCCTGCTAAATGCATCGATTAGTGGAGTTATAATCTCTTCATGAAGCATCTTAGTGTGCTCCTGCATTAGCGGAAGAAGCAATGATTTTTCCATTTCTTCTGTAGCTTTCCTATTAAAATAGGACTGAATTCCAACAAAGAATGCCATTCCAATAGTAGCCATTGCACTAGCTGCAGTCACTAATTGGGGATCGGTCACAACTATTTTTGTTTCTTTAAGGGATAGTGAATCCACTAAAAAACCAAGCGACATTCCTACAAAAATTGCCGTAAATAATGCGAAATAGTCTAACGGATTATCAAAATATTTTTTGATTTTTCTAGGGATTTTGAAATCCACTATATCACCTATTCTCAGAAATTTGCTAATTCTAATAAACTTTTTTGTTGATTTCCTTCGCCTATCAGTCCACAAAAATGCCAGACATAAAAGAGCAAATCCATCTCAAAACCGGAATTTCCAAAAGCGACATGTACCCCTCGATCAAACTTCGCTCACAGCCTTTGAGAAATGCTGGTGAAAAGTTTGTAGCTCTTAAAATGGGCATCTAGACGGTTCCGGTTCTTGCATTTCGTTTCTGACCGTAATGTTTGGGAACGCCTTTTGAGTTCCCTATATGAGGGTTTGTTTTATTTTGACGCCCTTTGGGCATCTTCTTAGTGTAAACCACCTGAGGATAGCTTGTGGAAGTTTCCCGCTTAGAGTAAAGGTTTCGAGGTATAGAACTCTGATAATAAATGCGTTTCGAGAAGAGCTACGAACTTTGATGAAACTTTGCAAAGGCAAAGTTTCTTATGGTGCCCCGGCCGGGATTTGAACCCGGGGCGCGGGCTCGAAAGCACTAGCAGGACGTCCTCAACAGAGATAAGCCTAAATGAGAAGTGGTCTCAGCTCAAAGAAGCCTACGCGAAGTGGCTCTCTCTCAGAGTTGCCACCGAGGAGACGAAGCTACGCTACATTCAGGCCCTTGAGAAGTTCTTTGACTCATACAATATAATGACATACAAGGACCTCCAGGAGACTCTCACGGAAACCAACTACAAGCGCCACATAACCAAGGCTCTGAGAAGCTTTGCCAGGTTCCTGAAGAACCGCGGTGTGATCACTCGCGAGCAGTACCTCGACCTGAAAGAGATAATCTGGACGAAACCTACGCACCCGCGGAAGGTGAACGTTTCAGACGAGCAGATTAGGGCTGCTCTGGAGTACTACGAGCAGAAAGACGCCACCCTCGCAACGATTTACAAGGCCCTCGTCTATTCCGGCCTGCGGCTTAGGGCCGTGGTCGAGCTCTTCAACGAGTATGATCCTGAGAAGCTAATTCTACCTCCAGATCATAAGAATATGGCCAAGTATCCGCTTTATCGCTACAAAGGTCAGAAAAAGGCCTTCTACGCTTACCTATCTCGCGACTTCGCGCTTTCAGAACTTGAGCAATTGCCTCTCGACTACGAGCACGTGAAGAACAGGCTCCGCGTCAAGCTTCGTGCCGTCAGAAACACCGAGAAGAGCGTCCAGTTTTCGGCCTCGGCGGTGAGGGAGTGGTTTGCGACGTTCCTGGCGAGGCGGGGATGCCCCTTTGAAGTCATCAACTTCATTCAAGGGCGCGCCGAGCGTGGAGTTCTCGAAAAACACTACCTAAACCTTGAGATCCTGGCAGATGAGTGGTACTCTGCCATGGTTGAAGACCTAAAGAAGGTTTTGAAGGGGTGATGCGTTTTGGAGGATGTTGTCGTGGCTATCCCTACAGTTGAAGTAAAGCCCGCAATGTCAAAAAAGAAGACGCGACAGATTTCAGTGATGGTGCCTGTCGAGCAGGAGGCATTCATCTCACAGATGTCCTTGCTACTTGGTGTCAGGAAAGGCGCTATTGTCATGCTCGCAATTGCGCTTTTGCAGAAGTTCGAGGAGAAGAACAGGTCGCAACTTCTCGAGATTTCTCGTTCGTATAAGCGCAGGGCAGAGGTCAGGAAGCTTTTCGCCCGCTTCGGCATCGAGTTGAAGGACAAAGATTTTCTCGTGTGAGATACTTTTGTTTTTTATATAACTCACTCTCTATTCTTTGTTCAGGAGTTCCTGAACGCAGGAATTAGCAATCCGCCTTTTTATCCTCTTTCACCTAACTTTCAGTGAATACTGCCTGGCGAGGTGTTGCCTCGTGTTTGAAGATGCGAAGTTGGCCGCGAAGCTTGCCTTCCAGATGGGTGTGCAGATGGCCAAAGAGTGGAAGTCAGGGAAGAGGAGAGGACAGGTCAGCATGGCAGCAATCGGAGGCATAGTCGGCGTAATACTGCTTCTCTACGTCGCCCTGCTCGTGATAGGGAAGTTCCACCCTGTTATCACGCAGAACATACAGCAGACAAACGATACTATAGCAAAGGGCATGCTGACTGACGTTGACAGCAACACGCAGAGCTCGCTCTCCATGGCGAGCATGGTGCCGTTCATCGCGGCAATTGCCCTCGTGCTCGGCCTGCTCTTCGGAATCTTCCGCTGAGCCGACGCCTTCTTTCGTTTTCCCTTTCCTTAACGCTCAGGGGGTGATAAATTGCTAGTTTGGTTCGTCCTGCTCCTGATGGGGACAGCGCTCGTATACAATATCTTGGGGGTAGTGTATAGAAGTCCGGTTCTGCTCGTGTTCTCGCTCGTCTTCAGCCTGTTTCTCGTGTATGCTGGTTTCTACTACGTCGATGTCGTTTCTGCTGGCACGGTACTACAGTTTCATGAAAGGGAGCTGATGTGGTTCTTCGGCTCTGCGATGACAGTCCTGAACGCCGCCTTTGCGTTCATCTATGCCACCGCCGAGATGGCAGGGGAGGTGAGGAGATGACTGAGGAGGAGCAGGCAAATGTTTTTGATAATGTGATGCTCGCAAGGGATGCAACGCTACTTGAGCAGGGCGAGTTCGCGGTTGACGTGAAGAGTGAAGTACTCAAGCTCCTGAAGGAGCAGGAGAAGAGCTTTCCCTCACGTTTCTGGCACTTGTCAGTCTTCAGAGATGCAGCGATGAGCCTTGGCAACCTCGACAGTGAGACCGCGAATGAAATCAAGGCCCGTGTTTACACAATCATCCTCAAGTCGTACCGCAGGCCGTACTTCGCGATGGCGCGAGACGATGTTCTCTTCGCGCAGAAAGAAGAGCTGAAAACGTATGTTGATGTTCAGCTCTCGAGGGCCAGAGGCGGGGCCTTCCTCGGCTTCCTTGAGAGGAGCACGAAGGAGTTCAACATCGTGTCAAATGGCTCAATTCAGCAGGCGAGGCGCGGCCTTGCACGCTTCTTTGGGGGTGCTGGAAGATGAACGTCAATGAGCTGTGGTACCTGTTCCAGGCAAGTGTTCTAATTAACATTGTTTTGATAGCAATCCTTGGATGGGCAAGGTTCAGAGGTAAGGATCTCTTAAAGGGCATTCTCTCACCGAGTGGAATTTGGGCATTCATCCAGCAGGGCTTTCCAATTGATGTGAAACATCTCTCCCGGAAAAACCTGAAAGGTGATGTACTCGAAGTGAAACTGACGAAGCACACGAAGGCACAGTTTCCCCTAATGCCTTCTGACTGGAAGCGTTTCCTGAACAAGCCCGCTGTTCTCCTGAACATCCAGACAATGAGCCCACTTGACCCAAAAATAGCGACAGACTTGGCAGTGATAAAAAAAGCTGGCTATGAGGAAAAGCTGAAGCAGTACATCCTCAAGAAAAACTACCTTGAACAGCTTGATGCCCTTAAGGCAGAGTTCCTTGCAAACCCTGAGGCCTATCAACAGGTCATGAACGAGTGGATGCGTGTAAAGCAGGAAGTTGACCAGCTTGAGAGTGAGCTGAGGTACATTCTCGTTGAGCTCGACAATAAGGAGTTAGTCGAGGTTCCCGAGAAGGACAAGGACGGTAATGTTGTCAGAAAGTGGCTTTGGGCGAAGATTGACCTCGATAAAATACTGCGGTTTGCCCTTGGAATCCCTGCTCCGACTCTAGACATCGTGACCGAGATGATTGTACAGGAGAAGGAGAAGGGCAAGCATGACTACAAGTTCTACATGACAATGGGAATCATAGCCCTGATGGTTCTGGTCGGCTTCGCGATAGTCTATCAGGTTGTAACCAACAACCACGCCGGAGCTGTTCAGACGGCCCAAACTGCAAAGCAGGTGGTGATGCCATGACAGACTACGTGAGCAGGCAGGTTTTTGGAAAACTGATTAAGCGCGAGGAGGGCCTCGCGGCCCCCGTTGACCTTTATCGCTTGGCCATTACTGATGATCTCTACGAGCTCAACGTTATGAAGAGTGAGCTGAGGCTCCAGCTTTCAAAGGGGCAGATCTCCCCTGAAACATATACAAAGACTCTCCAGCTTGCCATGACCCTTTTTGACTTTTTCGAGCCGTTCCTTAGTGAGGACTATGCCATAACTGATGAGGAGAAGGCAGCTTACAGGCGCTTCAGGGACTTTCTGATGCTTAGGCGCGCTGAGTTCGGCCAGACTGCGGCTGAGAAGGCGGCGGTTGTTTATCACATCTCCCGCGTTCTGCTCAGATTTGCAGCAAAGAGGCGCCTGACGAACATCTTCCAGCTGAGCGACGAGAAGGTGGGTGGTTGAGATGGAGTGGCCCGTCATAGTTGAGGAAGAATTTAGGGCCGTCCTCGGCGAGCTGAGGAAGAATGCGCTAGCACATGATGATGACTTTCACATAATCGTTGATGGCCCGGAAGGTTCTGGTAAGTCAACTCTCTCGCTCGCAATAGCAAAAGAACTCGACACGAACTTTGACCTACGCGAGACTATGTATTGGGATGAGCGACAGATCCCACAGGCCCTTTTCAACATGGCTGTAATGCCAGAAGGCTCGGTTCATATCTTTGATGAAGCGCAGAACTTCTTCCACAGGCGCATGCACCAGTCTTGGAGAAACATCACACTCGACTCTGCTGTGAAAACTGGCAGGGCGAGAAAACAGTTCATAATATATAACACGCCAGCCTTTTGGGACCTCGACGCCGTGCTCAGACGTGCAGGATTGATAGTTCATATAGTTGGGCGTGGTACTGCGATGGCGTTCTTTGACGTGTTTAAGACTCGGCTCGTGAGGGCAACGGAGGAAGCAAGGAAGAGAATCAAGGTGCAGACTTTCGAAGACATCCTAAACTATTGGAAAGAGCGCCAGAGCGATATAGGGAAGCTCGATTACTATGTCTTCCACTGGAAGGGGAAGATTCCGGACGAGTACCGGAGGCACAAGGAGTTCAACACGACGAAGTTTTTCATCTGGAAGGCCCTCGAGGCCGCGGAGAGGTACAACGCCCCGTTCAAAGTACCGAGGTGGGTTGAGAACGACCCTGAGAAACTTAAGATACTCGAGGAGACGGTTAGGGAGTTTAACGAGTGGCGAGAGATGCGCGGGCTGAAGCCCATCCACATTGCCACACCTATAATTTCCAACGAACCGGCCAGCGGGCAGGGTCAAGAGCAGGAGGAGTGGATAGCCGACAAACTCACCCTTGAGGGGGTGTTCTAATGCCATCTCTCCCACGCGGGAAACTCTACATTGACGGCCAGGACGTGGCCGCAGGACCCCCGACTCGGCCCGAACAGCAGGCTCAGCCTCAGGCATCTTCTTCTCAGTCACAACCAGCTCCCTCCCAAATGCCCCGCGGAAAACTCTACGTCGATGGGCAAGACGTGACTGCCGGCCCGCCAACTCAGTCGCCTCGCGAGACGGCCCTGCAGATTTTGCTCAGGAGGGACAGTGCTAAGGAGGTACCGACCCCCATCGTTGGCTCCTCGTCTAGCGTCCAGGACTCTCAGCCCGGGCAGGTTCAACTCTCTCCGGCAACGGAGGGCACGTTCAACGCATATAATCCCGGAACGCTCGGGAAAGTCAAATGGTGGCTGGAGAGGAATGTCGACAAGATTCCTGTTGTGAACTTTTTCCACACGATACACGAGCAGGCGGAGAGGGCGAAGAAAGAGACTTTGATTGAACTGGCTGAGGGGGGGGACGCGAAAAAAGCGGCGGTAGTGGGCACGGCGTACGGTATCCTCGTGGACGCGTTTGTTGACATGCCTGGCACAGCCTACGAGACTGTAAAGTCAGTGTGGAGTAAGGCCTCATCAAAGCCAATCGACATGGGGCCTCTCGGCCTGCGGCACGAGACTACTCAGAAAAGCGAGGTTATCACCGAAAACCCTGACGCGGAAGTAGAGAATGAGCTCATGCTGGCCAGAGCCGCACCCCAAACTTACCGCGCCGAGCAGAAACTTAAAGAAGCGAAACAACTTGAGCCTGAAATAATCAAGCTCAACGAGCAAGCTGAGCAACTGAAAGAGCAGGCGAAATGGTTCGAGGAGAACAGGAAAAAGGCTGAGACTGACCCGGCCTTTGCGAGGCTTTACAACGCGGAGGCCGTCGTATACAACAGACAAGTTCAGGAGTTCAACGCGAAGGTGGCCGCCATACAGGCACGGCTCGAGGCCCTCGGGGTTGACGAAGCCAACGCGCAGGTTGAGAATTTCAACAAGAACCTTGAGAAGGTCCACAAGGGCTTTGCAATTGGTGAGGTTGCCGGAAGCATTGTTGGGAGCACAGTCTTGGCAAATGCTGCCCCTAGCACCCTCCAGGCCGTTGCCCCGGAGAAGGTCGTCAGGGTCGAAAGCGACAAGATTCCTGAGGTGTTCGGAGGAGAAGCCGGAACGAGGGTGACAGTCAAGGAGACGGTTTACAAGGGCTGGCTTAGGAAGAGCCCAATCGAGACCCACTATCAAACGGTGCTGAGCACGGGGGATGACATAAGGTTCACGAAGTCATTCGTCAGCGACACTGAAGGAGCGGCCCTGAAAATTGCGGGAAGCGACACCAGAGAGTTCCTGCTGACGAAGTTTAAGAGCACGAAGCCATTCGAAACGGGCGAAGTGATTAAGCCAAGCGCCCCAATAGGGCCGGACGAGTTCGAGAAGATAACAGGCAAGCCGTGGCCAACTGGAGTTGTCAAAAAAGAGCTTGAGACTCAGACAATCCTCAGAACCACCTCCGGGGAAGAGGTGAGCATAATCGAGAACGCCATCATCGGAAAGACTACGTTCCAAAAGACACAACTGAAACCCGAGTTCAGCCTGAGCGCAAAGGAACCGGTTCTCTCACCTGAGGACTTCGCGTTGTTACAGAAAATTACAAACGCGAAGTCCTCAGGTGAGAGAACCGGTTCC
>NZ_JALTCZ010000021.1 GCF_027008145.1 Thermococcus sp. | reverse complement strand
TCTTTCCCTCTCATTCCCACTCCTCCCAGTCTATCAGTCTCTTTTCACCCTCTATCTTTTTATACGGTGCGATGTCCATCGTCATTTCAAGTGTCCCGATGTATTCGCCCTTCTCATTGAAGAGCGGAACGTATTTGATGTAGACGTACTTCTTCCCGAGATGAAGCCAGAAGGTGGCTTCCTTCTTCCTACCCTCCTTAAAGGCTTGAAGTATCTTGTTCACAATGTAAACGCTCTTCGGCGGGTGGCAGAGCTGGACCGGCCTTCCAAGGACTGAGAGAGTTCTGTCGAATATCCTCTCTCCCGGCGAGAAGAACCTAACCCTATCGTTCCTGTCTATGAAGGTAACGTCCACCGGCAGGGCCTCGAAGATGATTTTGAGCTCCTCGACGTTAACGTAGCCTGTCCCTAGGTCTATGTCGCCATCGCGCTTGAGTTCCGTTTTATCGAACTCAAGGGGCTGGCCTTTGAGGGCCTCTTGGACTTCCTTCGGGAGGCTCAGTAGCTGTTCCACGCTCAGCTCCGGGTTGATCTCCCACGGGTGGAGCGGTTTAACGTCCTCACCGGGGTCCCAGGCTGGCGGATCCACCTTGTAGTAGCCCATTTCATCCTCCTGCATTCTAATGGCCTTCCACTCGCCGTCGCTTAGCAGGGCCTTAAGGGTTGGGTAGTAGATGTTGTTCTCCCTAAAAACCATGTCGCTGAGGGCAAAGGATGCCTCGCCGGCTTTGTCTTTGAAGAGCTTAACGAACTTCTCCCACGGCATTTCGTTCCTCTTCCTCAGGAGCTCAGCTAGGTACTTTATCATGAACCGCACCTCGTCGTGCTTCGTCCATAGGACGGTGGCCACCGCCGTAATGCCCCTCCTCTCAATGTAGGGGAAGGTCAGCATCTCCTCTCGATTGTAGTGGGTGAAACCGACCTTCCTGAGGTTGTTGACTATCTCCTCCAGAACTTCCAGGATTTCCTTCCTCATGCGTTCGTCCTTGGTAGTTGCCAGTGTTCTCGCGTAGAGGTTGAGCATCTCCGCATCTTTCATTATCTCCTTGTTTTCCTGATAGAGGGTCTTGAGCGGGTGGCCGTCCGGCAAATCTCTCTCCTCAAGTTCATCGGTTCCTTTAACTGCCTCTCGGAAGAGCTCAACGTGAATGTCGCACATTTTGGCTATATCCTTTGCCGAGACACCTTCCTTCACGAGCTCCTGCTCTAAAATGGGTATTTCCAACGGTGAGACGTTGCTTAGTAACATCTTGAACTCCTCTTTGAGCTTTTCAACCTTCTCGCCCTCGTGAATCCTCAGGAGGAGTTTCTTCAGCTGCTCCTTTTTGTATTCCCTGTTGTTGAGCAATTCGGTCATCTTGATCACCTTCATGACGGGTGTCATATCAACGTCTTATAAGCATTACTGGGCAATTTTGTCCAATAAAGTTTATATGCCGTACGTCATACTAATGATTGGTGGTGCAAAATGATGCTCGACGTTAGGGGGCTGAAAGCCCCACAGCCGGCCGTTATGATAGTCGAGTCCCTCGGAAAGCTCAAAACCGGAGATACACTTGAGGTGATAGGTGATAAGCCCTTCGTTGACATGATACCGAAGCTTGAAGAGGCTGGCTACTCCATTGATATCAAGGAGGTTGGCAACCTCTTCGTGCTCAGAATTACAAAAACTGAAAACTCAAAGGAGCTCAACATGGAGATCAAAGAGTGCGATGACAAACTTGAGGAGATAACAGAGGAAACAAACGTGGCCCAGTTATTGAAAGTCTATCCAGAATCCCTCAAGATCCTCGTGAAGTACGGCTTCTCCCCGCTTGAGAATCCGGAGATGAGAAGAACCCTGGCGAGGACGATAACACTGAAGGGTGCCAAGAAGCTCCTCGGGATGAGCGATGACAAATTTAGAGAGATGATGGCAGAGCTTAAGGCACTTGAAAAACCTTAAATATTCCACTCGTCATAACTGGAACCATGAAGACCAACGCCTTTGATGTGGCCTCACGCTATGTGTACCCCGCCCTCAGACGGAGGCTCGTTGAGATACTGAGGTGGAAGGGCCTAAAACAGACCGAGATAGCGGAGCTTTTCCACATAACCCAGTCTGCGGTTTCCCGCTACCTGAGGGAGGAGAGGGGTGCTTTAGTGGATGTCTCCTCCCTTCCAGACATTGAGGAGAAACTGCGCTCCCTCGCGGAGGAGATAGTGGAGAAGAGGCCGGATGAATACTGGATACACGCCCGGCTCGTTGAGATAACTCTCTACGGGCTCGGGAGGGGCTACTTCTGTCAATTTCATGCACTCATCGACCCGGAGCTCAATCCAAGCGAGTGCCGGGTCTGTCTTGAGCTCTTTGGTTAGGTAACCAGCGAGAGGCCATAGATGAACTCGACCACGAGGAGGGCTATGGCCAGACCCGTGGCGAACCTGTGGTGTTCCCTCCTCAGCCTTCTTCCCCTGAAGAGGAAGCCCGTCGCGAGGGCCGTCAGGACGACAATGTAGGTGAACAGCCCGAACCTTCCGTGTGTTGATGGAACTCCACCGACGGTGTAGAGCATATAGGCAACTCCTAAGGTCAAGAGGCCAGCCCCCATGTAGACCGCCGCGTGGTGGAGTTTAAGCCTGTGCTTCCTCGCGTAATAAATCCCAACAAGGAAAGAGAGCAAGGCGAGGGAGTTAACCGTCGCGTGAATCTGGTATGGGAGCATTCTATCACCCATCGAGCTTTATCCTGCCGGAACCCTTAGCAACGTTGTGCTTCGCCGTGAAGTCATCGGCATCTGCCATCGCGAAGATGAACTTAATCTCCTGCCCCGGCTTGAAGGCCTTGTCGTATTTATCACCAGTGTTTAGCTTCCTCTTGAACTCTATCAGCGTGTAGCCGTTCTCCTCCTTTCCGGCATACTCAAGGATGTCGTTGCTCCCGCCGAGCTTCTGGTCTGGTAGATGGGGCCCGTAGAGACCGGTTGAGTAGGCATCCACGACCGTTGCCTTCCCGTCCTTGACCCAGCCTATTATCATGTCGGCGTCCTTCATCGCCGTGCTCGGCTCGAAGCCTATGGCAACCCAGCCGGTCGTCTTCCCCTTGAGGGCCATGTAGAGGTATTCGTCATCGTTCCTCCAGTAAACGGTGAACTTACCGCCGGCCAGAGCGAGCTCGTGTGGGTATTCGTTCTTCTCTATTATCCCATCGGCCTTCCACGGGCTCAGGGCCTGGGAAGAGCTCGTAGAGGGCTGTGAGGTTGTGGCCGGGGCCTTTGTCGAGCTCGTCGGTGTCTGGCTTGAGGTTCCCCCAATGCACCCCGCCGCGAGGACGAGAGCCAATACGATCGCGGCGAGGGCGAGATTTGTGCCCTTCATTGAGACCA
>NZ_JALTCZ010000020.1 GCF_027008145.1 Thermococcus sp. | reverse complement strand
GGTTGCACCGCCGGTGCCGAAACCAGTAGAGGTCTTAACGAAGTCGGCCCCGGCTTCCTTTGCCAGCTCGCAGGCCTTTACCTTCTCCTCCTCTGTTAGGTAGCAGGTCTCAATTATGACCTTGACCTTCGCCCCTCTCCCGTGGGCGACCTTAACGACCCCGGCTATGTCGTTCTTGACGTACTCGTAGTCCCCATCTTTGAGGGCGCCGATGTTCATGACCATGTCGAGTTCGTCCGCACCGTCTTCCAGAGCTTTTTTCGCCTCGAAGACCTTGACCTCTGTAGGGGTTGCCCCGAGCGGGAAGCCTATGACGCTCGCCACCTTGACGTCTGCGTTCTTCTCGCGGAGGTAGTTCTTGGCGAGCTTAACGCGATAGGGGTTGACGCAGACGGCATAAAAGTTGTATTTTATTGCCTCGTCGCAGAGCCGTACTATGTCATCCCTCGTGGTGTAAGGCTTCAAGTTGGTATGATCAATATATTTGGCTATGTCAATCCGTTCGGCCATATACATCATCCCCAGACAGCGTCCGTCGGAGGACGTTATTAGGGTTTCCACCCAAAAGTGTGGAACGATTCCGGAAAATTTGCAGTCCAGAAAAGGGGAACTGGGGTAAGAAAAACCCAGATTAGGGGGTAGTTTGTCCATTTTTGTAGAGCTCACGAAGGGCTTTCTGGAGCCTTTCTCCAACCTCATCGTCTCCGAGGACTGGATCAGCATCTCCCCGGGCGATTGCCTCAAGAACCTTTACCGCGTTGTCCCACCCTTCCTTAAGGCTCTTCCCCTTGGGTATCGGGTTCCTGAGGACGTGCCAGCAGGAGGTTTCCTCGTCGTAGACTATCACCCTTGGAATGTAGTCAAGGTCGAGGAAGGTGTTGTCAAGGGTGAGCTCTATCCTGAAGTCCCCCACCTCGATGAATCCCTCTTCCCTGAGCTTTCTCTCCCACTCCATGTTAAAAACTTGGGAGGGTACCTTAAAAGCGAATCGCCAACTTTATATTTAGGGTACTGAATATCACCCGAGGTGATTAGCATGGAAAACCCCTTCGAGATAACGAACGTTATAGCGAGGGAGATACTCGACAGCAGGGGCAATCCAACGGTCGAGGTCGAGGTTTACACCCCAATAAGCATGGGCAGAGCAGCTGTCCCGAGCGGAGCTTCAACCGGAACCCACGAAGCGGTCGAGCTCCGCGACGGCGGGAAGCGCTACCTCGGTAAGGGCGTTAGGAGGGCCGTTGAGAACGTCAACAAGATAATCGCACCAGAAATAATAGGAATGGACGTCACCTGGCAGAGGGATATAGACACCCTTATGCTTGAGCTCGACGGGACGGAGAACAAGAGCAACCTCGGCGCAAACGCGATCCTCGGCGTTTCCTTGGCCGTGGCGAAGGCGGCGGCGAACGCTTTAGGGCTTCCACTCTACCAGTACATCGGCGGAACCAACGCCTACGTCATGCCGGTTCCAATGAGCAACGTCATCAACGGCGGAGTTCACGCCGGCAACGAGCTCGACTTCCAAGAGTTCATGATAATGCCGGTTGGAGCCGACAGCTTCCGCGAGGGAATAAGGTGGGTTAGCGAGACCTACCATGTCCTCAAAGGGGTTATAGCCAGTAAATACGGAAAGGACGCGGTCAACGTAGGCGACGAGGGCGGTTTCGCTCCACCCCTGAAAGAACCCCACGAGCCCCTTGAGCTCCTCATCGAGGCCATAGAAGAGGCCGGCTACAAGCCCGGTGCGGAGATAGCCTTCGCCCTTGACCCTGCATCGAGCGAGTTCTTCCATCCCGACAAGGGCAAGTACGTCGTTGCAGGTAAAGAGTACGACAAGGGCGAGCTCCTCGAACTCTACAGGGAGCTGATCTCAACTTACCCGATAGTTTCCCTTGAGGATCCCTTCCACGAAGAGGACTGGGAAGGTTTCGTCATGATAACGAAGGAACTCGGGAACAAGATACAGATCGTCGGCGATGACATCTTCGTCACAAACCCGAAGAGGATAAGGAAGGGCATCGAGCTTGGCGCTGCCAACGCTCTCCTCCTCAAGGTAAACCAGATAGGAACGCTGAGCGAGGCCATAGACGCTGCCTACACAGCCTACAGGGCGGGATGGGGAATAGTTGTGTCGCACCGCTCCGGAGAGACCGACGACCCGTTCATAGCCGATTTGGCCGTTGCCCTCAACACGGGCCAGATAAAGACCGGCGCCCCGGCGAGAATGGACAGGAACACTAAGTACAACCAGCTCATAAGAATCGAGGAGGAGCTTGAGGGGACGGCGGTCTATCCTAGGAGAAAGTTCAGGAACCCGTTTCTCTGAGCTCTTTCTCCCTCTTGAGTTTCTCAAGCTCCTTTTTTTTCTCTTCCAAAACGCCGATGATGCCGTTGAGGAGCTTTATGTACTCCCCTATGGCCTCGGCTGGGATCTCCTTTCCGTAGCCCCTCTCCCTGAGTTTCTCGCGGAGCCTCTCGTGATACTGAACCGCTAAATAGAGGGACTTCAGGGCGAGCTCGTTGGCCTCCTTCAGGTAGAGCCAACCCCTCTCCGTGAGTGCATATCTAACCACCCTCCTCTTTCCTTTGTATTCTTCCCTCGGCTCTATCAGACCTTCCTCGGCCAGCTTGTTGAGCATGGTGTAGAGGTTCCCGTGACTGGGCTTCCAGTTGCCGAAGGCTATCTTCTCTATCTCCTTCAGTATCTCGTAGCCGTGTGCTTCTCCCTTCAGGCCTATGATAAGGAGTATGAGGTTCTTCAGCGGTACCGTGAAGAGGTTCCTCACGAGGCTTGAGTCAGGCATGCTCTCACCACCGGCGAAAGGCTTATAAGTTTCACCCAGCCCATATATGTCTGAACTAAACATATTTGAATAGGATGGATTTGCAATTGACATATTAGTGGCAACCGTTTAAAAGGGTTGGGGTGGTCGCGATGGCATGGAACGAGTGGATAGCCAGGCACGCAAAGCTCGTGCTCCTCGCCTAGATAGTCGTGATAATCATCATGGCACCGCTTGCGATGAAGCTGAGCGAGATAACCAACTACAGCGAGGGGCAGATGGTATCCCACAAGATAGAATCCGTAAAGGTTCAGGACATAATCTCCAGAGAGTTCACAAAGGCCCAGAACGAGAACACCACGTACCTGCTCATCACGAACATAAACGTCAGCGATGAAAGGAGCAAAGAAGCCTATTACTCCTTCAAGGAGAGGGTCGAGGGTAAATATGCCGACAACGTAACCTCTTACTATGACGCCATCAATGAACTCTGGAACATGACTTACAACCTGGAACCTTACAGGGGTTCTCTACTCGACTGCTCTCCAGAGCAATGAGGGCTTTGGCCGGCTCCTCAACGTGACGTACCAACTCGACAACACTACCCGTATGGTGAAGAACGCTCTTATTGACACCGCAAAGGGCTATCTGATGTTAAAGAGGAACGTCACAGCCCTTTACAATCAGACCGTTCTCCTGAGGAACGCGCTAAACCACACGGATACAGCTTACATCGCCCTCCACAAGAATTTAACCTCAACCTCAGGAATGCTCAAATCCCTCAACTCCACGCTGGCAGAGCTCAACAGAGGCCTTTACTCTCTCAACTCGACCTATGGAAAGACCTACATTGGGGTTATAACCGTCCACAGGGCCATCCTTGCCAGTGGGGCCTACGGTAGGGGAAACCTAACTCAGACTGAGGCTGAGGAGATAGCAACTCAAACTGGGACGACCCCGGAGTTCGTCTATGCGGTCTTCAATTCGGTCTATCCGGTTTACGCTAACGCTGGAAGCGGGGCTATCACAGATACTTTCCTCGCCAACGTCACGGAGGGAATAATAAAAGCCGGCTCGCCTTCTGCTCAGGTTCCCCTCGTTGAGGCCTACGGAAAGGCTTTTTACCTCGAAGTTGAGGCCTTCGACCAGAAGGCCGGAAGCGAGTATGCCCTTCAGGGAATGTCATCGGGGGAGCTGACCAAAGCGGTCTCCGGCATAGCTACCTCTGTACTTCATAAACTCCCTGAGGCAGTACTTCAGACCAACCAGACGATAGTTGTGAATGGCTTTGGCAGACTCGACGCGAAGGCCTTCTCCGGAATAGTGGAGACGGCAATCTCTCTCGGGCCGAGCCCAAGCGCCAGGCCGTTGAGAACGCCACCATTGAGGTTGCGCTCTCCCTCCTCGGCAACGCTCCTAACAATCCCCTTTCAAAGCTCCCGAACGTGAAGGGTGTTCTAATGGAGCTTCTGGTGAAGGGTCCAACGAAGGAGCTTGAGAAAAACCTCCTCCTCACGGGCATGGAGAAGAGCCTCCCAAGTGCTTTCCAGTTCGCCCCCTTCGTAGTCAATACCGTTTTAGCGTACGATGAAAACGCCACGGGAATCCTCTCAAGGGATCCCTCTCTTCTCGAAAACGCCACAGTTTCAGTCCTGAAGGCCATAACTGCTAAGATGGGCGTCAGCATAAACGAGAAAGCATTGAGAGAAATCTACGAGAGCAACGGAAACACGGAGGTTCTCGATAGAATCGCCGTTGAAATTCTGAAGGGGGGGCCTCACCGAAGAACTCTCCAAGGCCGGGCTTCCAAACGCCGGGGATGTTGCTGAACTGATCGTGAAAACTGCCACCAAAGACCCGGAGGGGATAATCGGCGGTGAGAACCTTGAGGGCGCAACTGTGAAGGTCGTTTCCGCGTTGGCCTCAAAGATGGGAGGCGGGGCAAACTTCAACGTCTCTGAGATTGTGAGGGAGCTATACGGAGGAACAAACCCGAGGAAACTAGCCGAAGGCCTCTTTCTCCAGGGAGTCAGGGAGAAGATAAACAACATGACCGCACCGAAGGAGTTCAAGGCCCTCTTCCTAAACATCACAGAGGCTGTTGTCAGGAACTATCCAATGAACGATGAGGGGATAGAGAAGCTCGTCAAGAAGACTGTAGAGTCATTCGTTACCTCCTATGCAAACAGAAACCCTTACGGCATAAAGATAGCCTTCAACGCCTCAAAGCTCGCTGATATTGCCTTCCGCTTCAAGGACAAACCGGAGAAAATAACAGCCGGCGACGTCAGGCCCCTCGCTGATGAGCTCTTCCCGGCGGTGAAGGAGAAAGCCAAAACCTACCTGAGCATGCTCAAGAGCAGGGACAACACGACGATGCTCATCATCTTTACCCCACGCGGAAAGCCCGACCCGAGCGACGACCTCTACAAGTACAGGGCCGGAAACGCAACGCGCGTGAAGGAGATAGCCCTTGAGGAGTTTGGAGAATATTTCCCAAAAGTTGAAGGGGCCCTTGGAGGGACACCGATCCAGATGCACGAGATGACGGAGTACGGGAAGAGGGACAACGCCACGACGACGAAGGCGAGCATGATAATGGCGCTGGTAGTCCTCTTCATCCTGATGGGAATGGCCCTCCTCGCGACCTTCCTGCCCTTCACCGGCGTTGCAACGTCTGCTTTGACCGCGTTAGGAATAGCCTACCTCCTCGCGAAGGGCGGAATCTTGAACATCGGAAGCTGGGCCCAGATGCTGACCATAACGACGGCCTTGGGCCTCGGTATAGATTACTCGACCTATTACGTCCACCGCTTTAAGGAGTACGTGGCTGAGGGATACGAACACGAAAGGGCCGTCGCTGAAGCATTGAAAAGGGCTAAAGACGCCGTTCTCGCGAGCGCTTTCACGGACATAATAGCCTTCGCCAGCTTCGTCCTCGCCTGGGAGTTCCCGATATTCCAGCAGATGGGCATAATAGCTCCCATTGCCGTGATAGTCGTGCTCATCGCGAGCCTCACATTAATCCCTGCAATAACAGCTCTGATCGGGGACAAGAGCTGGTTCTGGTGGCCGAGGCAGGTAAAGCACATACGTGCCATGGACGTCCACGAGAGGAGCAAAATCGCTGAATGGGTCATCAAACACGCCAAGGTCGTTCTCCTGATAGCTCTCTTAATAGCCGCACCGGCCACTTACAACTTCATTACCTTTAAGGGCACCCACGACTTGAGCTTATTCCTTCCAAAGGACAGCGACACGCTCAAGTTCATGAAGCTGAGCGAGGAGAAGCTCGGGGCTTCACTGATGTCGCCCAACTACGTGATAATAGAGTTCAACGGCAAGATAACTGACAAAGACCTCAAGCTCATAGACAAAATAACCGCGCACATAGCCTCAATGAAGGGGGTTAAAGCCGTCTACTCGCCAACGAGGCCCTACGGGGAGCCCGTCAGCAACCTAACTCTCTCAGCGATAAAGGCCCTTGGGGGCGGTAGGTTCATCTCCTCGAAGGGCGATAAGGTGCTCATTCAGGTAGAGACCGTTTACAGACCAACGGACAAAGAAGCTAAGGAGCTCGTGAAGGAGCTGAGGACCTATGTAAGAGAACTTGCCAAGGGGAACCCGAGGATCAAAGCGGGCCTCGTCGGAAGCGGTGCCGCACTCTCGATGGACTTAACAAACAGGATAAACGACATCTTCTGGCACAGGATAATTCCGGTTGCCTTAGTGCTCATGTTCCTGTCGCTCATACCGACGCTGAAGGGCCTGCCGGCGGTGGCTTCGACGATGACCACGATATTCCTCGGCGTCATGACGAGCATCTGGATCTCGACGTGGCTATTTGAGAAGGTGTTTAACCAGCAGGTTCTGTGGTTCCTCCCGCTGATGGTCTTCGTCGTGCTCATGGGCGTTGGCATCGACTACAACAGCTTCTACCTCGTTAAGGCGAGGGACGAGTTCGAGCGCAGGAAGCCCGACGAGTCGCTTATCGTTGCCGCTGGAACCATGGACAAGGTCATCATAGGGCTCTCAGTTGTTCTGGCGAGCACCTACGGGGCATTGATGCTCAGCAGTACCTGGGGAACAAGGGAGATGGGCTTTGCCCTCGCCGCGGGCATACTCCTGACGGCGACGCTCGCGGTCTACTTCATGGGGCCGGCTTTCATGAGCCTCTTCGGCAAGAAGGCCTGGTGGCCGCTGTTCAGGGAGAGTGAAGCTAAGAAGTGATTTCCTTTTTTCTTTCTTTTGGAAGGCTACCCTTTACGACGCTGGCCAGCCTTTATGTTTTTAAGCCCCCCAGTTCTAAACCCTACCGGTGATGGCATGAAGCTCAAGGTCATCCTCGAGCCACAGCCCGAAGGTGGCTACGTGGCCTACGTTCCTGCCCTTCCGGGATGCTTTAGCCAAGGGGAGACGAAGGAGAACGCCCTGAAAAACATTAGAGAAGCCATAGAGCTGTACCTTGAGACCTTGGAGGAGCGGGAGTTGAAGAGAGTAAAGGGTGAACTCGTAAAAAAGGGAGAGAGCACGGTCGTTGAGGTATCAGTATGAGCAAACTTCCCCGCGACGTTTCTGGGAGAGAAGCTATAAAAGTCCTCAAAAAGGTGGGCTACCAGCCCGTTAAGCAGAAGGGCCCCCATGTGATACTTGAAGGACGAGACGGAAGGTTGATTGTGGTTCCACTCCACAGAAGGCTAAAGACAAGTCTTTTAAAGGCGATTATAAAAGAAGCTGGCTTGAGTGTTGAGGAATTCACCGAGCTTCTTAAAGACCCTTAGCCTAATTTTGGGGTGAGCATAAATGAAGAAAAAGCTCAAAATCTACATCCCCGGCATCAAGTTTCCATCAGTCTCAGTCACGGGTAACGCGTGTTCACTCAACTGCGCCCACTGCGGGAGGCACTACCTTGAGGGGATGAGGAAGCCTGGGCGAGGAGAGCTTTTGGATTACTGCCTTGATCTCAACAGGAAGGGCTACCTCGGCTGTCTCCTCAGCGGTGGTATGGACGGTCGTCTGAAGGTTCCCCTCGACTTCTACGCGGAGGAAATAAAGGAAATAAAGCGCCGCACGAGCCTCAAGCTCAACGCCCACGTCGGCTTTATAGACGAGAACGATTTGGAGTGGCTCCGCTGGGTAGATGCAGTTTCCCTCGACTTCGTCGGCGACGATGGAGTAATCAGAAGGGTCTACAAGATAGACAGAACCGTTGAGGATTACCTAAGAATCCTCGACCTCCTCACCGAGAACGGGATAAGGGTTGCACCGCACATAACCATAGGCCTCGACTTCGGGAGGATACACTGGGAGTACAATGCCATAGACATGCTGGCGGAATACCCCATAACCCTCCTTGTACTCAACGTTCTCATTCCGACGAGGGGAACCGAGATGGAGAACGTCCCGAAGCCAAGCGTGGAGGAGAGCCTCGACGTGGTGAGATATGCTCGCGAGCGCTTTGAGGGCGAGCTGAGCATAGGCTGCATGCGCCCCCTCGGCAGGTGGAGGCTGGAGTTCGACGAGGGGGCGGTCTTAGCGGGCGTTGACAGGCTGACAAACCCGCCGAGAAAGGTGATAGAGTGGGCGAAAACCGTGAGGGACGTTGAGGTAATCTACGAGTGCTGCGTTATGTGAGGCTCACCAAACCTCGCGTCATCACAGATCAGAAAGGAGAACGCCGATCATCGCCTCAGACTTCTTCCTTCACCGTGACGAACGAGACCATGGTAACGGTCTGTCCAACACCCTTTATCTCCCTGAGCTTGTCGACTACTATCTTTCCGACCTCCTCCGAGCTGGGGGCACGAACCTTTATGAGCAGATCCCACTCTCCGGCTATGATGTGAACCTCGTAAACGCCATCGAGGGAGGCTATCTTCTCGGCCACTTCCCTCTGGTTCAGGCCTGAATCTGGATCATAGCGGGCAAGGATGAAAGCGGTTGTTCCTAGATTGAGCTTCTTGTAGTTCGGCTTTACTGTGAACTTCTCTATTATTCCATCCTCAACGAGACGCTTTATCCTGTAGTGAACGGTGGTTCTCGGTATTCCCAGCTTCTTGCTCAGACTGGCTATGTTCTCCCTCGCGTTCTCCCGGAGTTCTTTCAACAGCTTAACGTCGATGGCATCAAGGGCCCCCACCATTTCAATCCCCTTCGTCATTCATTCAATATCAACCGCATGAGTTTGTTTATCAGGCTTATTTAAAGATTTTCCCTCAACCAGCTGGCAAAGACCTTTAGAGCCTTCCCCCTGTGGGAGATGAGGTTCTTCTCCTCAGTTGTCATTTCGGCAAAGGTCTTATCGGAACCCCTGGGCCTGAAAATCGGGTCGAAGCCGAAGCCACCTTCACCGCGGGGTTCGGCCGTTATCTCGCCGTCCACTCTACCTCCAAAGATGTGAAGCTCGCCATCCCAGTAGGCTATGATACTCTTGAAGTATGCACTCCTGTCGGAGAAGCCTTCCATGAGCTTCAGTATTCCGCCTATCCCGAGGGTTCTGTAGACGTAGGCCGAGTAGACTCCGGGGAAGCCATTCAGAGCCTCAATGAAGAGGCCTGAGTCGTCGAGGAAGAAGGGACCACTTATTTTTTCGGCGAGCCACCTGGCGCCGTATTCAGCAACCTCCTCAAGTGTGTCCGCCTGTATCTCTGGGTAAGAATAGCTGAGCTGGTAGACCTCGATCCCGAGGGGCTCGAAGTACTCCTTCGCCTCCTCTACCTTTCCGGGGTTTGATGTTATAAAGGCCAGCCTCATGGGACCACCAGCGGGAGAGGGGGAGGGAGAATAAAAACTTTAGTCAATGGTATAGCCTATCTTCTCCACCAGTTCTCTCCTCTCCTTCTTCTGCTCCTCCGTCTCGATCCTCGTGGCAGACTTGCCGTCTACTATCCCAAGGACGCTCCTGCCGAGTTCGGTTTCAGCAACTATAACCTGGAAGGGGTTCTCACTGGCCCCGTAGACCATCGCCACTGCCGGGTGGTTTTTAATCGTGTTGAGGACGTTTATCGGGAAGGCATTCTTCATGAGGATCACGAAGACGTGGCCCGCTCCAATTTTCAAGGCGTTCTTTGCTGCAAGCTCCTCAAGCTCTCTGTCGTTTCCGGTGAAGCGCGTTAGCTGGGGCTTCGCCTCATTCATGGCTATGCCAAACTTTACCCCAGGAACCGCGGTTAGGAGGGCCCTGGCAAGGTCGTCAACAGTGAATATCGAGAAGTTGCCCTGCCCAATTATTACCTCAGCGCCCTCGGGCTTCTCAACCTCAACGACCTCAATCTTCACCATAGCGCATCACCGGAAGGGTTTAATACTCTCAGGATATAACCTTTCCGGCCCGGTGGTGGCGTGGCATGGGTGGAGTGAACATTGAGGAAATCGAGTTCCTAGTTGAAATCCTTGAGAGACATCCCTTTGAGAGCCTCAGGAAGATAGCCACCGAGGAGGGAATAGACTATTACAGGCTCAAGAGGGTGTACGACAAGTATTATGGGGAATACATCGCCGTCAATGCGAGATATAATCTCAGGAGGGTAGGACTTAAGAGCTTTGTCGCCTTTCTGAGCGTTCCCGCGGAGAGGCTGCTGGAGGTCGGACGGCACGTCACCCAAAACCCCTTCATTGTGTATGCAAACCCTGCCTTCGGCTTCAAAAACGGCCTTTCCCTCTTCCTCCACATTCCGAAGGAGCAGGTAAAGCACGTCGACAAGATGCTCTCCAAGTATTCCGACGACTTCGAATACTACGAGGTTCGAGCCTATCCCAGGGGGAGGAATTCAAAAACCCTAGAGTGGGGCGAGTGGAACCTAAACCACGATTACGCGGTTCTCATGGACATACTAAAGTGGGATGCCAGAACAAAGGTGACAGAGATAGCGAGGGCGCTTGGGAAGGCGCGCCCGACGGTGAGGTTTATGATAAACAGGCTGAAGGAGATAGAAGTACTCGTGGGCTTCTACGTTACAGTGGACATGAACATCCAGGACAGAGGCATAGTGGGGCTCACAAAAGAGCTTGACGAGGAAGTCCTTGAGAGGTTCAAGGAATACGAGATAAAGGTCGGCGTCCTGCCAGAATACGGGTATTTCCTCGAGTGGTTCTTCTCCTCCCAGGAAGATCTAGGGAGTAAAGTTCTCGAGTTCAGCAGGTTCGTGGACAAGATAATGGTCGAATACTTTGATCCCCTCTTTAAGGAGATGAACGACAGGAACAACAGGACAAAGTTCTCAAGAATGGTAAAGGAAGATGGGAGCGGTTACCACTCAATACTGGAGTTCTAGAGGAGTATCGGGCAGTACTCCATCCCCCCTATTTCTCCGGTTGCCTGATACTCCAGGGCCCTGCAGTCGTGGCAGATGTACTTGAAGGGACACTTGGAACAGCCGTCCATGCTGTCCTTTGTCACCCTCCAGAAGTCCCTCAGGCGCTTCTTTCTAAGACCCTCCCTGAGGCCCTTCTCCTTGAGATCTACCACAACATAGTTCCTCAGAAGGGGACATGGGAGGAGGTAGCCGTCCGCAGTAACCGCCACCGTTCCGGCGAGACAGTCATGGTACTTCTCTACCGTCGGATTTATTACCCTCCTCAGCTCGATTACGTTGAAGTTGAGCCTCCTTGCGGAGCCGGGGAAGAGGACGTCAACGTAAACCTCCATCGGGAGTATTCCTGCCATGGAAGTCAGCTCATCAAGCTTATCGGGGGTTACGGTTATCAGGGCCCCGTGGAGCCAGGGGTAGCTTAGGAGCCTTTCAATGCCCTTCTCGGAGTATTCAAGCTCGGCAACGAACTTCACTCCATCAATCGGGGTTACCTCATCAAGATCATCCATCAATACAACGGCGTAAACGTTTTCAACACCCTCTTCGACGGCTTTCTCCGCGACCTCCATGAGGAGGGACAGATCATCGTAGTTGGTGAGCCACAG
>NZ_JALTCZ010000019.1 GCF_027008145.1 Thermococcus sp. | reverse complement strand
AGCTCGCCAAACGCTATGAGAGGGAGGGCATAGACGAGATAGTTTTCCTCGACATCACGGCCTCTTACGAGAAGAGGGGGATACTCCTCAACCTCGTTGAGAAGATTGCGGGGGAGATATACGTCCCATTCACCGTTGGTGGGGGCATAAAAACCCTCGGAGAGGCCAAGGAGATAATCAAGCACGGTGCCGATAAGGTGTTCGTAAACACCGTGGCCGTTGAGAGGCCGGAACTCGTAAAGGAGATGGCGGGTGTTATCGGAACCGCGAACCTTGTGGTGGCCATAGACGCGAAGTGGAACGGCTCCTTCTGGGAGGTCTACACCCACGGGGGAAGGAAGGCGAGGGGAATCGATGCCGTAGAATGGGCGAAAACCGTTGAGAGACTCGGAGCGGGTGAGATACTCCTGACGAGCATGGACACCGACGGAACCAAGGAGGGCTTTGACATACCGCTGACAAAAGCCGTCGCCAGTGCCGTTGATATTCCGGTGATAGCCTCTGGCGGAGCTGGAAAACCGGAGCACTTCTACGAGGCCTTTAAAGCCGGAGCCGAGGCGGGTCTGGCGGCATCGATATTCCACTACAGCGAGTACACCGTCGGCGAGCTGAAGAGGTTCTTAGCTGAGAGGGGAATCCCCGTAAGGCTGGACTACTGAGGTGGTAGAATGAGCCTTGACGAGCTAATCGAAAAAGTTGACTGGGAGAAGAACGGGGGAATCGTTCCCGTTGTAGTTCAAGACACCAAAGGGGAAGTTCTTACACTGGCCTACATGAACAGAGAAGCCCTCAAGAGAACCCTTGAGACGGGTTACGCCCACTACTACTCTCGCTCTCAGAGGAGGGTCAGGATGAAGGGCGAAGTGAGCGGGAACACCCAGAGGGTCAAGGAGATTAGAATAGACTGCGACAGCGACGCCCTGCTTCTGATAGTGGGACAAAAAGGAGTCGCCTGCCACACCGGGAACTACTCATGCTTCTACAGAAAGCTCGGCGAACCGGAGAGGGTTTTACCGATGGACTACTCCCTGACAATCCTCAGGGAGCTTGAAGAGCTGATACGGAAGAGAAAGGAAAATCCCATTGAGGGTTCTTACACATCGAAGCTCTTCAAAGAGGGCAGGGAGAGGATTTACAAAAAGTTCGGGGAAGAAGCGGTAGAAGTCCTCGTGGCGGAAACCAGGGAGGGACTGATCTACGAGACGGCCGACATGCTCTACCACCTGCTCGTTCTCCTTGCTTACAACGATGTTTCCCTCGGGGAGGTTATGGCCGAATTGAGGAGGCGGAGAAGATGATTCGCGGGCTTGTTAAGTCCTTTCAGCCCTACCGGGTCGTGGAGGGGAACTATAGGGTCTGGCTGGACAAGAACGAAAGCCCCTACGACCTGCCAGACTGGGTTAAGGAAGAAATCTTTGAGGAACTCAGGGAGATGAGCTTCAACAGGTATCCACACATCACCTCAATGCCGGCAAGAAAGGCTATAGCCGACTTCTACGGAATCTCGCCAAACAACGTTGCCGTTGGCAACGGAGGCGATGAGCTTATCAGCTACCTCGTGAGGCTCTTCGAGGGAAACTACATCGTCACAACTCCTCCAACCTTTGGAATGTACGGCTTCTACGCCAAGCTGAATGAGATTCCTCTCGTTGAGGTTCCCCTGGGGGAAGACTTCACGATTGATGGGAGGGCAATAGCGGAGAAGTCCAAAAACTCGAGGGCAGTTTTTATAGCTTCCCCCAACAACCCCACGGGGAATTTACAGCCGGGGGAGGAGATAGCTGAAGTCCTCAAAACGGGAAAACCGGTTGTCCTCGATGAGGCCTACGCGGAGTTTTCAGGAGGGAGCCTCTGGAAGCTGATTGAGGAGTACGAAAACCTCGTAGTTCTTAGGACGTTCTCAAAGGCCTTTGGACTGGCAGGGGTTAGAGCAGGTTATATGCTCGCGAGTGAAGAGGTGGTAGATGCCCTCTATCGGGTAAAGTCCCCCTTCAGCGTCGGAATCATGACGATGGCATCTATGGTTGTCATGCTGAGGCACACTGACCTGGTTGAGAAGAGAGTCAGGAAAATCATCGAGGAGCGCGAGAGGGTCAGGAAGAAGCTCGGTGACTTGGCTTACCCAAGCGACGCGAACTTTTTACTGGTCAAACTAAACGCCTACGAGGAACTCTTAGAGAGGGGAATCGTCGTCAGAAAGCTCTCGGGCAGGCTGGAGGGACACATAAGGGTGACTGTAGGGAGGAGATGGGAAAACGAGGCCTTCTTAAGGGCCGTCGAGGAGATAACGGGTGGTTGAGTTGTGGGTCGTTTTTGACATTGACGGCACGCTCATAGACGTCAGCGAGAGCTACGACACGGCCGTAAAGCTCACTGTAGAGTACTTCCTCCGGATGTTCGGCGTTGAGAAGGAGATTAACTCCAATTTGATCAGAAGGCTCCGCTCAAAGGGGTCGTTCGGTGATGACTTTAAGGTGAGCGAGGCGCTAATCCTTTTCTCGCTCGCCGGAGACGTTGAGGAACTCGTGGAGAAGTTCCCGCCCGGGGAGGGGATTAACTGGGTAAGGAACAGGTTCGGCTTCGAGATACACGGGGGGAGCATAGAGCGGGTTTTCAACACGTTCTACCTCGGGGAAGTCTATCCGGGCAGGCTCTTTGATTTTCCCGGCCTCTGGAAAAGGGAAAAGCCCCTGATAAGCCGAGAACTCCTTGAAGAACTCGGGAAAATCGCCAAAATCGGCGTTGTAACCGGAAGAAACGAGCTTGAGCTTAGGCTCGCGGAGAGAATCCTCGGTTTTCACTTTGAGCACGCGGTAACGAGGGAACTCGGCTTAAAACCAAATCCCGATCTGCTCTGGGAACTCGTTCGGGGCGAGGAAGGCGTTTACGTGGGGGACACTCTGAACGACGAGCTTTTCATCGAGAACTATAGGAAAAAATACGGGGACTTTGGCTTCGTTATGGTCGGCAGGGACGTTGAGAGCGCTTCGGTTTTCGTTGAGAACCTGCTGGAGGTGTTGAGATGAGGATTGCCGTTGTAGGTGCCGGAACAATCGGGGGTGCGATAGCAAAGGCCCTCAAAAAGGCCGGATATGAAGTCACAGCCACGAGGAGAAGGGTTGAAAAGGCAAAGGAACTAACGGAGATGGGGATAGATGTTATCCCCGACAACAGAAAGGCCGTTGAAAAGGCCGATGTGATTTTCATAGCCGTGAAGCCCAACAAGGTGGGGGAGGTTCTTGAGGAGGTCTCTGAACTAATTGAAGGGAAGCTCGTGATTTCCGTCGTTGCGGGAATATCCCTCCGGGAGCTGAAGAGGCTGGCCAATGCAAAGTTCGTCAGGGCAATGCCCAACATAGCCATCTTGGTCGGCGAATCCTTCACGGCTTATTCAACTGACCTCGAGGGGA
>NZ_JALTCZ010000018.1 GCF_027008145.1 Thermococcus sp. | reverse complement strand
TAGTAGCTCTTCTCCTCGCTCCTCTCCTCACTCCTCAGTAAATTCCTGCTCCCGAAGAGAGGAACCCTGAACTCGTTTTCCACCCTATCAATGCCCGTGTAAACTACAAAGGAACGGTTTGGGACGAAGATGACGTTCCTCTTCACCAGCTCCTCCTGGGTATCAACGATTTGGGCGAACTTGTCAAGCACAAGAACCTCATCTATGAAGCCCTTGGTTAAGTCGTCCCTCGTCTTCCTGAGCTTAAAGTACTCGGCGTAGGTCCTGTGCCTGCCCCTTTGTGCGACGACGAGAACCGGCAAACCCTCTTCCTTTGCCCCATCCGCTATATCCAGCGCGGAGTGGCTCCCGATAGCTCCAACGGTTATCTTCTCAGGGTCGTACTTCTCAAGGATTTCCAGAATCTCTTCACGGCTTATCATGCCGACCACCTCAGCAGGGATTCGGCTCGAATTCTCTCCCGAGTTCTTTCATAAGCTCAATCCTCTTCTCAACACTCTCCTTCGTCCCAACGTCCCTCCGGTGGAAGAGCTCGCCCCTTATATGGAGGACAGCGCTTTCGGCAATCCTCTCAGCCTCCTCAAGGCTCTCCGCTATTCCAAGGACCGCTATCGCCCTTGAGCCGAGGAGCGTTAAGTTCTCGTCGATGGAAGCGTAGTAGAGCCTCGCACCGGTTTCTTCAACGGCCCTCTCATCAACCTCGACCTTAACGCCTTTGAGCGGGTTGGTTGGGTAACCCTTTGGCGCCAGGTACTTCACGACGGTGGCCATGCTTTCGAACTCCGCTTTTCTGAGGTTGCCATCCACGATTCCCTCTGCTATTTCAAGCAGGCTCGTCTTCAGGAGCGGGAGGACGTTTATAGCCTCCGGGTCGCCGAAGCGGGCATTGTACTCTATGAGAACCGGCCCTTCTCTACTCAGCATGAACTGGCCGTAGAGGATGCCCTTGTAGGGTGATCCCTCCTTTCTCATGGCCTCGACGGTAGCTTTAAGCGTCTCAAAGGCCTTCTCGTAGTCTTCCTTCGTCACAAAGGGAAGCAGAGCGTTTGAGCACGAGTAACTTCCCATTCCACCGGTTATAGGACCTTCATCGTTCTCGTAGGCGTGGGGGTAGTCCTGTGCGAGTGGCATCTGGATAATGCGCCTCCCGTCGCTGAAGACCTGGAAGGTGAACTCAACACCATCCGTTCTCTCCTCTATCAGAACCTTCCCGTCCCTCCTGATGAGCTCCTCGGCATAGGCCTTAGCTTCCTCGTTATCTTTGAGTTGGTAGCCGACCACTTTGACGCCCTTTCCACCGGTGAGGCCAATTGGTTTCACAACGACGGGCTTTCCGAAATCGTCTATCCACGAGCGCATCTCAGTAACGTCGGTAAAGACGCGAAAGGCCTTCCTCCCTGGAATTTCGTTGCGCTCCATGAAGGCCCTCGCGAAGGCCTTGTCTGTTTCGAGCTTTGCAACCTCCCTGCTCGGGCCAACCGAGGGGATACCGTTCTCCTCAAAGATATCAGCGATGCCTCTCTCAAGCGGTGCTTCCGGCCCGATGAAGGCTATGTCCGCGCCGAACTTTTCCGCGTAGGCTAAAACCTTCCCAACATCCGTCTCCCTGGCCAGGCCGTAGCCCCTTGCAAGTCTTGCCAGGCCCGGGTTTCTGTGCTTGGCAACAACGTAGAGCTCAGCTCCGGCCCTGACGAGGGCCTCTCCAATCGCGTGCTCCCTTCCGCCGCCGCCGACGAGCAGAATCCTCATGATGTTCACCATTTAATTGTTAAAAGTAGATTATTTAAAACTTTATTTTGCCTTTTTTATGGCAAACAACTTCCAACCCATGGCTAAAGGATGTCGACAAGAGGGCAGTGGAGCATCTATATGACCAGCCGTGAACAAAAGCGTTTTATCCCTTTCAGTCCAAAGGTTAGGTGGTGAGAAGCGTGAACAACGAGAACAGGCTGCTTGAGTTAATAATCAGCGCACTCTCATCGAATAAAATCGTGGGCATCGTGGACAGGGACATTGCCTCCTTCGGTTATATGCTCGGTCTCAAGGCAATAAAAGGGGACGTCGAGCGGGGGAAGTACGTCTGGATTGTATCCTACGACCCCCTTCAGAGCCTCTTCAGGGACATGGAGAGAGTTGGATTGAACTATGAGGAGCACCTGGGAAAGAACCTCTTCATCTTTGACGTCTTCGGTTCCATCAAGGGCATCGAGCCCGGGATGGACGGTGTTCTCACACTCAAGGGCTACCTCGACGACAACGTCTTTATAGTGAAGTACCAGAAGCTCATCTCAGAGGTCATAGATTCCCTTAAGCCCGAGGAGGTTACCGTCTTGGGGCACCTTGAGTCCGGCCTCTGCAGGCTCTTCAAGAACCCGGTTAGGGTGCAGAGGAAGGCGTGGAACCTGATGATGGAGGTTCCGCTGAAGATCTCGGCCGTCAGAACATACATCCTCCCGGAGTGTCCGGCCATGGACGAGCTCGTCTACTTCTGCTCCGACCTCGTTGTCGAGGGGCTCGTCGAGGGGAACCGCAGGAGACTTATAGTCACGAAAGGTGGTGGGGATGAGCCTTAAACTTGGCCTAAAACCAGTGGACAGGGTTTTAGGGGGCGTCGAGGAGAGGAGCCTGATCCTCATCCACGAGGCCGACCCGAGGTCGCTCGGTAAGTTCCTCGCGCTCCACGTGATGAAGGAAAAGCTGGACTCGGACAACCTCGTAGGCTACTTTAACATCGGGATGCCCCTCTCGGTGTTCCTTTCAGTGACCAGGCGCTTCGGCATAGACGTAGAGCGTCACCTGAAGGAAGGCAGGCTGATGATAGTGGACACCTTCGGGAGCATATATGACCTCCGCGTTGAGATGGAGAACGTCTGGTACCTGTCGGGGCCTATAAGCCTTGAGATACTCAACGAGAAATACATCGAAGTCATAAGGACCCACAAGGAGAAGTGGAAACAACTCAACAGGTTCGAGGGGAGGGAACTCTGGGGAGTCACGGTCTCAATCTCCGACTACCTTCACATGTTCGGGGCCCAGAAGACCCAGCGCTACCTTGAACTGGCCGATCTGCTCAGGACGAACTCAGACGTTTACCGGAAGTACCCGGCGGGAACCAACGTCTGGGTCTACACTGGAAACGACCTTGTAGTCCTCCCCCTCCTCTACAGAAAGGCCACCTACGTCCTGAGAACAGAGAGCACTGTAACTGAGGAGGGGAAGGTGATAAGGACGATGAAGATAGTTAAAGCCCCAGGCCTCAAGTCAATGCCGGCCTACGAATACACCTTCCGCTCCGGCCGGCTGAAGTTTCCCTGATTCAGCTTTAACATATTCCTGTTTATTTATTCGGCAAACTTTTAAAGCATTAGCATATTCTTGTGAATGGTGATGACATGAAGGTTCTCGTAGTTATGGGTAGCAAAAGCGACTCCCATATAGCCGAGAAGGCAACCCTAGTTCTAGACGAGTTCGGGGTTGACTACGACGTCGAGGTCGCCTCCGCCCACAGGAATCCGGAGAAGGTCAAGAGGCTCGCAAAGAAGGACTACGACGTCTTCATAGCTATAGCTGGTCTGAGTGCAGCTTTACCGGGAGTAATCGCCTCGCACACAACGAAGCCGGTAATAGGCGTCCCCGTCTCGGCAAAGCTCGGTGGCCTCGATGCACTCCTCAGCATCGCCCAGCTTCCGCCCGGGGTTCCTGCTGCAACCGTTGGAATAGACAACGGGAAGAACGCGGCTTTGCTGGCCGTTGAGATACTCGCCCTCAAGGACGAGAGCCTCAGGGAGAAGCTCGCCGAATACAGAAGAAGAATGCGGGCATAAGCCCGCAGGAGGTTTTTCTTATTACAGCCAACTTTTATTTCAGGGGTGCTTTGATTTAAGCACATTTTTTTGGATAATTTTTAGCCTTTTAAACCTTTTCTTTTCCTTTCGAACTGCCACAAAAAGTTACTAGGTAATGTGTTTTCTTCCCTCGTAATTTTGGTCGTGCCACTCAGAAGAGCGCGTTCTCAGCTCTATAGAGTGGGCAACAATCTCGGCCCTTCTCTTTGCATCCTCAACGTTTTTATCCCATGCTATCGCAACACCGAGCCTCCTTCCGGGATAGGCCTCCGGCTTCCCGAAGAGCCTCACTGTCGCGTTGGGAACGCTCAAAGCACTGGCGAGACCCCTGAAGCGAGGGGAATATCCGGAGACGTTCGCCTTTATGACGTGGGTTGCGGCCGGGGTGAGTATGTGAAAGAGCCTGTAGCCGTCAACCCATTCTCCTGGGATTGGGAGCCCGAGGACTGCCCTGAGGTGCAGGCCGAACTCGGAGAAGCCCGTTGGATGAGAAGCTAAAGTCACCATCCCTGTGTCGTGGGGCCTCGGGGAGACCTCGTTCGCCCACACCTTGTCGCCCTTCACGAACATCTCGACGCCGAAGAGGCCGAGGCCACCGAGGACGTCTGTGATGCGCTTCGCTATCCTGTAAACTTCTCTCTCGGCTTTCTCGCTTATCTCAGCGGGTTGCCAGCTCGCGTGGTAGTCCCCGTCGATCTGGTAGTGACCAACGGGTTTTGGAAATGTCGTAACAACTTCGCCGTTCTCGTCGTAGTGCCTCACAGCCAGCTCGGTTATCTCGACGTCGAACTCAATGTGTTCCTCCACGATTATCTTGTCGGCGCTACCGCGGGCTTTCTTTTTCGCTTCCTCCCAGGCCTTTGGTATATCCTCCGGCCCCTTCACGAAGTAGGAGCCCTTTCCCGAGGAGCTCATTATTGCCTTGGTGTGGCAGGGGTAGCCTATCTTTTCGCAGGCTTCGTAGAGCTCGTCGAGAGTTGTGGCGTAGGCGTAGCGCGAGGTCGGGACCTTGGCTTCTTTCGCGAGGGTCTCCCTAGTCCTCTCACGGTGCATGGCAATCCAAGTGGCTTTTGCGTTCGGAACGACGAAGTGGCCGTCCTTCTCCAGCTCGAAGAGGGCGTCAAGGTTTATCGCCTCTATCTCCGGGATTATGGCATCTGGCCTCTCCCTCTCGACGACGGAGAAGAGGAAGTCAGCATTTCTCATATCGCCGACATACGAGCGGTGAGCAACGTGCATTGCCGGAGCGTTGGCGTATCTGTCAACCGCCACCACCTCAACGCCGAGCCTCTGAGCTTCAATCGCTATCTCCTTCCCGAGCTCACCACTTCCCAATAGAAGGATCTTCTGAGCGGAGTCAGTCAAGGCCGTTCCGAGCTCATCCCTTAAGCTTATCATGGGCACCACCCCGTTTATTGACGTTAAAATGTTAAAAATTGGTAATATTTAAGCCTTTTTGAGCAGAAAAATGGCAAATAATTCACACCTTTTCGTGAATACTGGATGGTAACAATTACTATCCCTTGAATTCGATTATTCTAGAACTTTTTGTTTGTTTTAAGCGTGTTTATTTAACCAAAAGGTTTTTATATGTCAAATAACTACTTGAGGTTGTGGTTTCTCATGTCGAAGTTTAGTTTGTGGTGGGTAAAGTGGAATAAAAACCTCGGGACCTACGAGTCGAGGATGACTGTGGGGAGTAGAAAAGCCACCATTGAGGACTTCAAAGAGAGGGGTTTTGACAGGATTGTGTTCTTGGGGTCTTTGGGTTGTAGTGGGCCCCACCTCCCAGAAAACGGTACTAACCAGTATATGTACAATAAACTTCAGGAGTATGTTCGTACCCTCTGTAATGAACACTACGATTGGAGTATAGATAGCAACAATCCCAATAACGGAAAGTCCAGGTATGACGTCGGTTATTCGGATGGACAGTTTCTTTCGCTGTGGATTTCCTCACGAGTTGGAACCGTAAAGTACTACGCGCCGATATCCTTCTCTTATGAGTTAGGTAATTCGATTCAGAATCCGTTGAACGAGAAGAAATACTCTGCACCACCGAGAGATTGTCCAATGAATGGTTTTGATGAATCATACTGGCACGGGTGGATTGATGGTGTTCTGAGTGTGGTTGATGATTACAGGGTGGGCTTCTACTGGAGCTATGAAAGTTGCCTTCAGGCCACAAAGCACGATCCCAACTTTGTAGATTACTTCGGCCCAATGTGTAACGCCAACACAAAAGAATACGTGGACGATTACATAACCTTCATCAGAGACATGTTCCGTTACATTCACAATCGTGGACAGGAACTCATCTGGATTCCAGCAACTGGAGGCAGGGGTGTGTCTTATCTGAATGACCCGGATTATGATGGGATTCTTAAGATCGGTGGCTACTTTGACTATGTTTTTGTCCAGCCGAATTACTATCAGTACCCAAAGCTTGATGAAAAAGGAATAAAAGATAGTTTACCATATACCTATGAGAAACTCGTCGAGAAAATCCGGTGGATTTGTGAAGACCTTCCGGGAAGCATCAACAACCCCAACACAACGATTTCAATAGAAATGGAAGCCGACAGTGCTGTTCTTCTTGGTCAATGCGGACACTGTGCTTCATGCAGATATGAGAATAATCACTGCGTATGGTGTGACAACGAAAAGTGCCTTGAACGCGCCTGTGATTACTACCGGGCAGTAATGGAGGTAAACCCAAGTGCATTGCCGACAAGAGCCTATTACTTTGGCACCAACCTTGAAGTAATAAATAGGGTGAGAGAAAAATGTCCCGGATGGTAGCGGTTTTCCTAGCTCTTCTCTTCTTTGCCCTTCCAGTCTCGGCAACGTATTACGTAAAAGCACCCGGTTTCATCTACGGGGTTCGTTATAATGTGTTATCAAACGGGAGAGAGGCGTTGCTTTCTCTCTCGGTTCTTCAGTTCGGAGTTACCTGTGGCATGAGAGACTGCTGGGCAGAAGTCTACGGCGACCAAGAGTATCTTCTCCTTTTTAACGGTTCTCAGCTTTATCTCCTGAACTTCACGCCAGTCCTGCTCTCTTATCTCCCACCCAACGTACCAAGGAACGTTAGTGACGTGTATTTCAATGAAATAAAATATGCAAACGATTCTTGGTATGTTGACGTTAGTGCTTTCTTCTACTCCGCGGAGTCTCAACGGGGAAAGAATCTGGATTTCATCTTTAGGCTTGACACGAAAAACCTCTGCGTTAGGAAAGTCAACGTAAACTTGTCACGTCTTGAAGAAAGCGAGCTCAAAAACGAGATAAACGGCTGGAGGGTTGAAATTCCAAGGGTATTCCTGTTGCCATCTCTTAAGAATGGCTCTGCCATACCCTCCAGCTACCCTACAGCGGATTTTCTCGTCGTTGTGAACGCCAGCAACACAGGCTGGTTGCCCAGACCTTTTATAATAGTTAACAGGACTCAGTTTCCAGTTTACTTCGTGCTTAAAAGAAACAATCAAGTGAAAAACGTCACCCTTATCTTTCTGAACACCACCCCCGTTCAAATGTGGTACGGCTACTACAACGAGAACACCACTGGAATTCCAGGTTACTGGTTCCCGGATGACGTTAAACTCGTCAATGTAACGCCCTGCAGGAATGTAACCAACACAGCTAACACGAGAACTGCAACGAAGGGCATCTGTGGACCCGGATTGGTGCTGTTGGTCACCACGGCGGTTCCCCTCCTGAAACGGCGCATTTATGGACATTAAAAAGTTAATTTTCCAGGATTTTTATTCATGTTTTTGCCATAAAAATGGCAAACCTTTTAAGTCCACTCCCGAACTTCCTCCGGTGGTGTCCATGTTGACCTATGCCCAGGCCGGAGTTGACGACGAGAAGACTGCGAGGGCCTTGAAGAGTGTAATCTCCCTCGCGAAGGCGACCTTTGAGTTCAGACGGGGAAAAATCGGCGAACCTGCCGAAGATCTCGGTCACTACTCGGCCCTACTCGACTTTGGAAGCTTTTACCTCGCGATGACGACGGATGGAGTTGGGACGAAGGTTCTCGTTGCTGAAGCCGTTGGAAAGTTCGACACGGTAGGGATAGACATGATAGCGATGAACGTGAACGACCTGCTCTGTGTAGGTGCCGAACCCGTTGCCCTCGTGGACTACCTCGCCGTTAAGGAGCCGGATGAGAGGGTTTTCGGAGAGATAGCCAAAGGGCTCTACGATGGGGCGAGGCAAGCTGGTATAGCGATAGTCGGCGGGGAAACCGCTGTTATGCCCGACCTGATAAACGGCTTCGACTTGGCTGGAACCGCTATTGGGATCGTTGAGAAGGGAAAGGCCATAACGGGCGAGAAAATCAGACCGGGTGATGCAGTTATAGGAATCTCAAGCTCAGGCATTCACTCCAATGGTCTCACCCTCGCGAGGAAGCTCCTCATCCCGAAATACGGCCTCGACTACGAGTACGAGAGCAGAAAGCTCTGGGAGTGGCTTTTAGAACCTACGAGGATTTACGTAAAGCCCATTTTAGGGCTGATTGAGAGCGTCGAGGTTCATGGACTGGCCCACATAACCGGAGGCGGGCTTCTCAACCTGAAGCGCCTCACAGGCTACGGCTTCTCCCTCACGATGCCCCCCATCGGGGGAATCTTCAGGCTCATCCACGAGAACGGCGTTCCGCTGGAGGAGATGTTCCGCGTCTTCAACATGGGCGTCGGTTTTGTCGCCATAGTTCCGGCTGATGAGAAGGAGAAAGCGCTTGAGGTTCTCAACAGACACTACGAGAGTTTTGAGCTCGGAGCCGTCACGAAAAGACCGGGGATTAGAGTTGAGAACTACGGGATAAGCCTCTAAGCTCACTCCCGACTTCCCCTGTGGTTCGATGGAGCTAACTGCACGCAAAAAGGCATTCCTTGCTTCCGGGGCTGGTTGAGGAGGCTGTGAAGGAATACGGAATCAGATTGAAGAAACTGACCTCCTCCCGGCTAAGGGCGAGGCTTTCGAAAGAAAAAAGTAAACCTATGAGGCAGATGAACCCTTCAGCCGGTGAGCCTCCTGTAGAGCTCCTCATAGGCCTTAACGAGATCGCCCTTGTCGAAGCGGAACACATCTTTGTCAAGGCTCTCCCCGGTTTTTGCGTCCCAGAAGCGGCAGGTGTCTGGGCTTATCTCGTCCCCAAGGATTATCTCACCCCTGGCGTTCTTCCCGAACTCAAGCTTGAAGTCGACCAATGTTACCCCGCGCTCCCTGAAGTATTCTCTCAGGATACCGTTCACCTTCAGGGCTATGCGTTCCATCTCCCTAAGCTCAGCTTCATCTATGCCGAGAACCCTCGCGTGGTAGTGGTTTATCATCGGGTCGTGAAGGGAGTCGTCCTTGTAGTAGAGCTCGACTATCGGCTCCTTGAGCTCGGTTCCCTCCTGGAGGGGGAGGCGCTTCTTCAGGCTTCCAGCGATGACGTTCCTCACCACGACCTCAAGGGGGTACATCTCAAGCCTCTCGACGATGAGTCTGTTCTCACCTGCTACGCCGATGAAGTGGGTCTTCACGCCCTTCTCTTCAAGAACCCTGAAGAGGTGGGCGCTTATCTGGGCGTTCAGCCAGCCCTTTCCTTTAAACTTCGCCTTCTTACCGCCGTCAAAGGCTGTCACATCGTCCTTGAACTCCATTATGACCTTCCCGTCGTCGAGGGGGATTATCTTCTTGGTCTTACCCTCGTAGACATCCATAGGCTTCACCATTTGTATGTAAACTTCCTCGAGTTTTTAAGGATTTTTTAACAGCTAAGACTCAATAACCGGGCAAGGTTTTTAAACTGGAATCTGTTAATAGTCACCGAATCAAAGGCAATTGTTGGACATTCAAACATCAAGGGATGGTGGGGGCAGTGCGGGAGAAGTGCGGTATCTTCGCAACGGCTTCAGAGAACGCGGCAAAGAAAGCCTACTACGCGCTCATAGCCCTTCAGCACCGCGGTCAGGAGAGCGCTGGAATAAGCGTCTGGAGGCATAGGATAAGGACAGTCGCAGGTTTGGGCCTCGTCCAGGACGTCTTCAGGGAACCGGCTCTTGCCAGACTAAAGTCAAACCTTGCGATAGCTCACGTCCGCTATTCCACATCTGGCTCACTCAACGAGACCCAGCCCCTTGAGACGGAATGCTGCGGGAAGAGAATAGCCGTGGTCCACAACGGTACCCTTACGAACTTTGGGCCCCTCCGGGAGGAATACAAGAAGAGAGGAATTAGCTTTAAGCACTCGGTCGATTCCGAAATTTTGGGAATTTCCTTTCTCTGGCACCTAAGGGAGACGGGCGACGAGTTCGAGGCGATGAGGGCCGTCTTTGATGAGGTCAAAGGCGCCTACTCGGTTGCTTTTCTCTTCGACGGGAAAGTACTCGTAGCGAGGGATCCGGTTGGCTTCAGACCGTTGAGCTACGGAACCGGTGACGGCCACTACTTCGCGAGCGAGGATTCAGCTTTAAGGCCCTTCGTGGAGGAGATCAGGGATGTTGAACCTGGGGAGGTCTTCCTCCTCGATGGGGGCTCGGTCGAGAGCAGGGTTCTGGTGAAGGAGAGGGGACACACCTGCGTTTTTGAGTACATCTACTTCGCCAGGCCAGACAGCAGGATAGACGGCGTCAACGTTTACTCGGCCAGGGTGAGGATGGGAATAGAGCTCGCCCGCGAAAGCCCTGCCGATGCGGACGTCGTTATAGCCGTCCCAGATTCTGGAAGGGCTGCCGCACTCGGCTTTTCAACTGAGAGCGGGATTCCCTACGCCGAGGGGCTGATAAAGAACCGCTACATAGGGAGAACTTTCATAACACCGGGCCAGTTCAACCGCGAGCTGAAGGTGAGTCTCAAGCTTTCCCCTGTGATGGATGTAGTTAAAGGGAAGCGCGTTATCCTCGTCGATGATTCAATAGTCAGGGGCACGACGATGAGGAGGATCGTTGCCATGCTTAGAAAAGCCGGGACGAGAGAGGTTCACGTCAGGATTGCCTCGCCACCGATAAGGTATCCATGCTACATGGGGATAGACATACCGACGAGGCATGAGCTCATAGCGGCCTTCGGGAGCGTTGAGAAGGTTAGGGAAGCGATAGGGGCCGACAGTTTAGCCTATCTTAGCGTCGAGGGACTGAAAAGGGCCGTCGGAAGGGAAGACCTCTGTTTGGCCTGCCTCACCGGGGAATACCCGGAGTGGGCGTTTAGGTTCTAACCTTCCTCACCCTGCAGGCGGAGAACTTGAACTCTGGTGTCCCTGCCCTGTTGAGTGCCGAACTCGTCAGCCTGTTGGCCTTGAAGTGGAAGGGGAGGGCTACAACCCCCTCCGGAACGCCCCCAATCTTTGCGTGCATCCTTATCTTCCCGCGCCTCGTCTCTATCTCGACCAGGTCGCCCTCATTGATTCCGAACCTTTCTGCGTCTTTCTTGCTGATTAAGGCCTTGGGCTCGCCCATAAGCTTAACCAGTGAAGGGCTCCTCAGCGTCATCTCGCTGGTGTTGTAGTGGCTTATCAGCCTCATCGTCGTCAGAACGAAGGGATATTCTTTATCCGGCGTCTCCCACGGGCCAACCTGCTCGACCGCCATCAGCCTGGCCTTCCCGTCCGGAGTGGCGAACTCCCAGGTGTGGAGCCTCTTCTTCGGCAGGAAGATTCCGTCGGAGTTCTTCAGCTCCTCCACGATTCTCTCTTCCAGCGAGGGAAAGAGCCTGAAGTACTCCTCGGTTATTTCCTCGACCCTCGAATAGTTAAAGCCGGGTAGACCGAGGGCTCTTCCGAGCATTGTTAAAATCTCCCAGTCGGACTTTGAGTCGACGTAGGGCTCGCAGGCCCTCTCGCTCCACTGGATCCTCCTCTCGCTGTTCATGTAGCTCCCGCTCTTCTCGCAGAAAGCTGAAGCTGGAAGCAAATAGTGAGCGTAGCGAGCCGTC
>NZ_JALTCZ010000017.1 GCF_027008145.1 Thermococcus sp. | reverse complement strand
CTTACAGGATGGGTAGGGGTATAGCTGTCCATGCCCTCAGGGGAGCGAGCGTAGAGGTTTATGAAGGGGACTTCATAGCCATAATAGGTCCGAGCGGGAGTGGCAAGACGACTCTCCTCAACATGCTTGGCCTCCTCGACGTCCCGGATTCTGGGGAGGTTTTCATAGACGGCACCCCTATGGTTGGCCTTGACGATGATGAGTTGAGCGAAATGAGGCTGAGAAAGATAGGCTTCGTCTTCCAGCAATACAACCTCATTCCAATTCTCACTGCCCGTGAGAACGTTGAGATACCGATGATACTCGCGGGGGTTCCATCGAAGAAGAGGGTTAAGAGGGCGAGGGAACTCCTCAGGATGGTCGGCATCCCGGAGATGGAGGAACACAAGCCAACCGAGATGAGCGGGGGACAGCAGCAGAGAGTAGCGATAGCGAGGGCTCTAGCGAACGAACCGAGCATAGTGCTGGCGGACGAGCCCACCGGAAACCTCGACACCAAGGCATCGGAGGAGATAGTGAGCCTCATGAGAACCCTCAACAGGGAGAGGGGCACGACCTTCGTGGTGGTAACCCACGACATTGATGTCGCTAGAAAAACCGATAAGGTTTTGAGGATAAGGGATGGAAAGCTCTACGAGGTGAAAGAACTTTGAAACGGCTTGCATTCATCATGATAATCCTGCTCTTGGTTGCTTCCCCTGTCCGCGGCTCAACTCCCAGTGAGCCCCAGTACATGAGAACCTTTCAGGGTTATCTGGGACTCGGGGAGTCGGTAATTATCGGGAACTACACATTGACGGTCGTTAACTTCCTGTACAACCAAAACACCTGGCCGCCGCTGGTTCTCTTCGAGATAAGGGACAACAAGAACTTCAGAAAGGAGACGTTTTCCCTTTCCCCCGGCGAGAGCTACTCCTACGAGGATGTGAAGGTCTCGCTGATATACATAGAGAACCCTCTCTCGAACAATCCGAGGGCCCTTGTGGCAGTCTACTCAAAGCCAGCGACGGTCTTCTACGGTGTTGTCCATGAAAACACCACCTTCTCCTATGGTCCTCTCCAGCTCTCGGTGCTCGAAATCAAAAATGGAAGCGTGCTGATGCGCTACTACCGCAACGGGACTACCGATTACGCCTACTTTGGAACAGGGGCCCATGCTTGGTACAGTGCGGACATACTGATATACAACATCACCAACAACAGTGCCACGATGAAGATACTCGTGCCCAAGTACATAACCTACTCGATAGTTGAGGGCACCGTGGTCGTGATAAAGAACGTCAGCTTCTCGCCGGTTGAAGTCGGCGGACCCTTCCAGCTCAACATCACCGTGGAGAACATCGGGAACAGGGCGGCGAGATACGTGAAGGTCTATCTCTACTCGAAGCCTTACCTCCAGGGGCAGGAGAACGTCCAGATGGTTCCCCTCCCAACGGTCAACGTGCCAACCTTCCAAGAGGAGATGCCCTTCGCATCCTACCTCCAAGGACCGGTTCAGTACACCGGAATGCTCCAGCCTGGCCATGAGGAGACCCTCCACTTCAGACTCATAGCCTCGAAGGCAATAAAGCCTGATGTTTATCCACTCTATATCACCCTCGAGTACAGCGACGAAAACGGGGTCATCAAAAGCAGCGAGATCGAGATTGGAATACCTGTGAACGACTTGATGAGACCGAAGGTCATAATCGAGAACTTTACGACCGAGCCAAACCCGGTTGGGCCGGCATCAAACTTCACCGTTCTGCTCAGGGTCAAAAACACCGGCAACGCGCCGGCTTACCACGTCAGGGTTGAGCTCCTTCCAACGAAGCCAAAGACAGAGCAACAGACCTACACGCTATTCCCAACAGGGGAGACCAAAGAGCAGGCCAACATATATCCAATCAGGAAGCAGAGCGTCATCTACTTCGACGAGTTGCCCGTGAACGACACCGGCGAGGGAACTCTGGTCTTTGCCGTCAAGGACGTCTCTACGGGCGTTTATCCGCTCTACGCGGTGATAACCTACGAGGACGAGAACGGCGTCTCCTACAAGGAGGAAGCCACCTTTGGAGTGCAGGTCGAAGGGAGGCCGAGGCTGAAGGTCTACATCGGCAACATCTGGGTAAGCAACGGAAAGTACAACTTCGAGGTTGACGTTGCGAACGACGGGAAGGCTCCGGCCAGGGGGGTAACTGTGTCGGTGAGCTCCCCGGTTCTTAGCTTATTCCCCCTGGGAGAGCGCTATGTTGGTAGCGTCGAGCCAATGGACTACGACAGTGCGAATTTCGTGATCCTGAACTCAACGATCAGCGCGGGTCGTTATCCGGTTGTCGTTAAAGTCACCTACATGACGATAAACGGTAGCTTCACCAGCTTTAACCAGACCATAAGCCTCCAGCTACCCGCCAACATCTCGGCAAAGAGGAGACACGACTACTACTATGCCGCTGGGGCACTCATCGTCCTGCTGATAATCATTGCCTGGAGGTTAAGGCGTGGATAGAGAGATAGTGAAGATAGCTTTCAAGAACCTCCACCGGAGGAAGATAAGAACGTTCTTCACCATGCTCGGCATAATCATCGCGATAGCCTCGATCACAGCCCTCATCTCAATAGCGGAGGGGTTTCAGATATCGATAAGCAGAACCCTGCAGAGCACGAGCAATGTCATCATAGTTCTCCCGGGGATGGGGGCCTCTATATGGGCGATAGGAACGAACACTTTCAACGAGAGCGTTGTCGATGAGCTCAGAAAGATAAACCACGTCGAGGCCATAAACCCGGTTCTATTAAAGTTCACGGTAATGGACTACCGGGGATGGCAGATACCTGTCACCGTAATGGGGATAATACCGAGGGACGCCCAGAAGTTCTATGCCCTCACCGGCCCTCAACTTCAGAGGGGTCAGTTCATACCGCAGGGCTCGCGCTTCAAAGCTCTCCTCGGCTACTCTCTGGCCAACGGAAAAGTTCAGAAGGAAGGCGGCGGCTACCTGAACTGGGAAATACTCCCGGGCCAGACAATAAAAATATACGACGAGAACGGCAGGGCCTGGGAGTTCAAGGTCTCTGGGAACTTCCAAGAGAGCGGTGAAAGCGTCATAGGGGGCTTCATCGACACGAGCGTCTTCGTTCCCCTCGGGACGTTGCAGAGCATATACAACGAGCCAGGACAGATCAGCTTTGTCGAGCTCTGGGTAGATGACGTGTCATTTGTAAACCAGGTAAAGGAGCAGGTGCAGAGGATCCTTCCTACTGCCACCGTCATAACTGAGAGCCAGGGAATAGAGGTCGTCGTCCAGATAGAGACGATGCTCAACAACCTTCTGATCGGCATAGGAAGCATAGCCCTCTTCGTCGGTGCCCTCGGGGTCATAAACACGCTCCTTACATCGGTCATGGAGAGGACAAGGGAGATAGGGACATACAGGGCTCTCGGGGCGAAGAAGAAGTTCGTTCTTGAGATGATACTCCTAGAAGGCATGATGATGACCCTGATCGGGGGGGCTATCGGGTTCGGCTTCGGTGTTCTGATGGCCGATTTGGTAGTTGAAATTTTAAGGGCGAAAACCTCCGGTCTCCCGAGTCCCGTCGTTGACCTCAGGGTCGTTGCCATCGCCTTTGGTGTAACCCTGATAATAGGCCTTCTCGCGAGCGTCTATCCTGCCAAGAAGGCAGCCGAGCTGAAGCCGGCGGAGGCTATAAGGCACATAGAGTGAAAAGGGTTATAACGACCAGACAGAAGTTTTAACGGTGGTAGCCATGGTCAAGAGGGTTCACGTCTTCGACTGGCATAAGGAGAACGCGAAGAAGGTTGAGGAGTTCGCCGGATGGGAGATGCCCATCTGGTATTCGAGCATAAAGGAGGAGCACCTCGCGGTGAGGAACGGCGTTGGAATCTTCGACGTTTCGCACATGGGGGAGTTCATCTTCCGCGGTAAGGACGCATTGGAGTTCCTCCAGTACGTTACCACAAACGACATAAGCAGGCCCCCCGCGATAAGCGGAACCTACACCCTCGTCCTCAACGAGAGGGGTGCCGTTAAGGACGAGACCCTCGTCTTCAACCTTGGACACGACACCTACATGATGGTATGTGACAGCGACGCCTTCGAGAAGCTCGATGCGTGGTTCACCGCGATAAAACGAGGAATCGAGAAGTTTGGCAACCTCGACCTCGAGATGGAGAACAAGACCTACGACATGGTCATGTTCTCCATTCAGGGGCCTAAAGCTAGAGACCTCGCCAGAGACCTCTTCGGCATAGACATCAACGACCTCTGGTGGTTCCAGGCCAAGGAGGTTGAGCTCGATGGAATAAAGATGCTCCTCTCCAGGAGCGGCTACACTGGCGAGAACGGCTGGGAGGTCTACTTTGAGGACTCCAACCCTTACCACCCGGACGAGAGCAAGCGCGGGAAGCCGGAGAAGGCACTTCACGTCTGGGAGACGATCCTTAAGGCCGGCGAGAAGTACGGTATTAAGCCAGCAGGACTTGGTGCTCGCGATACGCTTCGCCTTGAGGCAGGCTACACGCTCTACGGCAACGAGACCAAAGAGAAACAGCTCCTCAGCACCGACATCGACGAGGTAACTCCTCTCCAAGCCAACCTTGACTTTGCCATCTTCTGGGACAAGGAGTTCATAGGGAAGGAAGCCCTGCTGAAGCAGAGGGAGCGCGGCCTGCCGAGTAAGATGATTCACTTCAAGATGGTCGACAAGGGAATCCCAAGGGAAGGCTACAAGGTCTACGCTGACGGCGAGCTCATAGGCGAGGTCACCAGCGGAACACTCTCGCCGCTCCTCGGCATAGGAATCGGCATAGCCTTCGTGAAGCCGGAGTACGCCAAGCCCGGCGTCGAGCTGGAGATAGAGATCAGGGGTAAGCCCAGAAAAGCGGTAACGGTCTCACCGCCCTTCTACGACCCCAAGAAGTACGGAGCCTTCAGGGAGAGGTGATCCCTTCCATCTTTCCTCTTCCGGTCTTTTTCTCACCCAAAGGCTTATAGGTAACGGAGGCATTACCTATGCTGTTCGACCCGAGACCGAAGAAGAGGATTGATGAGCTTTTTGACAGGAGAGAGGAGTTCAAAGCACCTGTCATCAACTAACGAACTCTAACACTCCTTCTTGGAATAAGGAGGGTTGGTGAAAGCTCCCTCCTAAGGGCAACCCTCAACGAGATTGAGAACGGCGTTTACATAGACACCAGAAAAATGTACTTCGATTCGGGTGGCTGGATAAAGGCAGATTCCCTGAGGAGGGAACTTGAGAGAGCCCTCAACTCCCTGCGCCGGGATTTTAGGGGCCTTCTCATCGAGGCTATGAAGAATGTTAGGGGCGTGAAAGTCAAGGGGGTTAAGCTCAGGTTCGAGAGATCCCTCCAAATTTCCGACGTCCTTGAGGCCCTGAATGACTTCGGCACGGTTATCAGGATAGACGAGGCCCAGTACCTCCGCTTCTATGGCTCTCGCAGGGGGAAGGAGTTCCTTACCCTTTTCGCGTACGCCTACGACAGCCTTGAGAACCTGAGGTTCATTCTGACGGGTTCAGAGATTGCCTCCTCCAAGACTTCCCCGGTCTCGATGAGTAAGAGAGCCCGCTCTACGGGAGGAGCTACGGGGAAGTGGGGCTGATGCCCTTTTCGAGGGAGTTATCCATCCAGTTCCTCACTCAAGGGTTCGCCGAAGCTGGAGTTGAAACCCCGAAGGAAGAGCTTGAGAGAGCCGTTGAAGTCCTTGATGGAATCCTTGGCTGGCTTGTGGACTTTGGGAGGGCTTATCTCAAGAAGGGAAGGCTTAAACCCGCGATTGAAAGCGTCTTAAAAAGGGCCGAAGGCTTCCTCATAGGAGAGCTTAAGGAACTTGAAAGGAGAAGCCCCCACTACGTCCTGATCCTTGAGGGCATAGCAAAAGGCTACAACCGCTGGGAGCCCCTCAGGGAGTACCTGGCTGTAAAGGGGCAGGAAGTCCCAAAGGCAAGGCTCGCGGCGCTCCTAGATAGGCCTAGAAAAGATGAGCTGGACAGTCAGAGAATCTGTGAACGGCAGGAGGAAGTACCGCATAGTTGACTCGGTTATTGAGCGAGTTCTGAAGGAGCGTGGATAAATTTTTATCCCCTCCGCTCCATCTCCAGCCATGCCCCGAAAGCACGCCGTCCTCTCGGTGCTCCTCTGGTCAACGGTTGCTTCCGCCTTCAAGCTCTCGCTACACTACATGAAACCCCTTCAGCTGCTCTTCTACGCTTCCCTGACTTCGCTCATCGTCTTTGGGGTTCTTTACTCCCGTGAGCTCTCTCTACGGAAGGAGAACCTCCGCTCGGCCTACCTCGGCCTTCTGATTTTCCTCTACTACACCGTCCTCTTCTCCGCCTACGAGGAGCTCCCGGCTCAGGAGGCCCAGGCCCTAAACTACACCTGGCCGCTGGTGCTCGTCCTGCTGTCGATTCCACTCCTAGGTAAGAGGCCCGGAATGAGGGTAGTTACCGGACTCTTCCTCGGCTTCTTTGGTGCCTTTATCGTGGTCACGAGGGGAAACCTGAGGGGGCTGGACTTCTCAAACCCGGCAGGAGTTGCCCTAGCCCTCGGGAGCGCGGTTATATGGGCCACATACTGGATAATGAACCTCAGGGATGAACGCTCACTCATCGAGAAGATGTTCTGGAACTTCCTCTTTGGATTCGCTTACATTTCAGCGGTTCTCGCACTCTTGGGCGGGTTCACCGTTCCTCCTATCGAGGGCCTCGCCGGAGCGGCCTACGTCGGCCTCTTCGAGATGGGCGTTACCTACCTCTTCTGGCATAGGGCGCTCGAGATTGACATGAAGTTTGCCTCGAATTTGGCCTACCTCGTGCCCTTCCTGAGCCTTTTCTTCATCTCGCTGGCCGTGGGAGAGAGAATAGAGCCGTCAACGGTCTTCGGGCTTTGCCTTATCGTGGGTGGAATCCTTCTGGGATTGCCCGGCAAAAGTTTCAATGGTGGGGCCGCCGAGATTTGAACTCGGGTCTCCGGCTCCCGAAGCCGGAAGGATAGACCAAGCTACCCCACGGCCCCACTGCCCGCTCATAAGGGATTCGCAGGACTTATAAAGTTTACGGAGTAGGAGAGCCGGCAGGTGGGAAGATGAAGGTAAGCGTCATAGTGCCGACTTACAACGAGCGCGAGAACTTACCCGAGCTCTTTGAGAGGATTTCAGAGGCGTTAAGGGACTACGATTACGAAATAGTCGTTGTCGACGACGACTCCCCCGACGAAACGTGGAAGCTGGCACAGGAACTCTCGGAGAAATACAACGTCAGGGTAATAAGGAGAACCGAGGAGAAGGGTCTCTCTTCAGCTGTAATAAGGGGCTTCAAAGAGGCCAGCGGAGACGTCTTCGTCGTCATGGACGCCGACCTGCAACATCCGCCGGAGGTCATCCCGAGCCTGCTGAAGGAGATAGAGAAAGGGGCCGACATAGCCGTAGCCAGCCGCTACGTTCCCGGAGGAAGAGTGAAGAACTGGTACTGGTACAGAAAGCTCGTCTCGAAGGGGGCGATAATGCTCGGCAGGCTGGCCCTGCCAAAGATAAGAAACGTTAGAGACCCGGTGAGCGGTTTCTTCGCCCTCAGGAGGGGGGTCGTTGAGAAGGCAGAGCTAAACCCTGTTGGCTTCAAGATACTCCTTGAGGTACTCATCAAGGGTAACTATAAGAGGGTCGTCGAGGTACCATTTACCTTTGGCCTCAGGAGAGCGGGGGAGAGCAAGCTCAGCGGAAGGACAATGTTCAACTACATCAGGCACCTCTACAGGCTGATGCGCTGGGAGGGAGAACTGGACAGGCTCCTCAAGTTCAGTCTGGTCGGACTCTCAGGGGTTCTCGTCAACGAGGGATTCCTCTGGGCCTTCGTTCACCTCAGCTGGGACAAGTACATCGCCAACATACCTGCCACCGAGCTGGCGATACTCAACAACTTCCTCTGGAACGACATCTGGACGTTCCGCGACCTCAGGAAAAGACCGCTCCTCCAGAGGCTGCTGAGCTTTCACGCGGCCGCACTTACCGGAGCGCTCTTCCAGTGGCTCGTTTATGCAATTCTAGTCTGGATTGGAATGCACTACCTCCTCGCGAATCTCGTGGGCATAGTGCTCTCCTTCGTGGTTCGCTTCATCTTCAACAGGCACGTTACTTGGGGCTGACCTCCTCCGACCTGAAGGGTGAGGTTTTCAGAAGGTAAGCATTTAAGTCCTTCCTCCCTTATTCTTCTGGTGATCTTATGAAGCGGTTCTTTGACCGGGCGAAGTTCCGGGCCGAAAGCGTCCTCTACTACGTTAGTGAGATAGGGAAGTTCCACAGAATACAGGGGTCGAGGGAGCTCGTCGATGCTGCCCTCCTCGTGAGGGACTTTGTTGATGAACTTGGAGTGGAGGTCGAGTTGCACAGAGGAAGATACGACGGCAGAAGCTGGCATCTAACCCTTCAGTCCCCCATAGCGTGGCGGCTTGGGGGTGGAAGCGCCCTGCTCGGGGAGAAGAAGCTGACAACTGAGGAGAGCCCACTCCTAGTGATGGCCCACTCCCCACCAGGGGAGGCTGAGGGTGATGTTCTACCAATCCTGAGGGATGAGGACTGGAAAATGGCCGAAGAAAAGGTTGTCCTCGTTGGAAAGGACTGGAGAGATGCCTACAGAAGGGCCAATGAGGAGGGGGCAAAGGGCTTCATAGCCTACAGGGAGAGCAGCAGAAAGGCATTCCCCTACATCGGGCTTTTCCTGACGAAGGATGACATGGAATGGGCGGAAATACCTGCCGTTGCCGTTCCGGAAGATGTCGCTCGGGAGCTAATTAGAAAAGCCCTGAACGGTGGGGTTAGGGCCAGAATAAACGTCGAGAGCGAGGTGAAAGATAGGGAAGACCTCCCAATGGTACTAGCCAAGGTCGGGGAGCCACCTTACGTCCTCTTCACAGCCCACATCTGCCACCCCAAGCCCGGAGCAAACGACAACGCTTCCGGAAGTGCGATGCTGATAGAGCTGGCGCGCGCCCTGAGCGAGGCACATAGGAGTTCATCCCGCTTCGGCTTCGCCTTTCTCTGGGTTCCAGAGTACCACGGGACGCAGGCGTTTATCGAGACCTTCGGTGTTGATGACTACTACACCTCAATAAACCTAGACATGGTCGCCGGAAGCCCCGACCGTTCCGGCTCCACACTTATGCTCGTTAGGACACCCCTCTCTAGGTTCTCTGTGGTTTCCGGCCTTCTTGAGGCTTACCTTGAGGCCTCGAACTCCCAGGGTTCGAGCTTCTCCGGGAGCCCGATGCCGGTGATGCCCTTCAGGGTCTACCACTATGAGATAGGAAGTGACCACGACGTCCTGAACTTTTTCGGCGTTCCAGCTGTGATGCCCATAACGTGGCCCGACCGCTTCTACCACTCCAGCGAGGATAGCGTTGAGAAGCTAAGCCTGGGAACCATTGGGATAATCGGAAGGGCGGTTCTAGCGACGGCACTGGCCCTAGCTGAAGGAGATGAGGAGGAGCTCAGGCGCTTCAGCCGTGCCTACTCCCTAAAGGTTCTAGGGGAGCTCTCGATGGAGCACGACACCGAGGAAGCGGAGAGGCTCGTCCTGAGGGGTCTCGCCAGAGACTCGGCCTATCTGGGAACAAACATGGGACACGAATTCAAAAGCGAACCCTGGCTGGAGTGGAAACTCAAGGGAGTGCTGAACGAGAGGCTCCTAAAGGCACGGAAAGCCGACTGGAGGACGTTCAAACAGCTAACTAAGGAAAGGAAGCTCTACACGCAACTCCACGAGTTGCTAATGCTCGGCGAAACCCTGGAGAGGGAGAGGGCGTTAAAGGCACTTGAGGAGGAATACAATGGGGTGGAGAAGGAGAAGCTTGAAAAGCTTATTGAGATCCTCGCGGGAACAGGGGTAGTCTCACTCAGTTCTTAGAGCCTCTGAACTCCTGCTCCAGCTCGTTTATCTTTTTCAGTATGCTGGCCTTTATGTGCTCCAGGAGCTCACCTGGGGAGACCGCACTGTAGGTGTAGCCGAGCCAGCCTTGCTGTACGAGCTCACGCCTGAGGATTCCTTTCCGATAGAGGCTCAGGACGTGCTCCCTGACCGAGCGCTCGCTTATACCCAGTTCGTTTACTATCTCGGTTACCCTCATGGGTCTTCTCTTTTCCAGCAGGAGACGGTATATCTTCAGCTCGGCCTTCTTGACACCCAGGGAGCGGAGGAGGGCCTCAAGCCTCTCGTAAACGTCACCCATACCTGTCACCCGGTTGTCTGTTCACACCTATGAAAATTAAATTGCATGGGTATTAATAAGCCTTTTCCTAACCTCCCCCAGCCTGAAGGACGAGGCTTGAATTTAAAAAGAGGTAAAAAATCACCACTTCCAGTAGCCCCTGGTGAAAAGGACGAGGGCCGTCACTATCTCAAGCCTACCCAGCCACATCAGGAAGAACATAAGGAGTCTGGTGGAAGGGGGAAAGATGAGGTAGTTGGCCATTGGACCAACGGCTCCAATGCCTGGCCCTATGTTCCCAAGAGTTGCCGCAACGGCGCTCATAGAGTCTGCGATGCTGAGCTGGGCCCCGTTGGTAGTCCCATTGAGCATGACGAAGAGCCACGCGAGCAGGAACACCAGTATGTAGAGGACGATAAAGGCCAAAACACCTCTTATAGAGCGCTCCTCAACGGGCTTTCCACCCAGTTTAACGGGCTTCACGACACCGGGATGAAAGGCCTGGAAAAGCTCCCTCCTAAGGGCTTTCAGCCCTATAATCCAGCGGATCACTTTAATTGAACCCGCCGTGGAACCACTGGAACCACCAATGAACATGGCGAAGAAGAGAACTGCCTGAGCCGGTAATGTCCATTGGGCAAAGTTCATAGTAGCGTAGCCGGTCGTAGTTACTATCGACGCCACCTGAAAGAGGGCCTGCCTGAGAGCCGTGAGTGGGGAGAACCCATATTGTCTCATAAGCATTGGGACAATGAGAAGGGAGACCGCAACGAGCACCAGAATGTAGGCCCGGAACTCCTCGTTTCTGAAAATCCTCAAGTCCCTCCTCAGGAGGTACCAGAAGAGGGCAAAATTAGCCCCGGCGAGCACCATGAAGATTATCACCACCCACTGAACCGCGGGAGAAAAAGCCTCTATAGAGGCAGCCAGGGGAGAAAAGCCGCCGGTACTCATCGTTGTGAAGGAGTGGACGAGCGCCATGTAGGGGGTCATCCTGGGTGCCATCCCGATGTAGTGGAGAACCATTAGCACGGCGGTTTCGAGAAATGTCAGTGCCAAGTAGATCGCCCAGAATATCCTGGCGGTCTGCCTTATGTGGGGAGTAAGTTTCTGGAACTGCGGTCCCGGAGCCTCAAGGCTCATGAGTTCGGCGCCACCGACGCTGAGCCTTGGAAGTATCGCTATTGCCAGAACAACTATCCCCATCCCACCGAGCCACTGAGTAAACTGGCGCCAGAAGAGCACGGGCTCAGGTAGCCCTGAAAAGTTGTTGAGGACGGTGGCCCCGGTGGTAGTAAAACCGCTCATACTCTCAAAGAGCGCGTTCACGGGATTCGCGAGGGAGGTCTTTCCGGAGAGAATGTATGGCAGGGCACCTATGGCCGCAACGGCCAGCCATGCAACCGAGACCAAGAAAAAAGCTTCTTTAATTCCTATCTCCGGGTTCCTGTCGAGCAGGCGGAGGAAGAGGCCAATAACCAAACTCAGAACAAACGGAATGAGGAAAGGACTGACTGGAGTTCCATCTTTCAACGCCAGCAGGAGGGGGAAGAGAAAGGC
>NZ_JALTCZ010000016.1 GCF_027008145.1 Thermococcus sp. | reverse complement strand
CCTGTGAGGGCCGTTGCCATACTGGAAGAATAACACCCCTTCTAAGATTTTAAAGGCTGTTATTTTCCAGTCGAGCCGGTGGGGGTTAGTCATGCCTTTTGGAACGTTTTGGAACGATATGAACCCTTCTTTTTTCATCCGGGAAAAGTTAGAAACGGCCTGAAGAATCCGTTTTTCCACTAAATTCCATTATTGTTCCTCCATTTCCTGAAAAAAGCTTAAATAGGGCTTTTTTCATAACCAAAAGCGAGGTGATTGATATGGTGTGGAAAAAGTGGGTGGCAACAGTCATAGGACTGCTGCTGATTGGCATGGCCTTTGGGGCTGCGGGGGTCAGTGCGGCCTCAACCGGAAGCCAGAAAGCGGTGACCGTCATACTGGTGAGCGACAACACCGCCGACAGTGGCGTCGCCAAGTTGCTTGCAAACGCCACGGGTGGGGTAATAGTGACGACCCCCTGGGGCATCTATGAACCCAACGTTACGGCGGAGATATTGAGCTACGCGCCAGATCAAGTTATAATAATAGGTGGTCCCATGGCGGTCGTTAACCAGTACGTCACCGACCTCCAGGGATACAACATAACCGTCTATCGCTGGGGAGGGATAAACAGGTACGAGACGAACCTCATAGCCCTTGAGATGGCCAAGGGCAAGGGACTCCTCAAGAAGGATAACGTAACTGTATTTGCCCCCGGCAACGACACCGTTGCTATTCAGGAGGCCGTTAAGATAGCAATCCAGAAGGGAGGGATCGTTGTTTACGTCAACAAGACGGTCTCCATAAACAAGCTCAACAAGACCATAACCATAAGGAAGGCCATCGTCGTCAACACTCCCGTGAGCAAGGGCCTTGCCAAGGGCCTGATGAAACAGCTCTTCCGCCACAATTCGAGTGCTGTTGATATAACCGTGAACGTCACCGGCCAGGTTCAGTTCCTTGAGAAGCTCATCCAGCTCAGGATAGAGAGAATCGAGGAGATAGCCAACATGACCAACTCGACAGAGCTACTCAGCCTCGCCCAGAACCTCAGTGCCGGCCTCGATGAGGTGAATAAGCTTCTCCAGGCGGGGAACACAACACAGGCCTACAAGAAGCTGCTCTGGCTTCAGGTGAGAAGCCAGTTCGTCCTCAAGAGGACAAACTTTGTCCTCGTCAAGGAGATGACCCACGGCAAGTTTGGAATAATGGTCAGGCTGATGAGGCTCAAGGCTGAGCTAGAGATACTCCAGAAGGCCGGTGTAAACGTGGCCCCCTACAACCAGATGTTGACCCAGGCTGAGGAGTACTTCAAGAAGGGCAACGACGGTATGGCCCTTAAGCTACTCACCCAGCTTGAGAAGCAACTGAGAGAACTCTACAAGCAGAATTGGGCAATACTCAGGGAGTTCATGAGGAAGAAGCACAAGGGCTGGATGCACGGCCCGCGCTGGGGAAGCAACCAGACCTCCAACAAGACCTGGAGCGGAAAGCATTGATTAATTCTTCCTTTCTTTTCTCCTCGCCTTTTTCTCCCTTAAGTATGGGTAGCGCATTATGTGCCCGCAGTTAAGGCACTTGACGACTACGTGGGGATAAGGTCTGCCCCTCAGGCGAACCCTCGCGTTTTTGCCTGGAACGAGAAAGGAGTGACACTTCTTGCAGTAGCGGCGCTTCCACTTCCTAGGGAGCCTTATCTTGGCCTTCTGCTGGACCGCAAGGGCTATCTCTACGTACCTGTTCGCAAGCTCTGGACTGTATGGGAAAACCCTCTCAGCGAGTGTGAACAGCGTTTCGACCCTTTCCCTGGCTATCCTCTTCTTCTCCCTCTGTTCCTTCTTCCTCAGTGTTTTCTTCCCCATCATCTCACCAGCCTCAGCTTTCCGGCTATGGGCTCGTAGAGGTAGCCCTTGGCTATGAAGTGCTCTATTATCTCCCTCGCTGTCCTCTCGGTAAAGCCGTACTCCCTCAGCGCCCTGAGAAACTCGGTTCTCTGGACTGTTCCATCACTTGACGTGGCCTCTATATCGGTGAATATCGAGAGGGCCACCGAGAGGCGCCGGTCCCTTCCAGCGTAGTGTCTGTACGTTCTGAGGAGGGTTGCTCTCTCCCTCTCCGGCAGTTCGTTCACCCAGAGGTCAAGTATCTCTTGGAGCACAAGGATGACGTCGCTAACGAGGGGCCTCGTAAGCCTTCCCTTAAACCTTGCCATCGAACCGAGCAATCTCGCTCCTAGCTGGTACCTCAGGCCCGTCTCAAAGACCATGCCCCGTATCTTCATCGCCTCAAAGATTTCGCCGTATTCGCGACGGTTTTTTGCCAGAAAAGTCTCGAACCTCCTCCTATAACCTTCAAGCTCAGCAAGGTTGAGGCTCGGAACCCTCTGCTCCGCTACGAAGAGCGTAGCTATGAGGTTCGGCGCGAGCTGCTCAAGCTCCCTGTTCCTTTCATAGGCGATGCGCTCGCTTAGTATGAAGGGAACCTCCGAGAGCCTTGCTACTCCGTCGTTTGCCCTCAAGACTGCCCTGGGCGTAAGGAACGTCGCGCTCTTCTCGATGAAATACTTCCTTGCCCAACTCGGCGCCGGTATCTCCCTGACTAGCATCTCCTTCCTTGAAGGGACGTAGTATTTTGTTCCCTCGTTCGGGTCGCGGAGGCGGAAGTCGAGGTCTAAGAACTCGTCGGTGGTCCAGCCCCACCTCTCTTTCCTCAGTCTCATCTCCGGCGGGAGAATCGAGTAGATGTACTTTAAAGCCTCCCAGGCGGAGTAAACCTCGCTCCCGTCCTTGATGGTCGAAAACGTCGTTCCCTCAGACCACGTGAGGTTCGAGCCTATTAGTGTTGGCGCGTTGAGGAAAGAATACACCAGCCCCTTCATCATGTCGTAGGGTGCCTCGATTGTCGATGAGAACAGTTCTTCTATCTCCTCTCCGGTTAGTGCGTATTCTCTAAAGCCCTTCCAGTAATCGGAGTATTCTTCCTTTCTCATCGATATTACATGGAGCATTCTGAGGGTTCCCCAGCGGTAAGCATCGGCAATGCCCTTAACCCTCACGTAAGTCCCGCTCTGGACGGCATCTACCCTGCTGGACTCCGTGATCTTCAGGACGACGTAGATCTTTGGCTTCCTCCACTCCTTCAGCTCTCCCTGAGGGAGGGGGGAGAGGAGGTAATAGGCCGCATCGTCCGGCGCGTATGGAGGCTTTCTTGCTATGAAGAAGCCTCCAATTTCAACCTCGTCCCCGTTCTTCCACCCTTGAACCTCAATCTGAAAGTGCCTGGCCCTCTCGTCAGGACTCAGCGGCCTCGGCCTCCTCAGCAGTGAGAGTATCTCCTCCATCTCCATCGTCCCAAGTTTACCGTAAAGTTTATAAATTCGTTTCGGGAGGGGTTATTGGCACGGCGGCCATAGCGGCGGGGCCACACCCGGTCTCGTTTCGACCCCGGAAGTTAAGCCCGCCAGCGTTCCCGGGTGTACTGCCCTCCGAGAGGGG
>NZ_JALTCZ010000015.1 GCF_027008145.1 Thermococcus sp. | reverse complement strand
CTCTCAGTCCCGCCGATGGGGGCGCCAGAAAACGTGACCTGGCCCGAGCAGTTGCTCCCCGCTGCGTTGGCCGCGTGCTTCATAACCACCATGACCAGTATAAGTGAAAGGCTCAGAGTGCATCCTAAGGGCATAAGGGTTACGGTGAAGCCCCTCCTTGCCAGGGACAGCGATGGGGGCTTTAAGTTTGAGAAGATGCTAATCACGATCGAGCTTTCGCTCCCCAAGGAAGAAGCGGTCAAGGCAGGGAGGCTCGTTGATCTCACCCACAGTTACTGCCTCATCAGCAAGGCCCTGAAGGACAACGTCGAGGAGATTATTGAAACTAGGGTAATCGAGGTGTAACACCTGCCACCTCTTCTCCCCCTTGGGGCACAAGTTTATAATTACCCTCTCCAATCTTCACCCATGACCGGGCCGAAGGATATAGTTCTCAAGGAAAGCGAAGAGGTTGGGGGAACTCCTATAGGGGGGCCTTGGCTGGATGGAGTTTCAAGCCTTGAGGAAGTGCTCGATTATTATGGGAGGATAGGCTTTCAGGCGACCCACCTCGGGAAGGCGATAGGGATCTGGAGGAAGGTCGAAAAGAAGCGCGCCGAGGGAAAAGAAGTCCGGGTCTTCTTAGGCTACACTTCTAACATAGTCTCCTCTGGGTTGAGGGAGCTCATCGCGTGGCTCGTTAAGGAGGGCAAGGTTGACGTCATAGTAACCACTGCTGGAGGCATCGAGGAGGACTTCATTAAAGCTTTAAAGCCCTTCATCCTTGGCGACTGGAAGGTGAACGATGCAGAGATGCGCGAGAAGGGCATCAACAGGATAGGCAACATCTTCGTGCCCAACGACAGGTATATCGAATTCGAGAAGTACATGATACCCTTCTTCGAGAGAATCCTTGAGATGGAAAAGGAGCACGGAAAGCCACTAACGGCGAGCGAGTTCATCCACGAGCTCGGAAAATACATGGACGAGAAGCTCGGAGAGGAGAAGGAAAAAAGCGTAATCTACTGGGCCTACAGGAGGAACGTGCCGATATTCTGTCCGGCCATCACCGACGGCTCCATCGGCGACATGCTCTACTTCTTCAAGGAAGAAAGAGGTGACAGGGAGCTGATCATAGACATCGCCAACGACATAGTCAAGCTCAACAACCTGGCCGTTACCGCTAAAGAGACCGCCTCAATAATCCTCGGCGGCTCGCTGCCAAAGCATGCGATAATCAACGCCAACCTCTTCCGCGGGGGGACGGACTACGCGATCTACGTGACGACGGCAGTTCCGTGGGACGGCTCGCTGAGCGGCGCGCCGCCGAGTGAAGGAGTGAGCTGGGGCAAGATAAGGGCAAAGGCGGACTACGTGGAGATATGGGCTGATGCCACGCTCGTCTTCCCGCTACTGGTATGGAAGGTGATGCGGGATTAACCCCCCTCGTTCTTTTTCTGAACGATATGCATATTGCCCCCGCGCAGGAACGATGTTCATAATGGGATTCTAAGTTAGCCCTCTAGCCTCTCATACGCTTCCACGAGCTTCAAAACTACTCCATACAGTTCGTCTATTCTATCTAGGCTCTCTTTGACCGAGCGCAGATCGAACTTGTCATACCTGTGGACTATCGCATTTCTCAGGCCGTTGTACGCCCTCAGGAGCGACGCATCATTCTCGCTGAGAACGCCTTTCTCCTCAAGCCTCGTTATGTTCGTGTAGTCGTCCTCGACCGTTATGCCCAGGTCCTTCGTCAGCATGACCACGATGTCCATGGCAACGTCCACGCACACCTAGAGCGAATACAGGAGCGCCTGAGCATGACGTCGTCCTTTATCTCGTGGCTTTTTATGAACTCGTACTCCTCCTCAAACTTCTCAAGCTTTTCCAAGTACCTCTGCCTTCTCACGAGCACGCCTCCTGAGTCCTACTTTCTCCCTCACGCTCCTGAACTGGTTTTTATTCACACGGTGCTCCATGTCTTTCCAGAGTTTCCTAAACCTGTAAAAGTACTCGGAAAGCTCAAGCTCGTCGCCGTAGATTACTCTGTGGCTTCTGATGACCTCGATCTGGATGTAGAGCGGAAGCTCCTCAAAGACCTTCATGTCGTACTTTCCACCGAGCTTTTCAAGAACCCTCTCGTAAGCCCCCGGTTTTGGCTTCACCAGTCAAATATCAACGTCGCTCCGCTCCGTTGTTTCTCCCCAAGCATGGGAGCCATAGAGAAGTATCCTCATGCAGCCATCTCTAAAGGGCCGAGACGCCACCACCAGGGAATTTTTGGCAGGATTGCATAAATGGTTTTTGGTGCCAGAACTCACAAAAGCTCAAGCAACCTCTCCTCTCCTCCCGGCAGCACCAACGGCCTCGACAGGTGCTTTCTCGCGTCTGGTGGAACCTCGTAGATTTTTTTTTCTAAGTCCCGGGGCACCTCAATCGGGATTAACTCCTTCGGCATCTTGTAGCCGCAGCGCTTGCACTTTAGATAATTCCCTTTGCTCTTCATCGTCCCGCCGCACTTCGGGCATTTCGGCTTCCGGTACTCGATTTTGGGGACGAGCTTAACCGGATAGAACTTCTCTAAGTTGAGCGTTAAGATTCCTTCATGCTCCTTGACACCGCCAGCCACTATAATCTCATCCCCGGGCAAGAGCTTCCTGACCCAGTTGCGGAACTTCTTGGTCGGTTCGAATGCTGCAACCCTAATCTTCCCGGTCTCATCCTTCAGCTCGAAGAAGATGTGCCTTCCGCGCTCCCAGTAGGGGCCGACAACTCTCCCCCTAACGACCGCGCTGTCATACAGCTTGAGCTCGCCGATTTTCTTTGGAATTAGATGGTCGTCCGTGTTCTGGTTGGTCCTGTAGATCTGATAGAACGCGACCGGCTCCCCGAATTCAACACGCTCGAAGACTTGGAGGACTTTGCCCTTGTCAATTCCCCTAATTCCCACCAGAACGGGATCTTTGCCGTGCGGCGTTATGAGGACGCTCCCCTTGCATGGGTCAACGTTGTCGTAGCTGAAGGGGTAGGCCCACTTATCGCCCAAAAAGACACTATCGGGATTTACCTTCCTCGGCGTCCCCCAGTTTTCGGGCTCACGGTAGGCTAAGAGTTCGTAGGTGAAGCGCTTGAGCGGGTAGCCTATCGAGGCGAGGGCGCCTATTATCCCCCTCCCGAGCTTGAACCTGAAGGTTTCGGCCCTGATCTCTCTAGCGACCCTCTCAGCTTCCTCGATGGTTACGTGCTCCCTCAATGCTTTAAGCGAGAACTCTCTCAGCTCCCCCGGGACATCACCCTCAAGGAAGGCCACGCCGGGGTTCGTGTTCTCGTGCTCGAAATCGGCGAGCTGGTTGACGTAGAAGAGTACGAGGTTCTTGATCTCGGGGATGGAATCTTCGTCCGCCTCGAAGGTCATTGCCACCGCTCCATTGCCCCGGGTTTTGTAGGGGATGTTGGGGTTGAGCCTTATCAGCCTTGGCAAATCCAAGGGCTCTGCTATCCTTGAGAGCTCGCGATAGAGGAGTGCGCCGAGGTAGGTCGTGCACATGCCGTTGGGTGAATCTGTGTCGTCAATCCCGATGTGGATGAGCATGGTTTAAGAACCGAGACTCGGTTTAAAAAGCAAACGCCACGACCGATGTTGCTACGAAAAGAATGAAGTAGGGAACCGAAAGCCTGTGAAAATCTTGGAGGCTTATCCGACCCGCTCTGACCGCGATGAGGTTGGCCAGGGAGCCTGTGATGAAACCCACACCACCTGCGTTCACACCAACAGCCAAAGGCAACCAAAGGGCCTCTTTTGTGGAAAGGAGCACCGTTGCGGGCACGTTTCCGATGACCTGACTTAGAAGGGTAGAGTAGAGCACAACCCCCTCCTCTGAGCATGGCGGGTGGAGGGGGAGCAACAGAGCCAGCTCTCTGAAGTCAATGAAGATGAAGGCAAAGGTCATGACGAGCGCCCAGTCCACTGCCATAAAGGGTTCCCGGTCGGCTATAAGGTAAGCCCCAGAAGTCAAAAGGAAGGCGATGTAGTAGTGCCCTGTCTCGGCGAGGGCAATGTTCGAGGCGAGTAGAATTGCCGAGAGCACGAGGAGATGGCTCCTCAGGGCAACTGGAGGCATTGGCATGAGGTCAAACCTTCCACCCCTTGGAAGGGCCAGCAGGAGAGCACCAAACCATATGGAGACGAAGGGCATCATGTGGAGCGTAAAGTCCAGAAAACCAACCCCATAGTTTTTCCATATGATGATATTCTGGGGGTTGCCTATGGGTGTCAGTGCCGAACCCACGTTAGCGGCTATGGCTGAGAGAACTACTAGTCTTGCCCTGTTAAGCCCCAAGAACCTGGAGAGCTCCACAATGAGGGGTATGAAGACCAGCATGGCGGTATCGTTCATTATGAAGGCAGAAGACAGGGCAATCATCAGGAGGAGGATGAGTGTCAGTCTCGCCTCCGAACCTCTGGAGAGGGCAATAAGCCGGGGCGCGAGCCGTCCGAAGACTCCAGAGAGTTCAAGCCCCTTTGACGTCAGCATGAGTGCCGTTATGAACGCTAGACTCTTCCAGTCAACCAGCCCGGGCGTCATTTCCGGAAGGGAAGTGTCCACTAGGCAGAGGAGAGCATAGAGAAAGAGAAGCCCCGTGAGGAACCATTCTCTCCTAAAAAATTCCTTAAAGGCCGTGTCTTCTCACCTCTTCGGTAAGGTGATAATCGGGGATGAGCTTCTTCCCATCTGCCGAGACCCTGACGTGGAGGACGATTAAACCCCTCCAAGAGACGGGAACGACCCAGGAGTCCTCAGGTTCCCTGAACTCCGCGCCCTCAAGGACGTGGGCCTCTGAGAGTGCCCTTGAAATGCTCTCTAACGCTTCCTCGGGGGACGCTTTCTCGACTGGGGGAGCACCCTTGGGAGCCGGGCCACCGATAGCGGGATCGTAGTGAACGGCATCTATAGCGAAGCCCAAGTAGAGAACCGGAACGTCCACATGGTCGGGCCTCTCAAGAGGTTTGCCGGCAATGAAGAGGGGAAGGGCCTGTTTGACGAGCTCTATAGCATTTTCAGCGTCTTCGGGTCTTGGGGGCTTTCGATGATACCCCCTCCGTATCGGTACTGGAGGAACCATCGGATCACCGTATGTATCAAGAAGGAAAGGCGTAAAACCCTTTCCCTCAGCCCGCTAAGAGCTGTTCCGAGATCTTCCTGACTGCCTCGACGTAGCCCTGCCAGTCCATAGCCTGAACCGCCGCAGGGTGGAAGTACCTGTCTATTACAACTGGTGCGAAGAGGCCGAGGCCGATAACAAAGATTGCCAGGACGAGGCTTATTGATGCCAGCCCCCACACCTCTTCGCGCTCTTCAGGTTCTTCATGTCCGTGTCCCTCATTTGGCTTTCCGCGCCACAGGGTCACGAAGAGCCTGAAGTAGGCCCACGCCGCTATGGCGCTCGTTATGATTACGACCGACGCGAGCCACGGACTTACCTGAAGGAGGACACCGTAGATGAGCATTTTGCTGAAGAAGACGTTGAGGGGTGGAACGCCCACGAGGCTGAGGACTGCCGTCCCAAAGAGGAAAGCCGTGAGGGGCATCCTCCTGCCAATCCCGGCCAGTCCATCTATATCAGTCCTGCCAGCCCTGTAAACAAAGGCTCCAGTGGTGAAGAAGAGGAGCATCTTCGCTATAGCGTGGTTGACGATGTGGAAGTCCACCGCGAGGAGGGCTAGCCTGCTCCCAACCCCAAGGGTCATGAAGAGGTAGCCCATGTGGAGTATGGTGGAGTAGGCTATCAACCCCTTCACATCCCTCTGGACGAGCATCATAACCGAACCAAGGAAGGCCGTGGCAGTGCCGAGGGTGAAGAAGACGATAGAGAGGGCGTTCCAGAAGGGTAGCCCGTGGAAGAGGGTATATGTGTATCTGGCCAGGAGGTAAATACCGACGACCTCGACGAAGCCACTCAGGACAGCACCGACCGGTATTGGAGCACCTCTGTAGGCACTCGGAAGCCAGTAGTGGCCAGGAAAGATTGCGCTCTTCACTATGACCATCGAGAGGGTGAGGGCGAAAAAGAGGGCAAGTGCAAGCTCCGGCTCCCCGAGAACCCTTGTGGCAATGGGGAAGCTAATCCCGTGGAACTTGGCGCTGAGGTTTGCCATGTTGAGGGTCCCGAAGGAGGCATAGATGAAACCGAGAGCCAAGAAGTAGAGGCTCGTCGCGACCGCACCACTTACACCGTACTTGAAGGCGCCCTCGACAGCCTCGCTCCTGTTGCGGTAAAATCCTACTATCGCGTAGGCACTCGCGCCTATAACTTCAAGCATGACGAAGGCGTTGAAGGCGTCACCCGTCATGAATGCCCCGAGGACACCCGCCTCAAGGCCGAGGAGGAAAGTGTAGAAGAACTCCAGTCCGTGGGTTCTTATGTAGAGGGCTGAGTACAAGCCGGCCAGCAGAAAGCCAAAGGTAACAGTTAGGACGAAGGTAGCGGAGAACTTATCAACCTCGAAGACGATACCTACTGGTGCAATCCAGTTTCCGAAGGGGTACACCAGCGGTTCGCTCGATGAGAAGGCCTCCCTGAATAGCCAGAGACCCGAGAGGAACGCAACGGTAAGGGCCGTGATAGCATAGCCGATGACAACCTTTCTTCTCCTTCCGGTCATCATTGCTGTAAACGGGAGGAAGAAAGCGAAGCCGAGCGGTATGATCGGGACGAGTCCAACCTCCATTCTATCACCTCAGTCGAACATTTTCTTCGCGTAGTCCTCAAAGTAGGCAACAACATTCTCCTTTACTTCCTCCTCGTCGAGTGTCGAGACATCTATCCAGTGGACGTAGAGCCACCTCCCGTCGTCGCTTATGTCAACGACTATCGTCCCGGGGGTGTTCGTTATCGAGTTTGCCACGAGAACCTTTCCGTACTCGCTCTCAACATCCAGGGGGATTCTCACTATTCCCGGGTTGGCTCTCAGCGTGAAGACGCGCTTGGCAACGTCTATGTGGGTCTTGGTCTCCTCTACGAGGAAGTAGCGGAGGCCGTAGGTTACGGCGTAGAACCACCTCCTCGGCGAGAAGAATTTACGCTCGTCCTCTACAAGCCAGTGCCCGACGAGAAAGGAAACCATTAGGGCAACGATTGAGCCGGTTATGAGGTCGTATTCACTCGCCGAGCCGGTGTAGAAGAGGTAAACGGCCAGCACTACAGCGAAAGTTGCCGGAGAAAACCTCCCAAGCGGGTTCATCCGTCCTCACCCCTGAGGATCTCTGCCATGTCTCTGGCATCAACCGTCCCGTGGAGGCGGTAGAACTGGATGGCGTAGGTCGTGAGGAGTATGTTCATTGCCATGCCTATGACGACGGCAGTCAGAACCAGCGCCTGCGGAACGGGGTCAACAGCCCTGCTAAGGAACTCTCGGAAGGTTATATGCTTCTCGTATATCGGAGGGAAGACAGGGAAGACGAGACGGTAGCCGATGAGGATGAAGAGCATGTTGATAGCATCACCCATGATGTTGAGCATGATGATTTTCTTGATCAGGTTCGAGCGGGTCGCTACCCCATAGATGCCAAGGAACATCATTGCAAAGAGGGTGAGGGTTATGTAGGCCAAGAGAAAGCTAATCATTCATCTCCCTCCTGAGCACGTTTTTGAAGATCCACTCGGGTATTCCAAGAATCAGGAACACCGTCAGGAAACCGAAGGTCACAGCGGTGTACTCACCTACGTCGAGATTGAATAGACCCATCTCACCCGGCAGGAGGTTTATCTCAAGGATTTTTCCACCGTAGAGGAAGAGGGGGGCTAAAACGGTCACCATTATCAGAGCCAGTCCGATGGCGTAGGCCGACATGGTGTGGCCCAGGGTCAGTCCCTTCCTCTCAAGGGTGAACTTGCTGAAGGCCGCAAATAGGAGCAGGGCAGCGACAGCCATAGCCGAGCCCCCCTGGAAGCCACCACCAGGGGTGATATGCCCGTGGAGTGCTATGGACGCTGAGATTGAGACTATCATTATGACAACGAGCTTGGTAGTTGCCCTAACTATAATGTCCATCCGCCTGTGCGGTTCCCTCCCCTCTATTTCCCTCACAATCTTCGCCTGCTCCTCTGTAAGCCTGAGGACGCTTAGGGCACCCATTATGGCTAAGAAGAACACGAAGGTCTCGAAGAGCGTATCGAAACCGCGGTAGTTCCAAACTATAGCCGTAACCACCTCGGGGCTGTGGCTGGTTAGGCCCTCGTGGGCGAAGGAGTGGCTCAGGTAGAACTCGCCGAGGGGTCTTAGTTCAGCTTCCCCGAGGCCGAGGACGTTTTTGACTGTTACTGCATAAGATACAAACAGGAAGGCGAGCAGGAAGAAAATCGCGACGATTGCATCCCTCTTCATTCTCCCACCTCGTAGCGCTCGGTCTTGCTTATCGCAAGGATAATGAGGGCGGTGTAGGCTCCAACTGCTATCGCCAGATACGCTAGAACTATGTCCGGTGCGGCGAGAATGTAAAAGCCCAGCGCGAAAAAGGTAGACTGGACTGAGCTCAAAGCCAGGGCTTTCAGGAGGTCGTGCTCCTTCATTGCCAGATAGCTGAAGACGAAACCAAATGAAACCACTATCGCCAGGATTATGAGGTGGAGTTCTATCATCTCTTCATCCCCCTGAAGAAGAACTTAGGCTCCTCTTCCTCGCCGGGGAGCTCCTCGTGCTCCCTCACAAGCTCCGCAACATCACTCCTCTTAGGCAGATCCTCCTCAAGCTGGTCAACGACGAGTTTTGGCTTCTTTCCGACCTTCCCGAAGTAGACTGCCGAGACGAGGGAGTGAGAGCCTGTGGGCGCGATTATGAGGATAAGGATTCCGACGGTGAAGGCTATGCCGGCCATGAAGAACCTCTGGCTTCCGAGGGGGTGATAGACAAGGGCAACAAGGCCTGCACCGAAAACTGGCAATGCAGCGCCGCCAATAGTCCCCACCGTTGCTGCGTGGGTTCTCATGTAAAAATCCGGGAAGCGGAGGAGACCTATCGCCGCTATAAGGTCGTAGATAGCTCCAAGAAGGATTGCGATTGAGCCTATGACGAAAACAGCCTCCTCGATGATCATACCTCCACCTCCCCGTAGAGGACGTATTTGGTGTAGTAGATGTCCAGCATAAAGGCCCAGAGGGAGAGAATTATTGCACCGCTCGCGAGCATTATTGACTTGAAGTATATTCCAAGAACCACCATAAAGGCCGCCATATCGAAGGAGAGGCAGTCAACGGCTAAGATAATGTCCGCTGTTGTTGGCCCCTTTATGGCTCTTATGCCGTAGAGGACGAACGCAAAGGTGTATATAACCGCCGCAAAGTACAGGACGTTGAGGAAAACACTTTCAAAGTTCATGCGAACACCCCCAGGAGGACTATTAAGAGGGCCATGACTACGGCAAAACCGCTTATCAGGGCGTTCATGTCGAGCCCCTGACTTCTTCCCCAGAGGGCAAGTCTCTTGATGATCCCTATAATGGGCATGAACATAGCCTCGTCGAGGTGCCTGACCGGATAATCTAAGGCATCATCGTAGTCCTTAATGAGCGGGAGCTCGTGCCCCGGAATGACCTTTATGGCCGGTAAGATGTAATTTATATAGGCCCTCTTTCCAGTCTCGACGAAGAAATTCGCCGACTCTTGGAGTATGTCACCCACGTTGTAGAATATCAGGAGTAGCTCGCTGACCCGCTCTGTCGGGACCTTCCCCACCTTCCAGCCTGCTATCGCTCCCAGGGCTAGGAAGCCGAGGGCAAGGAAAGAGAACGGACTTGCAAAGAAGAGCTCCATCGGGCTGTGGGGCAGGGGTATCGGGAGCTCCTCAAGGGCACCCGTGAACCAGGGGAGAACCATGAATGGGAACACCGCTACTATAAAGCCGGTGAGCGAGACGAGTCCTGTAACACCCCTTATCAGGAGAGGGATTTCCTCCCTCTCGACTTCCCTCTTACAGAGCAGCCTGTTAATGCGCCTTATCTGGAGTACCGAGGCCAGAGGGAAGATACCAAGAAAGGCCACGGTAACCGCCATCAGCCAGAGGGGAACGTCAGCACTCGACATTGCCCCCTGGTAGATCAGCCACTTACTCACAAAGGAAGCCAGCGGCGGGAAGCTGGCCATCGAAAAGGCGGAGAGAGCTATTAAGAGGGAAATGACGTGTCCCCTGAGGAGCTTCCGGAGGGAGCATATGTTGGGCTCTTCTCCGTAGTGCTCTATGGCACCAAGACCGAAGAATATGGAGCTCTTGTAGATGATCTGGTAGAGGGTATGGAGGAGGGCACCTATGAGGACCACCGTGCCGGCCATTGAGCCCCAGAGGACGAGGGCAACGCCGAGGGCGAAGTATGACACGCCAACGTCCATTATGCTGTGATAGGCGAACTTCTTCTTCAGCCTTATTTCTCTGAAGGAGTAAAGGGTCGCGAAGGTCGTGACTGTCCCAAGGAAGGCCACGGCATAGCCAAGAGCCCGGTTAGGCGGAAGTGTGAAAACAGCAGCCCTGAGGAGGAGATAGAGACCGATACCCTCCCCAATAATGAAGACCGGGACGAAGGGGCTCGGTGTCGAGCGGTAAACGCGCGGAACCCACAAGTTGAAGGGAAAGGCCCCGCTCCTGACGAGGGAAGCAGAGAGATAGAGAGCATAAAGCAACCAGAGACCGACGGGGAGCTTTCCTATGTTTTCTCTGAGCCCGTGAATCGTAAGGTGGTAGAGACTTCCAACGGCACCGTAGGCGAGGCCGGTCGCTATAAGCAGGGGTATTATACCAAAGACCTGAGTCATCACAAGGTAGCGCCACGCACTCCTCCTTGAGCGTCTGGTCTCCGAGGCTAAAATGATGACCGCCGTGAAGACCGCGAAGAGCTCGTAGGCGAGGGTCAGCCTCTCAAGGTTGTCGGTGGAGACGAAGAGAACGGCCGAGAGGAGAGCCATGTTCGTCCCCAGGGATAGGAAGCGGTTGCTGCCCTTGACCTCGTAGTCTAGGAGATAGAGGGAGATGGCAGAGGATACGAAGGCCAGAACCAGTAGAAAGAGGGCCGAGAAGGAGTCAACGGCTATGCTCGTTGGCAGGAAGTCAAAGACCTCCCCTTTGAAACCCCTTATCCCCTCCACAGACACAGGGAAGAGGACGAGCGAGGCGAGCAGGGTTATCAGGTAGGCTCCCCTCCTGCCGGTGAAGAGACCCACGAGCGACGCCAGGAAAAAGAGTCCCATTGACAGTTCAAGGAGGTAAACCGGGCTCACTGGCCGACCCCCCAGTAGAAGTTTATCTCCTCAACAAGGGGATACGCTAGGTAAGCCGAGACGAGGGTTAATATTATGAGGGTCACGAGGGAAGCTGTGATTATCCAGTGAGTTCTGGCACTCGGGACGCTCGGCCTTCCGAAGACGTTCCTCGTTGTCCATCTCATCCCGACCCAGAGGAAGACAACTGAGTCGGTGAGGAGCATCAGGATTGGGAGCCATGCGAGAGGGCTTACCTCAAGGGCCTTCAGGGAGGTTATCATCTCGGCCTTGCTGAAGGCTATGCCCATAGGTGGCAGGCCAGCCAAGCCGAGCAGTGCAACGCTCCACGCGAGGCCGTTGATGGGGAGGATTTCCTTCAGGCCACTTATCTTCCTCAGGTCGAGGGTTCCGAGGGAGTATGTGAAGGTTCCGGCTGTTAAGAAGCCCAGTCCCTTGACGAAGGCATGGGTCGTGAGCTGAAACATCGCGGCCTTTATTCCTACGCCGAGGCCGAGGGAGGCAAAGGTCAGGCCAACGAACATTACCCCTGCCTCGGCAACGGTTGAGTACGCCAAAAGCCTCTTGGCGTCCTTCTGGACGGGGTAGTTGAGTATAGGTATGAGGAGTGTTACCGAGACCATTATTGCCATAAAGTAGAAGACCCACGTTGGCAGGGGCCCTATAAACTGAAGAACCCTGGCGACGAGGTAGACACCCATCTCGACCATCGCTGCACCGTGGAGGAAGGCACTTGCCGGAGTCGGGGCCTCCATGGCA
>NZ_JALTCZ010000014.1 GCF_027008145.1 Thermococcus sp. | reverse complement strand
CCGTCGGCGGGTAAGAAGACATTAAAACCGTCATAGCTGAGAAGGTTCCGACCGCGAGGAGAGTAGCGCTCAGAAAAACCACCATTCCCGGAACGGCAGAGAGGTATAGCATCGCGGGAATCGCTATGGCGAAGGTTATCGCGAGGCCGAAGTAGAACGACGCCTGAAAGTCGCCGAGGAGCACCGTTGTAAGCGATACAGGAGCCGTTATGAGCCTCTCGAAGGTTCTTCCGCGGCACTCCCACGGGATTATCGTCGGACCGACAGCCGTGGAGGTGAAGAAGGCAGTCATCGCCGTTAAGCCCACGAAGAGTCTGTCCTGAGGGAGGTTCCTACCGATAAGGAAGGCTAAGAAGAGGAAGAAGGGAAAGAGAAGGCCCATTATAACGACAGGCCCCTTGAGGTAGAAGATGAGCATGTCCTTCTTGGCTATAGCGAAGGAGCGCTTCAGCTGCTCAATCATTCTTACCACCGATCAGCTCCATGAAAACGTCCTCTAAGGAGGGCGAGAGCGTTCTAAGGCTGACTATGCGGAGGTTCTTCTCTTCCGCATGGCGGACGAGCTCCTTAACAGTTGTATCGGGGTCGTCGGTGTATATCTTCACCTTGTCGCCCATGGTCTCGACCTTTAAAGCGGAGGAGAGAACCGACGGGTCAAACTTCATAGGCTCGAAGCTCACCTCCACCGAGATGCGCCCCTTGACGATCTGCTTCAGCTTTTCGGGCGTGTCTATCGCTATAAGCTTTCCTCGCCTGATTATCCCAATCCGCTCGCAGAGCTCGTTGGCGTCGTCCATGTTGTGTGTCGTCAGGAATATTGTCTTTCCGGCCTTCTTCTCCTCCCTGATCACGTCCTTTATAAGGCGTGCGCTTATGACATCAAGGCCGCTCGTCGGCTCATCCAGGAAGTAAAGCTCTGGATCCGCTATCATAGCCATCGCGATGATCAACCTCTGTTTCATACCCTTCGAGAAGCCCCTAACCTTTGCATTCCGCTTCTCGTAGAGGTCAAACTCCCTGAGGAGCTCGACTGAGCGTCTCTCTATTTCAGCCCGCGACATGCCGTAGAGCTCGCCCATCAGACGGAGGTTCTGCATCGCAGTCAGGTCAACGTAGGGGTTCGCCATCTCGGGGACGATCCCCATCCTCTCCCTCGCCCTTATCTTCTCGCGTTCGTCGAGCATGTCATAGCCGAGAACCCGCACTTCTCCCCTGCTCGGTTTGAGGATGCCGGTCAGCATCCTTATCGTCGTGGTTTTTCCCGCCCCATTAGGCCCGAGAAAGCCGAAGACCTCACCGGACTCCACGGAGAAGCTCACGCCGTCAACCGCTAAGAACGAGCCATAGTATTTCGTGAGGTTGACCGCTTCTATGGCCTTCTCCATCCTTCACACCGGAATGAAAATCTTTTCAGGAGTTAAAAAGGTTGGGGTAGCCCAGAAGTCGGAAGCCGTTCGAGCCCACACAAATGTGCGGAATATATTTCGTATAAACCGCACCTCAATTGAACTAAAGCTTATATATTCAGGAGAGAGCGGGTTTTAGGTGACCCTAATGAAAGGAGATTACCCTAGGTTATTCGAGCCTATAGACATCGGGAAGGTTCGTCTCATGAACAGGGCAGTTTTCCCGCCGATATCGACGAACTTCGCCCTGGAGAACGGCAGGCTGACCGAGAGGTTCGTCAGGCACTACGAGAGGCGCGCGAGGGGTGGTGTTGGACTGATAATCGTCGAGAACACCTCTATAGACTTCCCGGAAGGAAAGCACATGCCCTTCCAGCCGAGGATAGACTCAAAGGCCGTCCTCAAGGACTGGGAATGGCTGGCCTTCGAGGTGCACAAGCACGAAGGGGTTAAGCTCTCCATCGAGCTCGCCCACGAGGGGTGGAAGAAGATAGGAGTTGATTACCTCTCGCCTGAGAAGGTGGAGGAGCTGGTGGGGAAGTTCGCCTACTCCGCGAGATTGGCCATGGAAGCGGGCTTCGACATGGTCGAAGTGCAAGCTGCTCACGGTCTCCTCATCAACCAGTTCCTCTCACCGCTGACCAACCACCGCGACGACGAGTGGGGCGAGCCGACGAGGTTCGCGGTTGAGGTGAGGAAGCGCATAGCGAAGGAGTGCGGCCGGGACTTCCCGGTTACGATAAGGCTCGCGGTGGATGACTTCCTGGAGGGTGGTATAAACCTGAGCATGGGGCGCGAGATAGCCCTGGAGCTTGCCAAAGCGGGCTACGACATGATACAGGCAGATATAGGCCTCGGCCCGAAGGAGAAGCGCCTCGAGCCGATGCACTATCCCCAGGCCTGGCGCGCCTACCTGGCTGAGAAGATAAGGCCCCTACCGGTTCCGGTGGCGGCAGTGGGGATGATAAGGGAGCCGGCGGTTGCAGAGAGGGTTCTTGAGAGGCAGGCAGACCTCGTCGTCCTTGGAAGGACTTTAATAGCAGACCCGGACTGGGTCAGGAAGGTCGCCGAGGGAAAGGAGCACCTCATAAGACGCTGCATCGGGTGCAGCGAGTGCATCAAGGCAGTCCACGACGAGAAGGGGCCGATAAGGTGCGGCGTCAACGCCAACGTCGGGAACGAGGAGGATATTTTCCCCGCTCCGAGGAAGCGCGTTGTGGCGATAATCGGTGCCGGCCCAGGGGGACTTGAGGCGGCGAGGGTGGCGGCGCTCAGAGGGCACGAGGTTCACCTCTTCTATGAGATCTTCGGCGGCCAGCTCGTCCTCGCGAAGGTTCCTCCGGGGAAGGAGAAGATAGGCTGGCTCATCGAGTACTACCGCAACGTTTTAGCCGAGATACCCAACATCCACCTCCACGAAGGGAAAGTCACCAAAGATGACATCATGAAGCTCAACCCGGAGGTCGTGGTAATGGCCACCGGCGCGAAGCCGTTCCTGCCGTGTTCCGGCGAGAGGGGTCTTATAGTTCCCTTCGACAGAATCCTCAGGGGAGAGGTGAAGGTCGAGGGCAAAGAAGTCCTCATCGGCGGCGGGGGACTCGTAGGGGTAGAGACGGCCCTCTACCTAGCGGAGTTCAACAACCGCGTGAAGATAATCAAGCGCAGTCCCGCGATACTCCCTAACGTCGAGAGGATAACCCGTGGCTACCTCCTGAGGGAGCTTGAGGAGAGAGAAATTCCCATAATTATCAACAGGAGGTTCGTGGAAGCGGGAGAAGGCTACGCAATCGTCGAGAACACCGAAACCGGGGAGAAGGAGATGATCAGGTGCGACGTCATCGTTGGGGCCTTCGGCATGAGGCCCTACGTGCCCTTCGTCATAGACGGCGTTGAGTACCATATCATTGGGGACGCCAAGTCTGTCAGGAACATAGCCAGCGCCGTAAAGGAGGGCTACGAGGTCGGAAGGAAGCTCTGAGTTTTCTCTCCACTTTCCCTATTCTCCCATCCCATGGAAAAGCTGATTAACCATTCCTACCAAAGGCCATCGTGGTCGGGATGCGCCGGGTCTGGTGCGGTGAAAACGGGGCTG
>NZ_JALTCZ010000013.1 GCF_027008145.1 Thermococcus sp. | reverse complement strand
GAAAGCGCCATCAAGGAGGCGCTTTTCTACTTGAGGGCCAGAAGCAGGCGGCTATCTTAAGGGCCGAGGATGAGAAGCAGAGGTAGATACTCATCGCGGAGGGCCAGGCCCAGGCTATCAGGAAGGTTCTTGAGGCGCTCAGGATGGCAGACGAGAAGTACCTGACCCTTCAGTACATTGAAAAGCTTTCTGATCTCGTCAAGTACGGCAACCTCATCGTACCCTGTGACACGGAGCCGCTGATAGACCTCCTCAGGATACTCCAGAAGGTCAGGGAGACGCCCGATACCCCCTGCCTCTCCCAGCGATAAGGGGGAGCCCCAAGAGATTGAAGGCGGTATGAGCCCCGAAGACATTGAGAAGTTCAAAAAGCTGATGGAGTGAGGGGTATGGAAGCTCCCTCCCTCTTAATCCTAGGGCCTGCTCATAATACTCCTAGAACATGATACATGATGGTTACGGCCTTCATAACGCTGATAGGTGTTGCCTTCGCCACTCTCGGAATCCTCCTCGGATTTGGGGTCAGCTTCACTGAGAGCTTTGTTATCTTACTTATAGCCTCGTTATAGCCTATTTCCTTGTTGGATACTACATTAGGAGAGATGTCAGGGACATCGGAGCCGAGAAAAAGAAGTACACCTTCGAGCTGAAGGGGAAGAGGGACAGGGTCGTTTATCGTGGTTGAGCCGTTGACAATGGTCTCACCGATTCCAACCTCCGCCCACCTCCTTATCTCCCTCCTGGTTCATTCCCTCTACAGTGGCCATATGGCTCTCTCCAACCACTCTCCCATCGGTAAATCCCCTTGGTCTCTGAACTTCGCCCTCGCCACATGGGTTGGGTATGGGCGTTTATGAAACCGGGCCAGAATGAAGTAGTCCTTCCCTCCGTAGACCTAATCAACAGCCCGTATTCCCTCCCCATCCACGATGACGGCAGTCCCGGGTCTTACACCGGAGTGGTCAACGACAGTTCTAATGAGAACAAACATGCCATCACTGCTGGCTTTATGACAGATCAATACTTAAATATTTTGACGTATTGACCTCAAAATGCCCAAAGGATTTAAATTCCAGTAAGAGTAGCGAAGACCATGTCACGGCTGATCATGATAGAAGAAAACCTGAGGGCAGTCTCACCCTGGTTCAATCGTCCCTTCTGAGGTTAGCATTATAAACCCCCCACCGGAGTTTTCGGAGGTGGTGTTATGATAGATAAGGTTTACTGCGCCGATGTTAAACCCGAGATGGAAGGAAAAAGGGTTAAGCTCGCCGGATGGGTCTACAGGAAGAGGGAAGTAGGAAAGAAAGTATTCGTGGTGCTCAGGGATTCGAGCGGAATCGTTCAGGTCGTCTTTTCAAAGGGCACAAACGAAGAGGCTTACAGAGAAGCCAGAAAGCTCGGTCTTGAGTCCAGCGTGATAATCGAAGGAACCGTTAAGGCCGACCCGCGCGCACCAACCGCTGCGGAAGTTCAGGCCGATAAGCTTCAGATAATCCAGAACGTGGACTTCTTCCCGATCACAAAGGATGCAAGCCAAGAGTTCCTGCTCGACGTTAGACACCTCCACCTCCGCTCACCGAAGGTAGCGGGCATAATGAAGGTCAAGGCCACGCTTATGCAAGCCGCGAGGGAGTGGCTCCTCCAGGACGGATGGTATGAAGTCTTTCCACCAATACTCGTCACCGGGGCGGTCGAAGGCGGTGCCACGCTTTTCAAGCTCAAATATTTCGACAAGACCGCTTATTTAAGCCAATCGGCCCAGCTCTACCTTGAGGCTGCCATCTTCGGCCTTGAGAAGGTCTGGAGCCTCACACCGAGCTTCAGGGCGGAGAAGAGCAGGACGAGGAGGCACCTCACCGAGTTCTGGCACCTTGAGCTCGAAGCCGCTTGGATGGACCTCTGGGACATCATGAAGGTCGAAGAGGAGCTCGTCAGTTACATGGTGCAGAGAACCCTTGAGCTGAGGAGGAGCGAGATAGAGCTCTACCGCAAGGACGATTTGAAGACTCTAAAGAACACAGTGCCCCCCTTCCCGAGGATAAGTTACGACGAGGCGATAGAGACACTCCAGAAGAGGGGAGTCAACATAGAATGGGGCGAGGATATGGGCGCCGATGAGGAGAGGGTTCTAACTCAGGAGTTCGAGAGTCCCTTCTTCGTCTACGGCTATCCAAAGCACATCAAGGCCTTCTACATGAAGGAAGACCCCGAGGATCCGAGGAAGGTTTTAGCCGCTGACATGCTGGCTCCAGAAGGTTATGGAGAGGTCATCGGCGGTTCTCAGCGTGAGGACAGCTATGAGAAGCTCGTCCAGAGGATCCTAGAGGAGGGCATGGATCCAAAGGACTACGAGTGGTATCTAGACCTGAGGAAGTATGGTAGCGTTCCGCACAGCGGTTTCGGGCTTGGCCTGGAAAGGCTCGTCGCGTGGGTGCTGAATCTCGACCACGTGAAGTGGGCTACGCTCTTCCCGAGGACACCGAGCAGGCTGTATCCATAGCAACTTTTGCCAAGCAAAAGGTTGACTAGGTCTTTTCTAACTTTTTATTCTCACAAACAACAGTATATAGGTGAGCGATCTAAGGAAAGTAAGCTAAAACAGGTTTTAACTTTTCTTAACGCCCTTCGGGCGTGATTCTTGAGGTGAAACACTGAGAGCTGGCAAGTAGTAAGTAAACCCCTCAAAATTGAGAATCTTCAAAAAACGACATGCGAACCTTGGTCAAACTTCGCTCGCGCGAAGTTTGTATTGGTGGGCCCGCGGGGATTCGAACCCCGGACCTCCACCTTGTAAGGGTGGCGTCATAACCAGTCTAGACCACGGGCCCGCCCGGATTAAGGGGACAACGAAAATTTATAACCTTTTCGGGAGAATAAGCAGGGGATTACCCATGGACAGGATAAAAACACTTGCACTCGTGTCAGCCACACTGATAATCATAGCCACTGCCATCACATGGGCCATCACTCGCGATGTAAACATGACCCTCGCCATCCTAACTCTCGCCTCGACGATAGCCACGGTTATAATGGCCGTTACGATATACGAACTGGATATAGCCCTGAAGGAGCTTAACTTTGAGGCCGTAAGTGAGGTTTACGGAATGATGAACAGGGAGCTTAAAGAAAACATAGGAAAGATCCAAGGGTGGCACATGAAAGACCTTGAGGATGGGAAAATCTCCAAAGGAAAATTAGTTGATGCCGCAAAGAAGGAGTTCCTTAGAGATAAAGAAAAAACAAAAGCAGTAAGTGCCGCAAGCAGGGTGCTCAACCGCGTTGGGTATTTTGTTTACCGCGACTTTGTCGGCGACTGGTTCATCCAGGAACAGTACGGAGGGCTAATATTGGACTCTTTCTTGGCAATGAAGCCCTATCTTAAGGTTCTAAGGGATGAGAGGGAGTGCAAGGACGATGAAGAATGTAAAAACGCCTCCTGGTTCTTGAGGAGGTTCTACCTCCTACTTGTTGTTATCAGCTACCACTACCTATGCAAGAACTTCAGAAAAAACTGTGAGAAGACCTTTGAAAAGTATGGGGAGTCTCCAGCAAACCCCGTCCCACCTAGATGGCTTGCTAATGATGTTAAGGCTTGGCTGAAAAAGAAGGGATACAAAAAATACTTGAAATGAAACCCTGAGAACTTAACCGGTGCCCCTCCTTACCTTAACTGCAAGTCCGCTCTGGAAAACCTTTAGCTCTTCGCCGTTGAGGAGGGTCTGACCTGTCGCCAGGAGCTCATCCCTCTCGTTCACCACCAGAACTTCATCGTAGGGTCTTATCTCTGGATCTGCATCGACAACGAACTTTGCAAAGACGTTCTTCCCTTTCCTAGCGAAAGGCTCGGCATCTTCGTTGACAACAACGCGCATCCTCGGGAAGGGTAAGAATTGGTGGAGCTTTTTAGCCCCCTCTATTCCAAGCGTTAAGAGACCGTCCTCGGCGCGGAAGGTTGCGAGATGCTTACCTTTGGTCTTTATCTGTCTCGGCATTCCTGTCTTCTTCGAAAGCTCGATCGAGACATCTTTGAACGCCTCTTCAGCCCCTTCGCCGAACTGGTATTCAGCTATGGCCATGATGTATTCCCTCACCTTCTCCTTTCCGGGCTTCTTTATCATGAAGTCCTCCTCTCCCTCGCTCTGAGCGAAGGGGTAGCTCAGGCTTAGGTATCTGGGAATCTCCCCAAATATCGGATGGCTTATCGTCTCGGGGAACTTTTTCCTAACCCGCTCGGCCCTCTCCCTAGCCCTCATGGCTGTGGGCCACCTCAGGGATTCCTCGCTCACCTTGAAGAATGCGCTGGCCTTTGTGACCGGCTCGTTCTTCTCAAGATATTCTCTGTACTCCAAAAGGCGTTTGTAGGCGGCAAACATCTTTGGATGGGAGCGAGCCCTCTCGTCCACAAGCTCCCAGAGGGTTCCCTCCTTTATCGCCTGCTTAACGCGGTTGAGCTCCTCCCTAATAACCCAGAGGTTGTGGAGAGCCAAAAGTCTCGTCCTCTCATCCCTCGGCATCTTGCGGAGCTCCCGGGGTGTGTAGCGGGAGCAGATAGGGCATGAGCAGGGGAAGTAGTCCAGCTCCTCCAGCTTCTTCGTTCCTTCTGGAGTGAGGTAGCGGTCGTCCTTAGCATAGAGGGCGTAGCTGGCCGAGTCGAAGAGGTCAATCCCCATCGCAACAGCCAGGGCAAATATCATGGGATGGCCGGCTCCAAAGAGATGGACGGGTCTGTCCGGCCTGAGGCCTTGCTTTGATGCTATAACGACGTCAACTAAATCACGGTAGCGGTAGCTCTCCATCAGCGGGACGACGGCACCGATGGGATGTATCTCGAAGTCCATCTCGCTGAGCTTTTTAGCTGCATATATCCTCAGGTCGAGGTGAGTTGAGCCCTGGACGGCCGCGTTCATGGCTATCCCCTTTATTTCCTCAGCTTCCTTAGCCCTCTCCAGCGTTATCCTGAGGTCTTCCTCGGCCTTCTCACGCGGGGCGTCTGGAGGTGTCGGTACATCGAGGAAGGTGCCTATGTCAACACCTATCCCCTGCTGAAATTCTATTATCTCGCGGTTCGTCACATCGACACCGCCATAGCGCATGAGCTGGAAAGAACCGGAATCGACCTCAACTATGCCGTCGTAATCGAGTAGCCTGTGAATTCCCACCTCAAGTGCTTTCTCCCTCAGCTCGGGCGTCTTGTAAATGATGTAGGAGTTCGTGATAACAATCCCGAAGCCCATCTTCATGAGCTCCTTCGGAGTTACTATGAGCTGTTTCAGGTTAACCACTGGCATTATGGCCGGTGTTTCTATAGTTTTTCCGTTAACGGTGAGCTTTCCTATCCTCCCAGAGGCATCCCGTGCCTTGACCTCAAACCTGAAATCCATGCTTTCTCCCCCAGAGAGATACATCAGGCCTTTTAAAAGCCTAAGCCGGAGAAGAGCTTTATGAAGATGAACGACAGGATTCCCGCAAGGAGGGGTGCTTCACCCCAGCTCTTGACTATGTCTATAAGAACCTTTTTGTTGATCCTTTCGCCCTTGTATGTGCTCAATCCACTGATGGCGCCGACTACTGCCTGTCCCGAGCTGACCGGGAGACCGAAGAGGTTGGCGGTATTAACCGCTATCGACGCCCCAAACTGACTTGAGAATGCCGATGTGGGATCAAGGGGGGCTATGTTCCTCCCGATCGTTATCATGACCTTGTGGCTGAAAGTGAGCGTTCCAAAGGCCATTATAAGGGCCAGAGGGACATTGGGGTTTGATATGCCGCCGGCCTTTGCAAGCCCTATCACATTTGAAACCTCGTTCGTTCCCAGGTTGAAGGCAGAGTAGGCAGAGGCAAGGAAGACGAGCCACTTCTGGGTGAGTTCAAGGTTTTTGAGGCCCTTTATTCTTCTGAGGACTGGCCTGTAGAGGCGGTAGACCACTATCGAGAAGAGCCCCGCCACAACCGGGGAGATAACCCATGCGGAGACTATCTTCGTAATCGTTGCCCAATCCACGGGCAGACCGAGGGCAAGCGAAGCCCCAATGAGGGCCCCTATTATGGACTGGGTCGTTGAGATGGGCATCCCAATAAGACTCGCCAGCGTAACGGCCAAAGCGGCACTGAAGAGAACCAAAACAACGTTTCCGGTAGACATACCGCGAGCCAGGCCCCCCACCGTTGAAGGAACAGCCGAGTGCCCTAGGAGAGCGCCCATGGTTGTGAAGACGGCTATAACTAGTACAGCCCTCTTGAAGCCGATTATACCCGAGCCTACCGCCGTTCCAACGGCCTTGGGACTGTCGTTTGCCCCTACCGCCCACGCCATAAAGAAAGCCACTGCCCCGATCCCCAGCATCTACTCACCTCTATAGTCTATATAGTCTATGTGGCTCAGATGTGAGCATTTATTTAAAAATCTTTTCCCCGAGGATACTCACGTAGCCGTGGAGATGGAGGGCTAGGTAAAAGAGGGCCCAGGACCAGAGGTAAACTGGAAACAAAAGGGCATCAAGGAGCTTCCCGCCTTCAACTGCCACCGGGACGAGCATTGTAATCGCCTCACCCCCCCACCAGAGAAGAAAGAGCAGATTTCCGGTGAATAGGAGAAAGGGTGGGATGATAACGTCTAGGATGGCCATAATGTCTCCTAAGAGCAGAAAAGCCCAGTCCTTGGTAAAGCCGCCTCCAAGGTTTCTCAGGTCGCCGATGAACCAGCGCTTCCTCTGCCTCCAGAGAGAGGCAACCCCTACGGGCATGGACGTCCACGCCTTGGCTTTGGGGGCATAGACGACCTTTCCAAGTCCCCTCAGGGCTTTTGTGGTAGCGTAGTCCTCAACTGTGTCCTCGACAAAACCGCCTATCCTCTCGAGGGCATCTCGCCTGAAGGCTGAGACAGGTCCGGGGGCGACGCTCAGATCGTCGAGCTCTTTGGCACGCCTGAACATGGCAATCCTCAGGTGCTCCACATCTTGAGCCCTCTCAAGGAAGGAGCCCCCTACGACGCGAACCTGACCGCCGACGGCGAGAACTTCGTCGGAGTAGAAACGCCTCACAAGCTCTTTAACGGCGTGTTTTTCCAGAGTACTGTCCGCGTCGGTAGTGACTATAACCTCTCCCCCTGCCCTTAAGAGACCGAAGTTGAGAGCTTTCGCTTTCCCCCCGTGTTCAACCCTGTAGACCCTCAGCCTTGAGTCTTGTATAGAGTTCGCGACACCAAATGTATCATCCCTACTCCCGTCATCGATGACAACCACCTCGAAATAGGGGTAATCCTGTCCCAGCGCCGATTGCACTGCCTTCAGAATGTTTCTTTCTTCGTTGTAGGCCGGAATCAATATGGAAACCTCCGGAGTCCATTCCTTGATTCTGTAATGCTTGAAAAAACTAATTATGTAATTGAAGAAAAAGTAGCCGTCCCAGAGGAGGATGAGTGCGAGCCCGAGGTAAAGGAGACTCATGGGCGAGAATTCCCGAGAATCCTTTTAACCCTTAACGCTCATCTTCAGCGTTGGCTTTCTCCCAATCCTATATCTTACAACGTATCTTCCGTGCTCGAAGTCGTCCTCAACAGCTTCAAGAACCTCAATGGGCTCAAGCTCAAGGCCGAACTCCAGAGCCTCCCACTTGATGTCATCGAAGTAGTCATATAACCCGCAGGTGGCGCAGAAGGAGCCCTCGAACTCGAGTATCACCTCATCCCTCCCGAGTTCAACGACCCTCGCACTGGCCTCGCTGCCGTGGAGCCTGTTGAACTCAGCTAAGATCCTCTTAAGCTTTTCCCTCACGTTCATACTACACCACCTTGAGTTCCAATCAACCACTTAAAAAGTTTATTAGGGAAACCGAATAGTTTAAAAACCGAAAAGGAAACGATGACACGATGGTAGAGGAGAGGATAAGGTGGGCCGAGAGGGAATACGAGGACGAGGAGATATTTTCAATCCTCAGTGAGCCGGTTAGGGAGTGGTTTAAGCGGAAATTCAAAACCTTCACCCCTCCCCAACGCTATGCTGTCGTTGAAATTCACAGGGGGGAGAACGTTCTGATATCTTCCCCAACAGGCTCCGGAAAAACCTTGTCCGCTTTTCTCTCAGCTATAAACGAACTGATTTTGCTCGGAAAGGAGGGAAACCTTGAGGACAAAATCTACGTCCTCTATGTCTCACCTCTCAGGGCCCTCAACAACGACATCAAGAGAAACCTTGAGGGTCCGCTGGCTGAGATAAAGGAAGTCGCGAAGGAGCTCGGCTACGATTTGCCAGAGATAAGGGTGGGCATAAGGACGAGCGACACCTCAGGCTACGAGAAGAGCAAGATGGTGAGGAAGCCGCCGCATATACTAATAACGACCCCCGAAAGCCTTGCCATCGCTTTAAACGCCCCCAAGTTCCGCGAGAGACTGAAAACCGTGAAGTACCTCATTATTGATGAGGTTCATGCCTTAGCTGAGAACAAGCGGGGAACCCACCTAGCTTTGAGCGTTGAGAGGCTCCAGGAGATGGCGGAGAGGGAGTTCGTGAGGATAGGTCTGAGCGCGACGATACACCCGCTCGAGGAAATAGCCAAGTTCGTCTTTGGCTTTGAGAACGGAAAGCCGAGGCCCGGCCTTATAGTCGACGTCAGCTTTGTCAAACAGACGGAGATAAGGGTTGAGAGCGTCGTCGAGGATCTGATCTACACCCCGGCGAGCGTTCTGAGCGACGCCCTCTACAACCGGCTCGCCGAGCTGATAAGGGAGAACAGAACGACGCTCATCTTTACCAACACGAGGAGCGGTGCGGAGAGGGTAGCCTTCAACCTGAAAAAGAGGTTTCCGGAATTTGAAGGTTTGATAGAAGCTCACCACTCCAGCCTCTCCAGGGAGGTTAGGTTAGACGTTGAGGAGAAGCTGAAGCGGGGAGAACTCCACGCGGTAATCAGCTCGACAAGCCTTGAGCTTGGAATAGACATCGGAACTATTGATCTCGTCGTCCTGATTGGCTCACCGAAGAGCGTGAATAGGGCCTTGCAGAGGATTGGTAGAGCCGGCCACAGGCTCCACCAGGTCAGTAGGGGAGTGATAATAGCCCTCGACAGAGACGACCTCGTCGAGGTTACGGTTTTGGCGCACAACGCCCGGAACAGGAGGCTTGACCGCGTTAAGATACCGAAGAACCCCCTCGACGTTCTCGTCCAGCACCTCCTCGGCATGGCCCTTAACAAGATGTGGGAGGTCGAGGAAGCCTACCGCGTGGTCAGGAGGGCCTATCCATACCGCGACCTTCCTTTCGAGGACTTCATGAGCGTCCTCCGCTATCTCGCTGGGGAATACACCGGCTTGGAAGACAGGAAGGTCTACGCCAAGATATGGCTTGAGGACGGCCGCTTCGGAAGGCGCGGCAAGATGACGAGGGCAATATACTACATGAACACCGGCACTATTCCAGACGAGGCCAAGATTAGGGTCTACACAATGGACAAGAGGATGATTGGAACCGTCGAGGAGGAGTTCGCGGAGCGCTTGATGCCTGGCGACATATTTGTCTTAGCGGGAAGAACCTATGAGTTCGTGAAGAGCAGGGGTAACAGGATATACGTGGTTTCCCGCGAGGGGGCGAGGCCGACCATCCCCGCGTGGTTCTCGGAGATGCTCCCGCTCAGCTTCGATTTGGCCCTTGACATACAGCGTTTTAGGAGGGAAGTTAAGGGGCTCATCAGCAGAAGGGACGCTGTTAGGAGGTTGATGCGGAAGTACGGAATAGACGAGAGGGCCGCGAGGGCGATCTTAGCTTACTTCCGCGAGCAGGCGAGATATTCGACGGTTCCCGACGACGAGACGGTTTTGGTTGAGGAGGTCGAGAAGGAGGAGACCTGGGAGTACTTCTTCCACACCCTGATTGGAAGGCGTGCAAACGATGCCTTGAGCAGGGCCTTCGCCTACGCGATAAGCAGGCGAAAGGAGGTAAACGTTGGCATAGCGATAAACGACAACGGCTTCCTCCTAAGGGTTCCGAAGGAAGCTAAACTCTCGGAGGATGAGATAAGGGAGCTCTTCCGGATTGAAGATCTCCGCGGGGTTCTCAAGAAGGCCCTCGATAACACCGAGCTTTTGAAGAGGCGCTTCAGACACGTGGCCAACCGAGGGTTGCTCATCCTCAGGCGCTACGTGGGGAGGAGCAAGAGGCTTGGAAGGCAACAGGTCATAGCGGTTTCCCTTCTCAAAGTCCTTAAGGAGAACTATCCGGACTTTCCGCTCCTCAGGGAGGTCTACCGCGAGATAATGGAGGACAAGATGGACGTCGAGAACGCAGAGCTCTTCCTGAGCTGGGTGAGGGATGGGAAAATTAAGGTGGTTCTCGAGAGACATGAGGTTCCGAGTCCCTTCGCATTCAATCTTGAAGCGATTGGGGCGAGCGACGTGGTTTTGATGGAGGACAGGAGGGAGATGATAAAGCGTCTCCACAGGAAGATAATGACCATGATAGGCGAGGCCTAAATCTTCATCTCCTCAAGCTTCACACCGCCGCCCTCTATGAACTCCTTAACCTTCTCGGCAGCTTCCTCGCTCTCGGCGAAGATTATAACCCCGATGAACTTCCCAAAGCCCTTGGGCGAGGAGTGTATCCTGACGCCGAATCTCTCCACGGCCTCGGTGAGAACCGGTGCGAGCTTGCTCTCGTCGGTTATCTCGGCCAGAAACTTCCTCTGGACGAACTTCCGCTGTCCGAGCCTCGGGAGGACTTCCTTTTCGAGCATCACCTTCATTTCGCGGGGCATCCCCGGGAGGACGAAGACCTTGGTTCCGCCGGCCTCTATGTAAGCTCCCGGAGCGGCACCCTCGCTGTTCTCAAGCGGTTCAGCCCCATCAGGGAGGTAGGCCATCTTCTTCCTCCCCTCATTTAAAGCTGGGTCGTCTATGTAGCCCTCCCTGTAAAGGCGCTCGTAGAAGGCCTTGATTTTCTCAAGGCATCCTGTGCAGAGGACGAAATCTCTACCGAGGGCCTTTGCAACGGCGAGCATGGTGACGTCGTCGTGGGTCGGCCCGAGGCCACCGCTTATGACGAGAACCTCGGGTTTTCTCGAGAGTATCTCCCTGACGGCCTTCTCTATCTCCCCAACGTCGTCGCCGACGGTAGTTTTCCTCCTTACCCAGTAGCCCCTCTCGGTCAGCTTCTTTCCTATGAATGCGGAGTTGCTGTCAACGGTGTGGCCGGTTAGGAGCTCATCCCCCACCGTCAGTATCTCGGCGAACATCTTCCTCACCATCAGGTTATCGGAACCGAGCGATAAAAGGGTTATCATCATGGGAGGTACCTGAAGGAGGATAGGAAAGGGCCATCTACGGAAATACTATGGCCGAGAAAAAAGATAGTTGTAGAGCTTGTCCCATTTCCACACAATTATGTTCTACGGAAACGTGCAGATCCTGGAGTTGGGCGCAGGAAAGAGATGTAGTTTCCACACATATGTTCTACGGAAACATCAACCTTTGGGAGGTGCACGAAGGATGTTCGGCCTGGTAGTTTTCACACAACACTGTTCTACGGAAACGAGGGCTTCGTGATCAAAGGCGAGCACTTCTGGAACCCCTTTCCACACAACACTGTTCTACGGAAACTCCGGCGAACCTTCCTGTATCGTCTCGCCACTCTCACCTTTCCACACAACACTGTTCTACGGAAACCTTGCCGAGCGGAAGCAGGAAGAGGGACGAAAAGGAGTCTTTCCACACAACACTGTTCTACGGAAACTCTATGCTGTCGAGGCGCTCTATCACGTCATCAAAAGCTTTCCACACAACACTGTTCTACGGAAACCTCTTCCTCGTGCCAGCGTGGGATTTTCGAGAGGACTATCTTTCCACACAACACTGTTCTACGGAAACCGTTTAATAGATGCAGTCATCAGCAGGTTTGGACGGGACTTTCCACACAACACTGTTCTACGGAAACTAGGTCGCTTTCCGCACAAACGGGAGATATGCCCACGTTCTTTCCACACAACACTGTTCTACGGAAACACCACGTGTATGGCGTTGTGGTATTCTATGTTATCATCTTTCCACACAACACTGTTCTACGGAAACCCAAGGATATCACCTCAAT
>NZ_JALTCZ010000012.1 GCF_027008145.1 Thermococcus sp. | reverse complement strand
GTCAATGAGGTTTCCCTGGGCGTCATAGAGGTAGGCTGTGTCACCCCCGTTGTTCCAGACGGGCCTCTTCTTACCCCAGCAGAGGTCTATGTCCGTATTGGCCCCTTTTCCTGTGTGAACCGTGACAGTTGCTCCGGGTTTTAAGGTAAAGGGCGGGAAAATAAAGGCGTGCCTCCTGTTCCTCCTGCTGTCCATAAGCTTCCAGCCCGTTAGGTTGGCCGGCTTGCCGCCGATGTTCTTCAAGACGACGTACTTGTCGTTCAGATCTCATCTGTCGGGGATAAGGAGCCCGCCGGCGTCGTAGTGAACCTTATATATGATTACCTTTGCTCCCCAAGCCGTCCAGACGCTCACTTCTGGCACCGATTCAGCGGTGTTCACGATGACCCTTACCGTGAAGAAGGTCATCAGCGCCGGCCGCTATGAGAATGAGGTATCCAAGCGCGCCCTGGCCCCTTTTCACTCACCACCACTACTCCAGATTTGAACGGCAAATTATATAGGCTTTTTCCGAAAAAGCTGTGCCAGCGAGGCAAAATCAGAGGGAGGAAAGAGGGGCAGCATTTGAATGAAACGGTTTGAAACGTTTTCGTCCCCGACGTTCCACCGTGTCCTTAATAACCCCAAACACAGTAGTGATAATGGTGGGGAAAGGTGAGAAAGGTCTATCCAGCCCTTTTGCTAGCAGGGATGCTCATCGCTTCACTGCTCCCGGTTTCCCTCGCCCAGGGGGCGGGGACAAAAGCCCCTGAAGGGAACCAGATCGCGTCGCTTGAGTTACTCCTGATACTCAATAGGACAGCCGGTTACGTCTCATCGCTGGTAAATAGGAGCCAGGCGAACGTAACCGGACTCTATCAGAACGCCTCAGAGCTCAAGGGGCTGGCAGAGAGGCTCTACTCCGAGAGGAACTACACCGGGGCGATGAAGGTTGCAATCAAAGCCATGCACCTCTACAAGGCCGTGCTCGTCTCCATACATATTGGTGAATCCTCCTCAGAGGAAGTACTTTCAAGGGCGCTCGTTGAGCTCCACATAACGGAGCACGCCCTAAAATACGCCAACAAGACAATGAAAAGGCTCTGCCCAGGGAGGGGGGACTGCGCCCTTCTGAAGGAGAACTACAACGAGACCCTGAGAACACTCCTGAAGGTGAAAGAGGATCTTCAGGAAAAGAACTACACGGCGCTCAGCGCCGACCTTCAGGCAATGATCAGGGCAAGGAAGGGCCTTGAAGAAGCAACGAGGATCTCGATGAAGGTTGAAGTTGAAAAGAACGCTCCAAAGCTTGTAAAGGCCCAGCTAAAGACCCTTGATCTCCTCATAGCCAGGCTGTCCGCACTCAACGCCAGCAATCCGGAGGTAGAGGGGCGCATAGTCGAACTGGAGAGCAAGAAAGCCCTCCTCCTTGAGGCCCTCAAAGAGAACAACCCCTGGAAGGCCCTTGAGATACTGAAGAGCCTGAGGATGGAAGTTGTGAGGACAATGAGACTCGTTGAAAGGGAAAAGAAGGCCGGTGGAGGACCCTGGAGGCCACCTAGAAAACCCGGTGGGAGGAGCCAGAATCAGAGCCGGGGAAGGGGACACGGGAGAGGTCATTGACCCCCCAGTTTTCTTTTTAAGGACTTCTTAAGAAACAACCTCCAGGAGGTAGCGTGGAATGAGAAAGGCCCTCATCCTTATGTTAATCATCCTCATCCTCCTCCCCCCCGCGAGCGCGCAGGGGACGTTTAAATCGATAAACATAGAGGTCTACAACACCGGCTACGTTAAGGTTACCGAGCTCTTCGTTCCCTCAAACATTACGGTCGTCGTTGAAGTTCCCCTTCTGACAAAAAAGGTGGAGGCCCTAACGGTAACTGACGAGAAAGGAAACCCCATCCCCTTCGAGCAGAACGGGAGTGCCGTCGAAGTCTACCTGACTGACAATGTGAGCCTTCTCAACGTTACTTACTTCACCGCCGAGCTGACATCGAAGCAGGGCGACGTGTGGACACTGAGCTTTAGCTCTCCAGTTCCTGTGACAGTAATGTTTCCCTCCGGAACTGTCATAGTTGACCTGAGCGACGTCCCCAGAGCAATCTCCGGGAACTCAATAACCATGCCCCCGGGGAACCAGAGCATCTCCTACACCCTCCCCCTCCCAATAACGAAAACCACAACAGAAACCAGAACGGAGACCAGCACGGTATCCAGCACCACGACCACGTCAACCACGACAACAACCAGCATGCCTCAAAGTTCATACGAAACTCGGAGCAACAGCCCACGCCCAACTTCAACATCATCTCTCTGGCCGGTGATCGGGGCGGTTGCTCTGGTATTCCTTGCCGGGACTGCCTTCTTCCTTATGAAGAGCTTCAGAAAAGAGAAACAGGGCAACGAGGGTGAGGGGGAGATTCTTAAGAAACTAAAGGCCTTCGACCTGAGCGATGAAGAGGTGGAAGCGCTCCTCTACATCCACCGCCAGGGAGGCAGGGCGAGGCAAGCTGAAGTTAGGACAGCCCTCGGATTGCCAAAGACCACCGCCTGGAGGATGTTCAACAGACTCGCCGAGAGAGGCCTCGTGAGGGTATACAAGAAGGGTAAAGAGAACTGGGTCGAGCTAAAACTCTGAACTTTCCATTTGTTTCTCAATTAACCAGATTCAAATGGTACTCTGATTAAATGAAACCCTTTGGAACGTTCGTTTCACCGGAGTCCTCAAATAGGGGTTGGTCCAAGTTGGTAAAGGTGATCAACATGAGAAGGAGTCTGGCACTGGCGGTGGCCCTGTTGCTGATGGGGAGTCTCATACCCCTAGGCCTCGCAACGAACACGACTGCAACCAACACCACTGGAAACACCTCTGTGCTCTTTGACAACGCCACCAGGGGGCAGGTCATAGCGACCCAGCTCATTAAAGAGCTCCAGAGGCTGAGCAACTTCGCCGAGAAGAAGATTGAGCCCATTAAGAACAAGCTCCCCCAGAACTCAAGCATACTCAGATACTATGAAATGGCCGAGGGGTACAAGTCGAAGGCCCTAAGGGAGTACAACGAGAGCGACTACTGCAACTCAATACTCGACTCCTTAACGGCGATGCACTACTATAAGAGGGCACTCTCAATGCTCAAGGAGGGCAGAGAACGGCTGGGAGAGGTTAGAGCACATGTCAGGGCACAGGTCGAGAGAATGAACGGGTACCTCGCCTTTGTCAGGAAGACGATGAGGCTAGCGGAGAGGCAGGGAATTAACGTTACCAACCTGAGCAGGGCCTACAACGAGACCGTCCAAGCATACAGGGTCGTCCTGAACGACCTCAAAGAGAAGAACCTGACAAGGGCCAGGGAAGACCTCAAAACCCTCAGAGAGAAGAAGGCAGTCCTCGACGAGGAGTTTAAGAAGGTTCGCGAGGAACTGGCATACAAGAATGCCGACAGGATAGTAAACGCCTTCCTCAGGAAGGGAGAGAAGGGCATCGAGATAGCCCAGAAGGCGATACAGTTTGGGAAGGAGAAGGGCTACAACGTCACCGAGCTCCAGAAGAGGCTGAACGCCTTCGAGGCCCTCTACAACCAAGTCAAAAACCTCTCCGCTA
>NZ_JALTCZ010000011.1 GCF_027008145.1 Thermococcus sp. | reverse complement strand
CCCCTGTGCTCGATTACGATGTAGTAGTTACTCTCGTCCTCGCGAGGGTCGTACTTTATCTTCGCAAGAACCTCCTTGACGGAGCCCTTCCTCACGGCATCACCCTCTTGAGGTTTCCCTTCCAGTCCTTTATAATCCAGCCATGGCCCGGGAGGCCAAAGTCCACCTCAAACCCGGTGAGCTTCCTGAGGCTCTTTCTGAGCTCATCCAAGCTCCCGGTTGGCAGGTTCATTCTTCCTACCGCTCTGTTGAAGACTGTGTCTCCAGTGAACATCAGTTTGGTATCTCCATCGAGGTAGAGGCAGGAACTGCCCGCCGTGTGGCCGGGCGTGTGAATAACATTTAACCTCAGCTTCCCCACCTTCAGCTCGTCCCCGTCCTTCAGCTTGATGTGAACTTCATGGGGCTTAAAGCGTTCCCCGTAGGCGTGGTCGAGGATTATCCCTGAGAGGCCCCGCTCAATGATTTCAGCGACTATCCTGTGTGTGGCAAAGGAGACCTTGATTCCAAGGCCCTCAAGGAGGCTTTTGAAGGTCAGGTTGCCCCCGATGTGGTCGAAGTGCTCGTGGGTGTTGAATATCACAACTTCCCTGAGGCCATTGAGGTAACCCTCTCCCGCTAAAAGCCCTATGTAGTCCCTGGCCCTCTTTCCCGTCCCGGTGTCCACTATCAGGGCTTCCCGGCCACTCCTTACGAAATAGATGTTGGAGTCCCAATCAAGTCCCTTGAGCATCACAGTGTTGGGAGGTATCTCAATGGGTACCAGCTCGGGCATTACAACCTCCAAGCTCTCACCTCCAAAAAGGGCTCGAGGGGGGACCGCATCTTCATCCCGGGGGGAGCGGGTCCCCGTCAGGAGGGATGAATCTCTTCATCGCCCAGAATATTTCCTCAAAGGGTTCAAAAAAGTTTGGAAGAAAGGGGATCACTTCCACTTGGACTCGTCCAGCTCGCCCTCGGTCTTCGCGACTATCGTCGTTCCGGTGAGGTCGCCGGTGACGTTCACCATGGTTCTGCCCATGTCGAGTATTGCGTCTATTCCGAGTATCATTGCATATGCCAAAGCCACCGGGCTTCCCGCGGTGAGGTTAAGGCCGACGCTCTGGAGAACCATCGCGAGCATTATTGCCCCAGCACCCGGGACTCCTGCAGTTCCTATCGATGCTAGGACTGCGGTGAGAACGACGACAAGCTGTTGGCCAAGCGTGAGCGGGTGGCCTATGGCGTTCGCCACGAACAGAACTGTAACGCCCTGGTAGAGGGCTGTTCCGTCCATGTTTATTGTTGCGCCAAGCGGAAGGGTAAAGGAGTAAATTCCCTTGTCAACGCCCATTCCCTCATCGGCGACGCGCATAGTTACCGGCAGCGTTCCGCTTGAGCTCCTTGTAACGAAGGCAGTGAGCATCGCATCCTTCGCCTTCTTAATGAACTTTATCGGGTCTAATCCAAAGATCTTCAGCAGGACGAAATAGACGAGTAGTATTTGGAGCGTTAAGCCTGTGTAAACCGCGGCGACGACCTTCGCTAAGGGGCCTATGACCTTGATCCCCTGCTCAGCCATAACGTAGGCGATGAGGGCAAAGACACCTATGGGTGCATACTGCATCACGCCGCCAACTATGAGGTACATCGCCTCAGCCAGGCCATCGAAGAACCTGAAGAGCGTCGTGCCTGCCGACTTGATCCTTTCATCGTTCTTGTTTGTGAGGTAAGTTATAGCTATTCCCAGGATTATCGCAAAGAATATGACAGGCAGAACCTCGCCCTTGGCCAGTGAAGCAAATGGGTTAGTTGGAACGATGTTCAGGAGTGTCTGGATAAGTGACGGCGGTTTAGCCTCTATAGCCTTTCCAGCTCCGGTTCCCAGGTGTATCCCTGTTCCGACCCTGAATGCCCTGCCTACTATGAGTCCGAAGAGAACTGCCATTGCTGACGTTAGGAGGTAGTAGATCACTATCTTAACCCCTACCCTCCCCAGTCGTGCGGGGCTTATGCTCGCCGCACCGACGACGAGCGAAGCCAAAACTATGGGCATCACTAACATCTTCAACAGGCGAACAAAGAGGTCACCGAAGGGCTTTATGTATGTTTTTACAGCCCCAGCATAGCCATAGTGGCCTACTATCAGACCGAAGACTGCACCGAGTATCAGCCCCCAGAGTATCCTTCCACAGAACCGGATAATCGAGGTATCTCCTGAGCAGGCCCATTGAAGCACCTCCTTTCAAGCGACAGCAGTTAAAGCTAAAAATAGCCATTATATTAAACTTCTGCAGAAAATTTTGATGAAATGACAAAAATTACCGGCTAAATGGGCTTAAAAGAACCTCAGCGAAACGTCGCCGTGGATTATTCTCTTCAGCCCGGAGGGCGTCTCGAGGAGCAGAGAGCCGTCCTCTAGGATGTCCGCGGCCCTCCCCGAGATAATCTCCCCATCCCTTATCACTTTGACAGCTTTTCCAAGGATTAGAGTCCTCCTTCTAGTTTCCTCTATCACCCTCAACGGCTCCTCCTTAAAGATCCTGTACCACCCTTCAAGGGCCTTGAGGAGGGCCGAGAGAACTTTTTCTAAGGAAATTTCCCTGCCGAGAACCCTCGCCATTGATGTCGCAGTCTCCCCGAGCTCCTCTGGTATCTTGTTGTTCACGTTCAGGCCGATCCCCATCACCACAAATTCCCCCGCCCTTCCCTCGGTCAGGATTCCGGCTATCTTCCTCTCTCCGACCCATATATCGTTGGGCCACTTAATCCATCCCCTTATCCCGAACTCAGCTAGAGCATCGAGAACAGCGAGTGCACCGACGAAGACAAGCCTCGGATCTGGCTTATCGGGCTTCAGGATGACACTCATCCAGAGCCCACCCTCTGGTGAAGTCCACTTTCTGCCCTTCCTCCCCCTCCCAGCAGTCTGACGCTTTGCTATGACAACGGTCCCTTCTGGGGATTTCTGGGCGATGTCCCTGGCGTAGTCGTTGGTCGAGCCGATCTCTTCAAGGCGTATGGTTTTCCACTCCATAACTATCACTCACCTTTCTGTGCGTTTCTTTAAACGGTTAGCGGGAAAAACCTTAAATTCTCAACGGATATATCACTCACGGTGGTTAGTATGGAAGCCTACCAGAGCATTGGGATCAAGAGAAGGCTGAGGAGGTTCTTCCGCAGGGACGGGAGGGCCTTAATCTTCGCGATGGATCACGGCTTCGAGCACGGGCCGACCGACTTCGAACCGGTCTGGGAGCACGTTAACCCGAGGGTAATCATAAGGAAGGTCGTCAGAGCTGGCATAGACGGCGTCATGATGCTCCCCGGGATAGCGAGGATTGCTGGGGACGAGGTCAAGCCGGACAGGGGGCTCATGATAAAGCTCACGAGCAAGACCAACCTCAGGCCGAAGAATGACCAGCTCCTCCAGAGCCAGCTCGGCTACGTTGAGGATGCAATAAAGCTCGGGGCAGATGCCATAGCAGCGACCGTCTACTGGGGCTCCTCACAGGAGGACATAATGATGCGCCAGTTCGCGGAGATAGCGAGCTACGCCCACGATCTCGGCTTCCCGGTTGTGCAGTTCGCCTACCCGCGCGGCCCGTACATCGACGAGCG
>NZ_JALTCZ010000010.1 GCF_027008145.1 Thermococcus sp. | reverse complement strand
CTCCTTAGTGGTGGCCTCTGGATTATCTCACCCTGGAACTCCCTCATTACAGCCCTGATTTTGTCCTCTGGAACGTCTCCGTGGAGGTGCATCAAAGCCACGTACTCTTTTCCAGCTGGAAGAAGAGCCTGGACTACTCTCGTGGCTCTCTCAAGCGCAACCGGCAGAATGCCACTCACCTTCGGGTCGAGGGTTCCACCGTGGCCTGCTTTTTTCAGATTGAAGAGCCTTTTAATCCACGCGACCACCTCGTGGCTCGTCGGACCGGGCGGCTTGTCGAGGTTTATTATACCGAACTGGATGTGCATTTCCATGGGTCTTTTCTCAGGAGGAAACCCCCACTTGGGATTGGTCTCGGCATTCTCGTCTTTAACCAGAACTTCACGCTTTATGTCAGCAGGCAAAATCCTCCTGACTTCGTCCCTCGCCATGATCATCACCTTACGGATCTTCCAACGCTTTGATAGACTCGTCCTTTCCAATTCCAGCAAGTTTTAGAACACCCATTAATGTTCCAAGCTTAAGTTCTTGATGCAGCGGGACCACAGTACCGATTTTCCTACCTCCAACGTGTTTAACAAGAATCACATGGCTATCCTTCTGACGAGATACCCTAAAGCCGAACTTTGAGACAAGGACTTTAACCACGTCTTCACCCGAGAGCCTCGGCAATCTGGACATTGAAATCGCCCACAAAGTTTATTCTCTCAAGTTCTTCCTTCAATTCTGGGAACTCCTCGAGGTAAAGCTCAACCGCCTCCCGAAGGTTTTTGATGGCTTCTTCTATGGTCTCCCCCTGCGTAGTTACCCCAGTAAAGACCTCCCGTATAACATAAAACCCCTCTTCCTCCCATATAACCGCATGGAGGTTCATGCTCTCACCCCGCTAAACTTATGAATGCTCCTTTATAAACTCACCTAATACCTGAGGAACGCATGAAAATGCCAGTTCAGATGAACGGCCCGCGACAGACAAGAACGAGGTGCAAAGAAACACCGCAGAACTGCCAGAAGGAAATATGAGGCCAGAAGGCCTCACTCAAGGCTGATTCCAGCGCCCTCAAGGGCCTGCCTTATCTCCTCGTCAGAGGCGCCTCTGGCGATGTTTACCTTCTCCGGAAGGGGCTCAAGGTGTTTGATGTTCATCCTCCTGCGCTTGACCTTGTTGAGTCCAGCGCCGGTAACAAGGACGAAGTTCCTGTCGATTATGTCCGCAACGACGACCTTCTGCCCGGCCCTCCTTCCGGCGATAACAACGGCAATCCTTCCAACGTCCACAGCAGGCATTCATCCCACCTCCTTCTTCTTTTTGTTGCCCGGGTATCTGCCCGACCCCGCGTCGCCGTCGGGGTAAAGGTGGTCGATGGCGGCCTTCACAATCGCGAAGACCCCATCGGGACCCCATTTCGCAGTGTTTATTATTAAATCGTAAATTGACTTGTCCTCGATGTCGATGCCGTAGAGGTTTAAATACCTTTTCCTGTTCCCCTTCTCCCTCTCGGCTATCTCAATGAAGGCCTCCTCAACGGAGATGCCCTCTCTCCTCGTGACTCTCTTGGCCCGCTCCATTATTGGAGCATCAAGCCAGATTTTCAGATCGGCGTTTTTGACCATCCATCCGGCGAGACGGCCTTCAATTACGACGTTGCACTCCTTGGCTGCCTCGACCTGTCTCCTGTCAACTTCTCTGTCTATCTCCGGGTGAAGTTCAGCGTATTTCTGGAACTCCTCAAGGGTCATGCCCATTTCCCTAGCCATCTGGCGGAATATCAAGCCAGCGTAGACGTGCTTGAAACCGTAGTGCCTGGAGAGGTTCCGGCAGAGTGTGGTAGTTCCGGAACCGGCAAGGCCACTGACTGTTATGACGAAGCAGCCCTTTGGCATGGGGACACCTTCAGAGGGCTATACTGGCCCTTACCTGGGCCTTCATGACCTTCCTCATGCATCTCGGGCAGAGGTTCGGGTAGGGCCTCTCCGGCCTCTTCTTGGTCTTGGGGAGCTTCCTGAGTTCACTCGACCTTCCGCGAGGAACGCCGTTGAGCGGTCTACCGCAGAGGGCGCAGTGGGCTATCTTCGGCTTCCTTCTCTCGAAGTGTATGACCGTCCTCCCGCCTGGAGTGCGGACGTACTTCCTTCTCCATGACCTTGATCTGTACATCGGCTTCATGCTCTCACCTCGCAACCCCTTTCAGCGGAGCGTTTTTAAATTTATCCCATGTCCAGGAGCTTCCTCAGTATCATGCCGACGACATAGCTCGTGAGGAAGTACCAGCCGAGGTAACCAAGCTGATCGGGTGGAAGGTTGGAGTGATACATCTTGTGGAACCAGTCGAAGAGGAAGAAGTTGAAGGGTAACTTGGCTATCCCGACTTCCACGTACCACCGCCTGAGCCATCCGAAGAATACCCAGAACAGGGGCAGTGTAATTATCATTGGGATCATCGTTTGCTTCATCACTTCACCCTGCATCTTCATGAGCTCCATCTGCTTCTGCTGGAGTTTGCGGAGCTTCTTCTCATCCCCGCTCTTCTGTGCCTCACGCATTTCCTTCTGGAGCTCCTTGCTGAGCTTCTGTATCTTCTTCTGCTTTTCTATGTCGGTGAAGAAATAGTATATCAGCGTGTAGAAACCGCCGATTATCGCTCCCGCTACAGTTATCACCCATATAGGGTGGTACTTTATGATGAAGGGCCCGAACAGGACATCAAGGAAGTGATATATCGCCTCACTCATATTCTCCCACCGCCAGATCAAGTACTTTTACAAGCTCGTTAACAGCCTCCTCCAAACCTTTGTCCTCATGGTTCTCAATTATCTTCACGAGGGCGTTTGAGTGCATGGCATAGCTTATCGCCGCGGCCCTGTTGAGATCTTGGTGTCTCTCTATCTGCCCCTCGGTCTCGACGTCCCTGTCCCTCTTGAGGTCGCGGAGGCGTCTTCCGAGGATCTCACTTGGAGTGGCCTCAATGATGACTATGAAGTTGGGGTTTATAACCTCAATGACCTCCCTGGGAAAGCCGAGGAGATACCCAACGGGGGTCTTTATGGTCGCGTGAGTATCGAGCAATACGGGCTCTTTGCGGGCTATCTCAACTATCCTCTGAGCCGCTTTAAGCTGTAGCTCCTTCTGGGCTCCCGGTTCAAGCTTCCTCATCTCATCTCTGTGCTTGACGAGGCCAGCCTTTATGGCCTCTTCGAACATGAGGTCGCCAAAGTTAACGAGCCTGAACTTGATCCTAGTCCTCTTGAGGGCAATCCTGGTTATGGTGCTCTTTCCGACTCCAGGGATACCTGTGATCATTACTACGAACGGCATGAGCCTCACCCAGGGGGTTCTGCAAGGATAATAAAAAAGCAAACTTAAAAGGTTTTGCAAAAAGGGAAATCATTTCGCGAAGAACTTTCTCAAGGCGGGGAACATCTCAGTCGCCTGTTCCCTTGCTATCTCCTCGTAGAACCTATAGAGTATGCCTACCGTCAGCAGTATTCCCGTTCCGGTACCGAGCGCCCCGAGGAAGTCCGCCAGTATAGCAACCACTGCCAGAGTGAAGGAGCCCCAGAAGGTAACATAGGGTATGTACCTCTGGAGAACTCTCTCAAGGATTCTCGGAT
>NZ_JALTCZ010000009.1 GCF_027008145.1 Thermococcus sp. | reverse complement strand
CAACCTTCTTCAGAACCTACGAGGCCGAGGAAAAGCGCTACCTCGGTGGTCAGAAGGACAACTTCGAGGTTCCAGATCCAACAATTCAGGGCTACCTCGGTGAGAAATACTACCGCCACCTCGACCAGGACGGTTTAATCTTCCCAGAGTCAAAGGTCGAAGGAAAGGATGTCCTCGTTGGAAGAACCTCCCCGCCGAGGTTCCTTGAGGAGCAGAGCAGTCTCGGTGGGGTGGCCCTTCAGGGAAGGCGCGAGACCAGCGTGCCCGTTAGACCGAGCGAGAAGGGCGTCGTTGACAAGGTTATAGTCACCGAGAGCGGAGACGGAACGAAACTCGTCAAGGTCACCGTGAGAGACCTCCGCATTCCCGAGCTCGGCGACAAGTTCGCCTCAAGGCACGGCCAGAAGGGAGTTATAGGCCTTATAGTCCCGCAGGAGGACATGCCCTGGACCGAGAGCGGAATTGTCCCAGATTTAATAGTCAACCCGCACGGTATCCCGAGCCGTATGACCGTCGGACAGCTGATTGAAGCCATAGGCGGAAAAGTGGCCTCGCTCAAGGGCAGACGCGTTGACGGTACAGCGTTCATCGGCGAGCCGGAGGAAAAACTCCGGAAGGAGCTAGAAGATCTCGGCTTTAAGCACAGCGGAAGGGAAGTCATGTACGACGGCATAACTGGCAGGAGACTTGAAGCAGATGTATTCGTCGGCGTTATCTACTACCAAAGGCTCCACCACATGGTAGCGGACAAGATGCACGCACGCTCAAGAGGCCCGGTTCAGGTGCTCACCAAGCAACCTACCGAGGGAAGGGCCCGCGAGGGAGGCCTGAGGTTCGGTGAGATGGAGAGGGATGTTCTCATTGGCCATGGCGCGGCAATGTTGCTCATTGAGCGTCTCCTCGAAGAGAGCGACAAGACGGAAGTGTGGGTCTGCGAGAACTGTGGACACCTTGCCTTGGAGGACAAGCGCAGAGGAAAGGTCTACTGCCCGGTCTGCGGTGAGGAGGAGAGGATAAGCAAGGTCGAGATGAGCTACGCGTTTAAGCTTCTCCTCGACGAGCTGAAGGCCATGGTGATCAGGCCTTCCCTCAGGCTGAAGGATAGGGTGTGATGACCATGCAGTCAATGAAAAAGGTCATCGGGAGTATTGAGTTTGGAATCCTCTCACCCCAGGAAATCAGAAAGATGAGCGCCGCCGAGATAACGGTTCCAGATACATACGACGATGACGGTTATCCGATCGAAGGAGGTCTAATGGACAAGCGCCTCGGCGTTATAGACCCTGGTTTAAGGTGTGAGACCTGCGGCGCCAGAGCCGGCGAATGCCCAGGCCACTTCGGCCACGTAGAGCTTGCCAAGCCCGTCATCCACGTTGGCTTTGCCAAGACGATCTACCGCGTCCTAGAGAGCACCTGCAGAGAGTGCGGCAGGATAAAGCTGACAGACGAGGAGATAGAGGAGTACATGAAGAAGTTCGAGGTAATAGGAGACAGGAAGAAGGCCAAGGACAGGCTCATCAAGGAGATACACAAGAAGGCCAAGGAGAGGATGGTCTGCCCCCACTGCGGTGCCCCGCAGTTTCAGATAAAGTTCGAGAGGCCGACGATATACTGGGAGCTCAGGAAGGACGAAGAGGGCAACGAGTACAAGCACAGGATGATGCCCAGCGAGATCCGCGAGAGACTTGAGAAGATACCTGACAAAGACCTCCCACTTCTCGGACTGCATCCGGAGAAGTCCAGACCGGAGTGGATGGTTCTCACGGTTCTGCCAGTTCCGCCCGTTACCATGAGGCCCTCAATAACCCTTGAGAGTGGCATCAGAGCGGAGGACGACCTCACCCATAAGCTCGTCGATATAATAAGAATAAACAACCGCCTCAAGAGCAACATCGAGGCGGGAGCGCCACAACTCATCATAGAAGACCTCTGGGATCTCCTCCAGTATCACGTCACAACCTACATCAACAACGAGACCTCCGGTATTCCGCCGGCCAAGCACAAGAGCGGAAGACCGCTGAAGACGCTGGCACAGCGCCTCAAGGGTAAGGAAGGTCGCTTCCGTGGAAACCTCAGCGGTAAGCGCGTCAACTTCTCGGCAAGAACTGTCATAAGCCCAGATCCAATGATAAGCATCAACGAGGTCGGCGTTCCCATAGCGGTGGCCATGGAGCTCACCGTCCCGGAGAAGGTAACCGATTTCAACTTTGAAAAGCTCAAGCAGAGGGTTCTCAACGGGCCGGAAAAGTACCCGGGAGCAAACTACGTCATCGACCCTGAAGGAAGAAGGATACGACTCATGGAGAGCAACCTTGAGATGATAGCTGAAAAGCTCGAGGTCGGCTGGACGGTCGAGAGGCACCTCGAGGACGGCGACATCGTCCTCTTCAACAGACAGCCCTCTCTGCACAGGATGAGTATAATGGCCCACCGCGTTAGGGTGATGCCCTACAGAACCTTCCGCCTTAACCTGGCAGTCTGCCCACCCTACAACGCGGACTTCGACGGTGACGAGATGAACCTCCATGTGCCCCAGACTGAGGAGGCTCAAGCTGAGGCAAAGATACTCATGGAGGTGCAGAACCACATAATCTCACCGCGTTACGGTGGTCCGCTCATAGCGGGAATACAAGACTACATCTCCGGCGGCTACCTCCTCACGCGCGAGGGAGCGTACTTCACGAGGAGCGAAGTTGAGCAGATGCTCATGTTCGCGGGTGTTGATGTGGACGAGCTCCCGGAGCCGGACATAATTAAAAACGGCGTCCAGCTCTGGAGCGGGAAGAAGATATTCTCTCTCCTCCTGCCAAATGATCTCACAATCTGGTACCGCAACAAGCTCTGCGACGAACCTGAAAGGTGCGAGGCCCTAGAGAAGCTCATCGAGGAGAAGCTTATCCCCAGCGAGGAGGAGGTCAGGAGGCTTGCCTACGACGGCTTCGTCTACATCCAGAATGGGAAGCTCCTCAGCGGTGCGATAGATAAAAAGGCCTACGGCAGGGAAGACGGAAGGCTCCTTGACGTAATAGTTAGGGAGTACAGGCCAGAGAGGGCCAGGCAGTTCCTCGACCAAGTCACTAAACTGGCTATATGGGTGATAACCCACAAAGGCTTCACAACGGCCATAGACGACGAAGACCTCCCGGGAGAGGCCCTCGACAGAATAAAGGAGATAATCCGCGAGGCTGAGGAAAGGGTCCGGAAGCTCATAGAGGCCTACAGGAACGGCGAGCTGGAACCACTGCCGGGCAAGACCCTTGAGGAGACCCTTGAGAGCAAGATAATGGCCGTTTTGGCTGAGGCCCGTGACAACGCCGGTAAGGTGGCCGAAAGGTACCTCGGCATGAGCAACCACGCTGTGATAATGGCGAAGACCGGAGCGAGGGGTAAGATACTCAACATCACCCAGATGGCGGCGATGCTCGGACAGCAGTCCATCCGTGGTAAGAGACTCTACCGTGGCTACCGCGGAAGGGTTCTCACCCACTTCAAGTCCGGCGACCTAGGAGCAAGGGCCAAGGGCTTCGTCACCAACTCCTACAAGAGCGGTTTAACACCACAGGAATACTTCTTCCACGCCATGGGTGGCAGGGAAGGTCTCGTCGACACCGCAGTCAGAAC
>NZ_JALTCZ010000008.1 GCF_027008145.1 Thermococcus sp. | reverse complement strand
CGTGGAGGAACTGACACCTCCGACGGTAAACTCGAAGAAAATGGCCGATTTCGCGAGGAAAGTTGCCGAGAAGTACGGCCTCAAGTATGGAAACGTTCAGCCGACTATGGGCGCCGAGGACTTCGCCTTCTACCTCCAGAAAGTGCCAGGAGCTTTCCTGACGCTGGGCATAAGGAACGAGGAAAAGGGAATAGTCTACCCCCACCACCACCCGCGCTTTGACGTTGATGAAGGCGTCCTCCACCTTGGTACTGCAATGGAAGTTGCTCTGGCCTTCGAGTTCCTCAGGTGAGGGCCTTTCCCATTATCGGCACTTTCCCTTTCTTTTCCGCCTTCAAAGATTTCATGGTTTCCCCATCGAGAACCGTCAGAACCCTCCAAAAACCCAGCTCTCCCGCCCTGGCAACGGCTTTTGGAACGTCCTCCCTCAGACCCCAGAGGAAGAGGGCCACCTTTCCGGGCCTTCCGGGAAGGGACTTTAGAACGTAGTAAGAATTTCCTGCTCTCCCTGCCTCTATGAGCTCGTGAATTCCAGCAAAGAGGTCTCTGAAGCTTGAGAACCACATATCGTAGGAACTCTGGAAGCGGCCAGCGACAAGCTCAAGGGACTCAACGGCCTCCCACGGAAAGTAGCGGAGGGGTTCAACAACCGCTGGCTCGAAATTTGTTGTCGGGATTTCAACGAGAAGGCCGTCGTAGAAAAGCTCATCCAAGCCCAGCTTTCTGTAAAAGCCTACTGCATCTTCGTCCGGCTGGGTGGTTAAAAGTTCGGCTCCTTCTTTCCTCGCGACTTCTTCTATGAACCCGACGAGGGCCTTTCCAATTCCCCTCCTCCTGAAATCCGAGTGAACTTCGATGACGTCGAGGTGCGCTATTCTTCTCGTTTTCCCTCCAAGAGGCTCCTCTGAGAATAAGACCTCTGCCTCTCCAACAATCTTCCCGTCGAGTTCTGCAACAACCGGCAGCTGGCCCTCAAGGAGGAGGTTGTTTATGTGGACCGAACAGGTCTCAACGCTCATCCAGGGGCCGCCGTGGAGGTAGCGCTCTCCCAACGAAAGGCCGGAGAGGTCTTCACCGGCGGTGTGGACGTCAACTATAACTTTGATGTCGTCAAGGGTCGCTTTCCTGATCTTCATAGCCCTCACCGAGGTAGTCGAACTTCTTCAGGATATACATTATAGCCTCGGCTCCTCCATCGCCGTAGGACTTTTCCGTGACGTAGTCGGCATTCTCTTTAAGGCTCTCGGGGGCCTGGGCAACTGCAACGCGGTAGCCTACGACACGGAAGGCACTCAAATCGTTCTCGCCGTCACCGACGTGGGCAACCTCTTTTGGGCTTATTCCGAGGAACTCACAGGCCTTCTCTATGCCTGTCCCCTTGTTGATCCAGGGCTTCTTGACGTGTATTGCGAAGCCAGAATCTACCGCGGTAAGGTTCAGTCCGAGTTCATCTATGAGTCCCCTCACGGCCTCAACTGGAACCTTCCGGGTTATCACGAGGCCGGCCTTCCTCTCCATCGTCGAGTAGCTCAGCTCCGCCTCAGGAAAGCGCTTTTTGAGCTCGCTCCAGAGGATCCATTCCTCGTCCATGTCTGTTAGGAAAACGCGCTTCCTCATCGTCCCCTCGCTTTTAATGGAGAGTGCCCCGCCGTCCTCGGCAATAACCGGTCCGCTCGTGCCGATAAAGACCGCAGCGGCTTCCGCAAATGGAACCGAGTTGCCGGTAACGAGCATCACTGGAAGACCGAGATTTTCCGCGAGCCTTATCGCCTTCAGTGCCTCTATGCTCAGCGTCCTGTCACTATAGGTAATCGTGCCGTCTATGTCGAGAGAAATCACCTTTACCCCCACTTCTTTCACCTGGAAACGAAAAGGGGAGGAATGGATATAAGCCTTTGGTTAGTGATCCTTCATAATCTCCCTCAAAACGCTGGTGGCATAGACCCCCTTGGGCAGGAAAAAGCGGAGGCAGATGCCCGTTCCCGGGATGTAGCCGTAGGTAAGGCCGATGGGTCTTATCAGGAGCTCTCTTCTGCCACCGGGTTCGGCCATGGACTTTGGAAGCCTCTTAAAGGCTTCAAGGGAAATTCCCTCCTCCTCAAGGATCCCCTCCTCAAGCCTTCCAGGGAGACCCTTCGCGCGCCTCATCAAGAATCCGAAGAGGGGCCCGGAGACCATGGCCTGGCTTTGCTTTATCTTCTCGTTCACGAAGCTAACGTTCGTCTCGGTCACGCGGTAGGTTCTGTCGCGATGGGGGATTCCCCCTTTTACCTGAACCACAATATCACCAACGAGGGCCTCGTTAAGGGGCAGTCCCTCCTCGATGCGCATCGACAGGTAGAGGTTGAAGAGGTAGCTCTGGTAGGAGTGGACGAATATCCTGAGGATCGGCATTGGGAGAGCTAAGAATGCCCTCTTCCAGCTCCCAGTCTTCTTATATACCTGGAGCATCATTCTCTCGTACCTTAGAAACCCGGGGAACTCCCGGAGGGCTAGCTCAACGTCTCCCGCCTCCGAGAAGTGCCTCCTGGCATCATCCCCTTCCATGGTTCCGTCAGCTTCCCCAATGAAGAGCTTCGCAGCTTCATCGAACTTCCCCTGAAGGAGGAGCTTCCCGACGAGGTGGTTGACGACGCGCCTCTCCCCGAAGCGCTGGTAGCCGAAGTAGTTGGGAAAGCCCCCTTTTCCGCGGAGTTCCCTTACTATCTCCTTCGTCCTCTCGAAAGCGTCTTCGCCCACTCCCTTCACGATTATCCTAAACCTGTTGCCGAGAAGGTGGCCGAGCTTGATGAACCTTCCATATGAGACAAAGCTAAGCTCAACGTCCCTTATTTGAAGGGCCTCAACCTTCTCTTTCACCCCCGCCGGCACGCTTATGTACTGGTAAGTTACCGCCCTCTTGTCCTTGGTCCCTGCGAAGCCTATCTCCCGGTGGCTTATCCCCGTCCTCTTGGCTATCTCCCTGATTACCGCCATCGTGTCCCAGTTCCTCTTCTTGAGGAGGAATACCGCCTGCTTTCTCCCCTCGAAGATCTGAGGCAGGGACTCTTCGATGACCACGAAATCCTCCGGGAGGGCCTTTATCTTCCCGCCTATTCCGGACTTTCCGCTCAGATGCCTAAAGCGGGAAAAGAACTCGCGGTAGTCCATGCCTCACACCAACTTCAAATGGCCGGTAACCTTGTCAACCAGCTCCTCCGGGCCCGGGCCGACGGCCAGAACCGTAACGGTCCCGGGGGGAATCTCGGTTAACCCGGCATCCCTGATCAGCGCCGTCGGAAGGTCGAGCTTTTCAGCCTTTTCCTTGAGCTGGAGGAGCTCCTCAAGGTTCTCGGCTTTAACGACGACTTTCTTCTGCCCCTCTTTAAACCAGGCCCTAAACCACTCTGGCTTTTCCTTCTGGGTCTTTATCGCTGCCGTAACGGCACCGTGGGCAACCTGAACGGCGAACTTGCCCCTGCTGAGCTTCAGATCCTTCCGGGAGACAATGACCTGCTTGAACCTGAACATTACCCACACCGTAAAGAGAAGAGGGAAGGAATTTAAAAAGCTGCCTCAGAGCTCGGTCTCCTCTTCCTCTTTCTTAGGCAGCCCTCCCGGTCTTCTCTGCTTCTTCCTGAGCAC
>NZ_JALTCZ010000007.1 GCF_027008145.1 Thermococcus sp. | reverse complement strand
CCTCTGATCCAGCTCTTTCTCCCCTGGGTCTACGCCGAGCTTGCGAAGAAACTGGGCGTAACCAAGGAGGAGGCCAGAAAGAGGTTTCTCTCCGAGATACTCGTGAGGAGGGACACCTACGACTGGCATGACTGGAACTTCTTCTTCAAGCTGTTTGATTTGAACCTCCGCTACGAGGATTTGCTAAGAAAGTACCCCCACAAGCTGCAGGTTTACCCGGACACTCGTCCAGCCCTTGAGTGGCTCCGTTCCGAGGGCTGTAAGCTGGGCGTCGTCACGAGCGGGCCGGCATACCAGAGGCTAAAGCTCGAACTTACCGGTCTAAGGGAATATTTCGACGTTGTCGTTACGAGGGAAGATGCCAGAACGATAAAGCCCGACCCGAAGATTTTCCTCGTGGCCATTGAGTCCCTGAACACCCGGCCGGAAGAGGCCGTTTTCGTCGGGGACTCGCTGACTCAGGACGTTTATGGAGCCAAGAACGTTGGCATGACCTCGGTCTGGATCAACCGCTCGGATGAAAAGGGTCATCATTTCGCGGACTATGAAATAAGAACCCTTCATGAGCTGAGAAAAATACTGGAGGGGTTGGAATGAAGAAGGTTTTCGAGGCCGAGGGTATGTTTTACAAATACAAGGAAAAGACCGTCAAGCTGAGGGAGAACGACAGGCTCGTACACAGGCAGGAGGGGCCGACTGAGCTCTGGTGGAAGCTCAAGGAGGCCGTGAAAGGAAAGAGGGTTAGGATAATCGCCTACGAGGTGGAGGAATGATAGCCCACCTGATAAACACGGACGTCGGTGGCAGAGGCATCTTAAGGGTCTACCTCGACTACAGGCGGGAAAACTTTAATTTCTTACATAATTCTGCAACTATGTTTTTGAATAACCTTGAGCGGGTTCTCATCGTAACCGGCTTTCCAATACCCCCCGTCGATATTCCAGAGACGGACGGCCCTCCAGGGGCTTTAGCGATTGCCCTCGCGGTTGAAAAACTCGGCGGAAGGGCTGAAGTACTCACTTACCCCGAGGTCAGAGAAGCCCTATCCGACTTCTGGGACTCCTTCGTGGAGAGGCCGAGACTTTCCAGCTACTCCCTCATCGTGGCAATCGAAACGCCCGGAATGAGCGCCGATGGAAGGTACTACTCCATGAGCGGGCTGGAACTAAAAAGAGGCGCCTTTGATGGGGTTGTCGTTGAGGCTAAGAAGCTCGGCATCCCCACGATAGGGATAGGTGACGGGGGCAACGAGGCAGGCATGGGAAAAGTCAGGGAGCTCGTCATAAGGTACATTCCCCACGGAGATAAGATAGCGAGCGTCGTCGAGACGGACGGGCTAATAACTTCAGCGGTCTCCAACTGGGGTGCCTACGGCCTAGTCGCTGAGGCCTCCATGATAGAGAGTGAAAACCTGCTCAGGGACTTTGATGAAGCTGAAATTGTTAGAGCCCTTGCAGAAGCCGGAATAATAGACGGCGTCACGAAGAGGGCAGAGGTGAGCGTTGATGGTATCAACATGGATGTTCACTCAAAGGTTCTCTCGCTCCTGAAAACCCTTATAAGCAACACCAAAAGGTAGCCGGTGGTGGTCGAATGAAGCTTGAGGAGTTCATACCCGATGAGAGGAGCAGGGCGCTCATTGAGAAGGCAAGGGAGTTCGCGAAGAGCTTTTTTGAGAGGGAAGGAACGCACGGCTTCTCCCACGTCGAGCGCGTTTTCAACCTGTGCCTCCATATAGGGAGGAAGGAAGGTGCAGACCTCGAAGCTCTAGCCCTAGCCGCTCTCCTCCACGACATAGCCAGACCTCTTGAGGACTCGGGCAAGATCGAGGATCACGCCGTTGAGGGGGCAAGGATATCAATGCAATTCCTCAGGGGGCTTGGCTATCCCGAAGATAAGGTGAGGGCCGTTGCCCACGCCATCGAGAGCCACCGCTTCTCTAGGGGGCCTGAACCGAGAACCTTGGAGGCGAAGATACTGAGCGATGCAGATAAGCTCGACGCGATTGGAGCTATAGGAATCGCGAGGGTTTTTATGTACTCCGGCGAACATGGGAGGGACATGGAAGCGTCGCTCAGGCACTTTGAGGAGAAGATACTGAAGCTGAAGGATCTCATGTACACCGAAACCGCGAGGAGGCTCGCCGAGGGGAGGCACCGCTTTACCGTAGAGTTCATCGAGAGGATACGGCGCGAGATCGAGGGTGAAATTTAGCCTTGACTTTTCTATTCTCCCCCTATAATAACGTTTTTAAATGCCTTCCTGAATTTAGGTTAGCCCCTTAAGGTCATTCTGGGAGGTGAGAAAGTGAAGGCGCCAATCTGTGAGGTTTGTCTGAAGACCGATGGCATTCTCTGTCCCGCAGACGAGAAAAAGCTTCAGGAAGGGATAATAACCGAGCTCGACGTTAAGGTTGCCCGCTTACTTTACAAGCTCCTCGGGGACGTTGACATCGAGTTTAAGAAGGCCGTCGAGGCCGGTGACCTTATAGTCATCGTAGTTGGCGAGGGTGATGTCCCGATAACCATTGGAAAGGGCGGAAAGAACATAAAGACCCTCGTGAAGGAACTCGGGAAGCGCGTAAGGGTTATAGAGGGAATAAAGGCCGAGAGCCCTGAGGAGATAAAGAAGCTTGCATCTGACCTCCTCTACCCGGCGGGGGTCTTTGGAGTCAACGTTGTCTACAAACCGGGCGGGCAGACTTACTACAAGGTTCTGGTCTTCGGCAGGGACAGGAAGAAGCTTCCCGAGAAGCCCGAGATACTGGAGAGCGTTCTCGGCCAGATAGTCGGTAAGGAAGTCAGGCTCGCCTTCGTCTGATTTTTCCACCATACACCTTTAAAAGCAGAGCCCCACTCCTTCTGGAGGTGTTGGAATGTTGAGGACACACTACTCAAGCGAGATAACCGAGGGGCTGAACGGGAAGAAGGTTAAAGTGGCCGGCTGGGTCTGGGAGGTAAAAGACCTCGGTGGAATAAAGTTCCTCTGGATAAGGGACAGGGAGGGTATAGTCCAGGTAACCGCGCCGAAGAAGAAGGTCTCGCCGGAAGTCTTCAAGCTCATCCCCAAACTGAGGAGCGAGGACGTTATAGCGGTTGAGGGCACTGTAAACTTCACACCCAAAGCAAAGCTTGGCTTCGAGATAATCCCCGAGAGGCTCGAAATCCTAAGCAGGGCGGAAAGCCCCCTCCCGCTTGATCCAACCGGAAAGGTCAAGGCCGAACTCGATACGAGGCTGGACAACCGCTTCATGGACCTTAGGAGACCCGAGGTAATGGCTATATTCAAGATTCGCTCGAACGTCTTCAAGGCAATCAGAGACTTCTTCCACGAGAACGGCTTCATCGAGATACACACGCCGAAGATCATAGCAACGGCGACCGAGGGCGGAACCGAGCTCTTCCCAATGAAGTACTTCGAGAAGGACGCCTTCTTAGCTCAGAGCCCCCAGCTGTACAAGCAGATAATGATGGCGTCCGGGCTGGACAGGGTCTACGAGATGGCCCCGATTTTCAGAGCGGAGGAGCACAACACTACGAGGCATTTAAACGAAGCGTGGAGCATTGACGCTGAGATGGCCTTCATCGAGAACGAGGAGGAAGTGATGGGCCTCCTTGAGAGGCTTGT
>NZ_JALTCZ010000006.1 GCF_027008145.1 Thermococcus sp. | reverse complement strand
ACGAGCATCTTGTCCATTCCCTTCGGGCCAAGGGTCGTCCTTACAGTCTCGGCTATAATCCTTGCAGCCAGAATGTTGAGCCTCTGAGCATCCTTTCCAACATACCTCTGCGTCCCCTCCGGGAGGACTATAACGGGCTGTCCGCTCATACTCATTTGGCATTCCTCCAAGTGTTTTACCTTTTTGCAGGATTCCTTCGTCAGTACTCTATATAAGTTTTTGCTTCATATTGTTTAAGTTTTTGCAGGATATCTGAATAAATAACAGAAAAACATGAAAAATATGGTGGAAAGGGCTAAAACCCCAACCGAGACCTAAACCAGAGGGAGAAGGATGAGGCTCATAGCCCAGGGCGCGGAGGCCAAGATATTCGAGGCGGAGTTTGGAGAAGTTTTCGGCGCTGACCTGCTGAGGGAGAAGGTGATAGTCAAGCACAGGGTTCAAAAGAGGTACAGGATTCCCGAAATAGACATCAGGCTGAGGAAGGAAAGAACGGTCAGAGAAGCGAGAATCCTTCACCGGGCGAAAGAGTTCGGCGTGAACTGCCCCCATGTCTATGAGGTCAACATGAAGGATATGACGATAGTGATGGAGTTCATCGAGGGGGACCGTCTTAAGGAGCTCCTTGAAAGACTGCCGATGAAAGAAAGACTGAAACTCTGCAGAGAGGTCGGGAGGCAGATTGGAAGGCTTCATAAAGCTGGCATAGTGCACGGCGACCTGACGACGAGCAACATGATACTGAAGGGCGGAAAGGTATACATCATTGACCTTGGACTGGCGGATTTCGACTCAACGCTTGAAGCCAGGGGTGTTGACCTACACCTCCTCAAGCGTGCGATGGAGAGCACTCACTACGCCTGGTTTGAAAGGGGCTTTGAGGCAGTCCTTGAGGGCTACGCGGAAATCTTAGGGAAGGATGAGAGAGAGGCTGTCGAAAAGAAGATAGAGGAGATAGAGAGCAGGGGGCGCTACCGGGAGAGGAGCTGGGTAGGCTGAGCTATTCCCTGAAAGCTGATAAGACCCTCTCGTAGAGTTCCCTCTCCCTCCCCCTGGCCTTTCTTGCCAGTCTCTCAACTATCAACTCAGGGGTGCTTCTGCCGAGCTTTCCGAAGACGGGCTGGCGGTCGACGATTAGGTTCAGATTCTCGTCAAGACCCTTCGCCTCTATACCATCAACCCTCGCAAAGGGCAGCTCCTCCCTCAGCTCCTCCCCGAGGTGGGACACTATGACGACATGGAAGCCCCTCTCATGGGCGACCTTCAGGAGCTCACCGATTATCTTAACGGCCGCGCCGGGTTCCGTTATGGCCTCGAACTCGTCTATCAGAATGAGCTTCCTCCCCAAGCCCCTGAGGGCCCTCACGAAGGAGCGCAGGGCAGTCTCAAAGGCCCCCGCTCCGTAGGTGCTCCTCTTCCTCCTGAAGAAGAAGAGCTCATCCAGGGGTTCGACCCACGCCCTCTCAGCTGGAACAGGGAGCCCCATGTGAGTTAATATCACCACCTGGGAAATCAGCTCTAGGAGGCTCGTCTTCCCACCGCTGTTGGCCCCAGTGAGTACTACGACTTCCGCGTCTCCGGGATTCCCCGGCCCGGTGAAGCCATCAGGGAGCCCCCCGACGGCGTAGCTCACAGGCTGGGGGTTCTCTATGAAGATATGTCTTGCCCTGATGAAGGCAACTCCCCCAGACCCCAGCTCCGGGAAGGAAAAGTCCCGCGTGAAGTCCTTAACAGCTAGAAGGAAGTCGAGTTCGTTTGCCCTCCTGAGCTCTTCCCTTAGGGCCGGTATGAGGGGAACGACTTTCTCGGCTATCTCCCTAGCCTTTAGATAGCGCTCAAGGGCGAGCTCCCCCTCAAGGTAGGCCCTCAGCTCTTCAATTCTTTCCGGAGGAACGTGAAGTGGGTAGAGCTCGTCCCTCGGAAAAAGCTCTACTGTAAGGCCGAGCTTTTCGGAGAGCTCGCGCTCAGCCTCGTCTATTAGTCCGAGTATCTCCCCCTCAACGCCGGAAAACCGCCTGAATATGGCCTCATAGTTGCCACCCTTGAGCTCGGCCAGGAACTCAAAGAGCTCCTTTCCGGTGAGGGTGAGGCTGAACTTCTCAAGCCTCTCGCTAATCTTCTCGTTCAGCTCTCTCTCTTTCTCCGCAACCAGCTCGTCAAGCGATTCAAAGGACTGCTCCCTGCCGGCGGTCTCCCCAAAGTCTTCCAGCGAGGCCAGTATCTTCCTCGCAACGCTCCCCCTACCTGTGGTGTAGCCTATCTCCGCGAGCGCCTCCAGCGTGTCCCTAGAATCCCAGAGGGGGAGAACGTAGAGCTCGGGGGCTATGTGGAGGGGCTTAAGTTCGACATCTATCCCGTATCCAACGGTGCTGAGAACGAGCGGATAAGAGCGTGCCTCCTCAACATCAGTTGTGACATCACAGAGACCGAGCTTCTTGGCTTCCCCTACTTCCGACTCGTCGACGAGGAGAACCCGGTCGTGAAGGTAGTCCTTGGGGAACCTTATCGGTTTGACCCTCTCAAGGGGTTTTCTGAGGGAGGGGCTCAATCGGGGGAGGTTCTCCCTGAAGTAGGCCTGCCTTGAGAGTATCTCTTCGGGATCCGATGTTGGTGCAACCCTCCCAAGGTGCTCCTCGCTCCCTTTGAGCACGAGGCGCTTCTTTATCTCCCCCAGGATGGCTCTGTAGAGCGTGCGGGCCTCGGTGTTCATCCTGAGCCTCATCTCGCCACTCCCTCTGGCTCTTATTAGGCTAGACCTGGAATATCCTTATCGTGTTCGTCCCGACGGTCTTCCCAATGGGTGTCCCCTTGGTCAGCAACACGGTGTCTCCTTCGCCCACCAGCCCGAGGCCGGTTATGATGCGGATTATCTCGTCCTCGGTGTGCTCCTCAACCGTGAAGGGATAGACGCCGTAGGAGAACATCAGGGTATTGCCCACCCATTCATCGGTAACGAACGCCAGAACCCACTGCCTCGGTTTGAAGCGTGAGATGAGCCTCGCCGTCTGGCCGGTTCTCGTTGGCGTGAGGATGTACTTTATGTCTATCGAGTTCAGGGCCTCTATGATGCTCCTCGCTATGGCGTCCTTTATGGTGCCCCTCTTTAGGGAGGTGCCCTTCCACTCCTCCATCTTCCACCCAACCACCCTCGCCGCCCAGTGGGAGTCGCGGTAGGCCTCGGTCGTCTTCGCTATTCTCGCCATCATCTTAACCGCGTCAACTGGGTATTTGCCGACGGCAGTCTCCTCTGAGAGCATCAGCGCATCGGTCCCGTCGAGGATTGCGTTGGCGACATCGGTAACCTCGGCCCTCGTGGGGAGCTTCTCCTCAGTCATACTTTCAAGCATCTGTGTGGCGGTTATGACGGGCTTTCCAACCTGATTGGCCCTCTTTATGAGCTTTTTCTGAACTAGCGGGAGCTTCTCTATTGGTATCTCAACTCCAAGGTCCCCCCTAGCAACCATAATCCCATCGGAGGCCGTCAGTATCTCCTCAAAGTTCCTCACCGCATCGGGCCTCTCAATCTTGGCTATCAGGAATAGTCTGCCACCTTTCTCTTCGACGAAGCGCCTGACCTTCAGGACGTCGTAGGCGGAGCCAACAAAGCTTATTCCCACCGCGTCAATGCCCTGCTCAAGGGCGAACTCAACGAATTCCAGGTCTTTTTCAGTCACTGCCTCTATCGCGAGCCTCGCCTTGGGGACGTTTATCCCCTTGTGGGAGAAGAGCGTTCCTCCGACGACGACCTTGCACACCACGTCGGTGCCCTTAACCTCCTCCACACGGAGGGCTATGAAGCCGTCGCTGAGGTATATTACGTCACCCTTTGAGACGAGCCTTGGGAAGTCCTTGAACTCCACAGGGATTACGGCCTCACTGCCCTTCACGTCCCTCGTTGTGAGCGTCACCGTCTGCCAGCGTCTCAGTGTTATGGAGCCACCCTCTATCTTGCCGACCCTTATCTTAACCCCCGGGAGGTCGCCGAGGATGGCAACGGGAATGCCGAGTCTCTCGGAGGCCTCTCGTACAAGCTTTACAGCCCGTTCGTGCTGTTTAAGGTCTCCATGGGAGAAGTTGAGCCTCGCAATACTCATGCCCGCCTTTATCATCGCCTCAATCGTTTGCCTGCTCAGCGAAGCCGGTCCAAGTGTGGCAACTATCTTGGTCTTGTGTCCCGGTAAGCGCATGTTACCACCTTGAAAGAACATAGACACAACCCTAATAACCTTTGCCAAAAGGTTTATGAATTAGGGAATCCTAAATAAGTTTGGTGATTCCACATGAACCTGCTGGAGGTTGTCGTTTTCGACGAGGATGGAAGGGAGGTAAAGCTTGAAGAAGTCATCAAGGACAGGTGGACGGTTCTCTACGTCTACCCAAAGGACAACACTCCCGGGTGCACGACAGAGGCGAAGGAGTTCACTGGGCTTTTGCCTGAGTTTGAAGAGCTCGGCTTCCAGGTGGTGGGGGTTTCTAGAGACTCAGTGAAGAGCCACCTCCGCTTCAAGGAGAAGCACGGGCTTAAGGTTAAGCTCCTCAGCGACCCGGAGGTGAAGCTGATAAAGGCCCTTGGAGCCTGGGGCAAGAAGAGGAGGTACGGGAAGGAGTACGAGGGGGTAATCAGGAGCACCTTCATCTTCAGCCCGGAAGGGGAAATCGTCTGGAGCAAGACCAACGTCCGGGCAAAGGGACATGCGGAAAAGGTCTTAGAGGTCGCCAGAAGCCTTATCCAGGGCTCTCCTTAACTTTCTCCAGCAGGAATCGCAGTAGGTGACGGGCCGGGTGTCCCACTCCCAAATGTTCCTCGGCGGATTCATGACGCAGGGATTTGAGCAGTGACCCAGCCCGAAGGCGTGCCCGACCTCGTGGAGGACGCCCTTCAGCAGTCTCGACCTCAGAATCCTCATTTCCCTTCCCACCACCATTTTTGCGAGCTTCTTTGTCATCCTGTCCTCGTGGGGGCTTTCAAGGACGCGGAGGGCCACTCTTAAGACATCGGACTCGAATGGCCTCATCGAGAGAACCATTATCTTTCTGTCGAGCCTCTCTGCCTGATAGCCGAGGAAGCTCTCGTAGAAGTCGAAGTAGCGGTTTCTCGATGCAAGGGGGAAGCTCGTTATGCCGAAGATTTTGTCCATCTTGAGGCCGTCGTTCTTCTCCACCTCGACCTTGAGGCGGTAGTCGAGGAAGTCCACGAGAACCTCCAGCGGGTAGAGGTTTATGCTCCCCCCAGGGGTTCTAATCGTTATGAGGTAGCCCGGCTCAAGGGTGAGGGAACCCAGGTAGAGGAACCTCACCGGCAGATTCCAGTCCCTGAAGAGCCTGTTAGTGCTGTCAAAGACATCGAAAATGACCTGCTCAAGGCCCCCCGTGAGGAAGTTGGTGACATAGGTGAAGCCGATAAACTCCAAGACCAACACCTGAACGCTTATTCCCCAGGGACTTATAAAGGCTTCTTAAACGGATGAACCATGAAGTTTTTAAGTGGATGTGTGAAGTTGTGATGGGCGATGGCGTCCGCCCGGGTTGGGTCCGAACTGCCTTGGGCTGATGACGCCTGTTCTCCGTCAAAGGTGAGGGGGCGGTAGAATGGGCTCGAAGCTGAACCTGCTCAGACAATATGTTGACGTTGATTCTGCACTCAGGTATATCGAGAAGAGAAGGCACGAAGACGGCGGCTACTGCTTCGTCAGCGCTTTAGACGACACAAACGTAAACGACACCTACTACGCCGTCAAGGTCTACGAACTGCTCGGTCTGGAGGTTCCTGAGAAGGAAAAGACCATCGAGTTTCTAGAGAATGCAATCCAGCCCCAGACGGCAGTTGTTGCAATAGCCATGGCTCTCGAAGGTCTCGCGATACTCGGAGCCAAGGACATCGCTAAGGAGCACGTTGACATAGTTTACACCAAGTACAACCCGGTGGAGGGCAAGTTTGCGGTCGGTCTCGGCGGGAGCGAGGAGTTCGGGACGGCGACACCGCTTGAAGCAACATACTGGGTCACTAAGGCCTTTAAAGCCATCGGGCATGACTTTTCCGGGGAGGAAAAGGATGCAATAAGGGCCTTTGTCATGAAGTTTAGAAAGGGAAACGGCTATGGTGTCAAGCACGCAACGACGACGATGACCTATCAGGCCCTGTACACCCTCCACACCCTCGGCTACAAACCTCCAAAGAGCCCGCACTTCAGGAACTGCGAGCTCTGCGGTGAGTGGGGTGGTTTTACCGAGGTTCCCTACAGTCTGCCACCGTACATTGAGCCGACCTTTTACGCCACTAGGGGGCTTGAACTTCAGGGAGAAACGCCAACCTGTCCGAGGAGGCATGTCTGGTTCATACGCCAGCTCCAGAACTCTAACGGGGGCTTCAGGAGGAGTTTGGAGCTGGGTATCTCCAACTTCCAGAACACATACAGGGCCCTGGCCGTTGTGGACTCGATGAGGAGGTTTGTGTGAGCCATGGACATCGTTGGAATAAAGCTCTCCGAGACCCTCCAGGGCAGGGGCTGTCCGGTCTGCAGGGCGATGGAAAAGTTTGAGGAGGACGAGATAGCTACGATACTCTATGAGCACGTCACCGACCCGGGCGTTAGAACGAAGTTCCGGGAGAGCATGGGACTCTGCACGAGACACGCGTGGAAGACCCTTGAGGTCGCCCTTGGAAATCCCCTCCTCGGGCCCCTCGGCGTTTCAATCATTTACGAGGACGTGCTGGGAGTTTATCTCAGAGGAGAGAGGGAAAAAGCAGAGTGCTTCCTCTGCGAACTGGTGAGGGAGAAGGAAAGAACGCTCGTGGAGGCCTTGGCGGATAGGCTTGATGAACTGCTCCCCGAGTACAGCTCGTCGCCGGCAATACTCTGCAGGAGACACTATGACATGCTCGTGGAGAAGCTTAAGGACAGACCCGACCTCATCAAAAAACTGGAGGAAGTCCAGACTAAGAAGCTCAGGGAACTGGACGCTCGCTTGAAGGCCTTCATAGACACCTACGACTACCGCTCAACCAGAAAGCCAACGGAAGAGGAGACAAGATCCCTTGAGGAGGCAGTTGAGTTCCTCAGGAGCAGGCCCGTTGTGATTAGTGCAGAGAGGAAAAACCGGAGGGGCAGGGGATGGCACTTAGGATTGAAGTAAGCCCCGAAGAGCTTGAAGAGATACGGAAGCGGAAGGGCGAGATAGAGACCAGGTTCAGAGACATCGAAGGCCTTGAGAGAACCCTGAAGGCCCTCAGGTTGCGGCTCCTCCGGGAGAGGAAGGAGAAGCTGGAGAGAAAGCTCCGCGAGATGGAGGACCACTACAGGGAGCTGGTTGAGTTCGAGGAGAGGGCCAAGAGAGACAGGGAGTTTATGCTGAACCTAAGGAGAGAACTCAGCCTGGAGAACAGGGAGCTCAGGAAAAGGCTTGGTGGTGGGAGATGAAGATAACCGTCTGGGCCAGGGGAAAGTGGAGGAAGGTTACCTTCAACGTGCCCGACGAGCTCTGGGAGAGGATAGAGGAGGTTTCGAGGAAGTGGGGCTTCAGGCCGGAGGAGGCCGTGAGGATAATCCTCCTCGATGGCTATCTGAGCGAGGAAGTTGACGAAAAGGAAATCGGGGGGCTTGAAAGGGAAATTGAAAACCTTGAGGAAAGACTCTATGAGCTTGAGGGCAAGTGGTCACCCCTGAAGTTCAGGAGCTACTACTCGGCCCTCGACAACCAGAACCTTGCCATAACCCTGTCGGGTCTCATAGCCGAGAACAGAAGGCTCAGGAAGATGCTGAACCTTCCGGAGAGGGACTTTTCCAGAGCCGAGGAGCTCATACACTACTACATGTCATCGGCCTTCGGAGACAAAGGGTTAAAAGGCCAGGCCGACAGGGAGGAGGCGGAAGGGGGATGATGAATGAACGCGAGACTGGTGGGATTCCTTGCTCTGGGGGGAGCGTTTGGAGCCGTCACAAGGTTCTACATAGCCGGCATTCTGCCTGTTTACCGCGACTTTCCGGTCGGGACGCTTATGGTGAACAGTATAGCAAGCCTGATGCTAGGCTACCTCTACGGCCTCGTTTTCTGGGGATTTGAGGTCCCTCCGGAGTGGAGGGTTGGCATTGGAGTTGGCTTCTGCGGTGCTCTGAGCACGTTCTCAACCTTCTCCTACGAGACCTTCTCGCTCCTCCGCGAGAGGGAGTACCTCCTGGCGACCCTCAACGTGCTGGCAAACGTTATAATAACGATAGGCCTAATCTTTGCAGGCTTTCTACTGGCTCGGAGGTGATCCAATGGTTGAGGTCGAGCACTGGAACACGCTCAGGCTTAGGGTTTACATCGGCGAGAACGACCGCTTTGAGGGGAAGCCCCTCTACAAGGCAATAGTGAAGAAGCTCCGCGAGATGGGAATAGCGGGAGCCACCGTTTACCGCGGTATCTACGGCTTTGGAAAGAAGAGCAAAATTCACTCCAGCGATGTTATGAGGCTCTCAACCGACCTCCCAATTGTCATCGAAGTCGTTGACAGGGGCTACAAGATCGAAAAAGCCGTATGTGAGATAAAGCCGATGATAAAGGACGGCATGATAACCGTCGAGCCCACCCTTGTGCTCTGGATGGGTACAGCGGAGGAAGTTAAGAAGTTCGAGGATGACGCCGTCAGGGAGCTGTAGCTTTATTAACTCCTCCGCTTATTCTTCACGGTGGTTCAGATGCTCCATCACGTCAGGCTTATCTACGCAACCAAGAGCAGAAAGCTCGTTGGGAAGAAGATAGTCCTCGCGATACCTGGGAGCATAGCGGCGGTCGAGGCAGTAAAGCTTGCGAGGGAGCTTATAAGGCACGGCGCCGAGGTTCACGCGGTAATGAGCGGGAACGCCAGGAAGATAATACATCCCTACGCCATGGAGTTCGCGACGGGCAACCCGGTCGTCACCGAGATTACGGGCCTCATCGAGCACGTTGAGCTCGCCGGGAAGCACGAGGAGGGGGCTGACCTGATTCTCGTTTACCCTGCGACGGCAAACACGATAGGAAAGATAGCCAACGGCATAGACGACACCCCCGTTACGACGGTTGTAACGACAGCCTTTTCCCACATACCGGTTATGATAGCCCCGGCGATGCACTCGACTATGTACGAACACCCGATAGTTCTTGAGAACATCGAGAAGCTGAAAAGACTAGGCGTTGAGTTCATAGAGCCGAGACTTGAGGAGGGCAAGGCAAAGGTGGCGCCGATTGAGGAGGTCGTTTACCGCGTCATTAAAAAGCTCCACCCGAAAACACTGGTCGGAAAGAGGGTTCTGGTTACAGCTGGAGCAACGAGGGAGTACATTGACCCGATACGCTACATAACCAACGCGAGCACCGGGAAAATGGGAGTTGCCATGGCAGAGGAGGCCGACTTCCGCGGTGCGGAGGTGATGCTCATAAGGACGAAGGGCAGCGTCCCGAGCTTCGTGGAGAACCAGGTTGAGGTGGAGACCGTTGAGGACATGCTTGAGGCCGTTGAAAGAGAACTGAAGGTCAAAAAATACGACGTCGTTGTACTGACCGCGGCAGTCAGCGACTTCAGGGTAAAGAACAGAGCCAAGGTTAAGGTAAAGAGCGGGAGGCCACTAACCCTCGAACTTGAGCCGACGCCGAAGATAATAGACCTCGTCAAAAAGCTCCAGCCAGAGACGTTCCTTGTGGGCTTCAAGGCCGAAACGGGCCTGAGCGAGGGGGAACTCATAAGTTCAGCGGAAGAGCAGATGAAACGTGCAGGGAGCGATTTAGTCGTTGCAAACACCCTGAAGGCCTTCGGCAGCGACGAGAATGAGGTAGTTCTCGTAGGGTGGGAAGGTGTCAAGAAACTGCCCAGGATGAGCAAGCGCGGGCTGGCGGAGAGGCTCTGGGATGAGATAGAGGCCCTTATCTCTCGGCGAGTTCGAAGGTGATGCCCTCCTTCGTGATGGTATAGTACCAAGAGCGGAGGTTGTACTCGATAAAGGGGCTCCTTATCACGGTCAGTTTTCTCCTTATCGCCTTTTTCTTGACCTCGACGGCGAACCTGAAGATGTTGAGGGCAAAGGAGTCTATTATCTCCGATACCGTTTCAGGGAAGGCCCTGACGTTGAAGGCCATGAGGACATTTGACCTCTCTCTGGCCAGCATTCTGGATATCATCGGAATCATCTGGATGAGCTCATCGCGGTAGCGTATGCCGTAGAGGTCGAGTCCGAGAACCAGGAAGAGCTTTTTCTTTCCGTTGTCGGGGTTGAGGGAGAGGAGCTTGCTCTGTATCCTGCCCATGATTATCTCCGGATCCTTGACCTTGATGACCATAGTCGGGTTCATGACCTCCTCAAGGAAGGGGTTGACTGAGATAAGGTATGAGGGTCTGAAGACCTCCCTCCCGTCAGGATAGACGGAGCTCACGTAGCTGACAAAAAAATGGTAGGCGTCGTGGAAGGATATGACAAAAACCTCGTCGTAGAGGCCTTTGAGCCTCTTTAAGAGATGGTACAGTATGAGCTCGATTTCGCTCCCTATCTGGTAGTTGAGGAAGGTGGGCGACATCCTAAGGGAGGCATCCATCATGAGGCTGATGGGATCTTTGGCCATACTATTCACCGTAGATCCTTCTTACCCTCTCAACGGCCTCCTCAAGGGTTGAGGGCCCGTCCAACCAGCCGAACTGGGCCTTCAGCCTCTGCAGTATTATCAGCTCAAGCAGTCTCGCACTGTACTCCCCGAACAACTTCTCGACCGCTCCCTTAAATGCTTTGGGGTCTTCGTATGCAATCTCAAGACCCCTGTGTAGGGTGACCCTGAGGTGTGCCTCAAGGACATCCTTCAGCCCGGGGGCTACATCGTTTAAGGAACCGGAAATAACCCGGACAAGCACCTCGGAACCCTTAGCCATATATCTCAATCCCCCTCTCGGTTATCTCATACTTGTGAATCTTCCTTGAGTGGTCGGAGCCCCTAGCCTTTATCACGGTTATCCTCCTCTCTACATTGTCTTCCTTCACGGTGTACTTCAGACCTATTATGACGTCCATCATCGTGCTCGCCCCTGTGAATGGGGTGACTTCAAAGCTGGTGTTCTCGGTCAGGGTGTAGTAGACGGTTATGCCCCTCCCCTTGGTGAAGATGGACAAATACCTCAGCATCTTTTCGAGCTCTTCCGGATCGAGATGCTGTCTTAAAGCCGTGAGGCCATCTATCGCCAGAACCTCAGGTTTTATCTCTTCGATGATGTTGCGTATCTTGAAGAAGGTGTAAACCGGGGTTTCGGCCTCTGGAACCCAGCTCAGAACCTTAAGATGGTCGTTCGAAAGGGCGTCATCTATCTCCAGCCCGTAGTTCCGTGCCGTTCTGATTACTTGGTTCACTGGCTCTTCGAATGATATGTAAACGGCCTTCTTCCCCTGGAGGGCGTTCGAGACGACGAAGTGGAGTGCGAAGCTCGTCTTACCTGTCCCCGTCATGCCGACGAAGAGGACGTTGGAGCCCCTGTAAACACCGCCGTCGAGCATCTTATTAAGCTGTGGAATCCCCGTCGTTATCTTCTCTCCGGTCGAGGGGCCATGCCCGTGCTCCATCTGGGGCACTTCGATGAACTCAATTCCCCTCTCGGTTATGGCATACTCATGTTGGGCCTTCTTTATGACCCTCCTCCTCATTTTCGGTATCTCAAGAACCCTCTTCACGGATTCTCTCGCGTGTTCGTACCTCAGTATGAGCACGCCATCCGCCACGAATTCCTCAAGCCCGTGTCCTATCTTCTCTTCTCCCTTCGGCTTCTCCGCTATGAGGAGTGCCGTTGCCCTTGTGCTCTTCACGAACCGCCCGAGGAGGGTGTGGAGGAAGACTCTGGTTTTCTGCGGTCCGAGGTTCTGGGAGAAAACGCTTATGGGGTCTATAACAACCCTCTTTGGTCCAAAGGAGGAGAGCTCACCAACTATAACGTCTATCTCCTTCTCAAGAGCCTCGCCCGTAAGGGTAACGAGGTCGATAAACCTGAAGAGGCCTCCCTCCTCAAGCTCCCCGAAATCCATCCCGAAGGCCCTCATCTCCTCCAGGAACTCCTCCTTCGTCTCTGCAAAGGATACGTACATTCCCTTTTCCCCGAACTTCTTTGCCCCGTTGTATAGGTAGGTCGCCCCAAAGAGGGTCTTTCCAGCCCCCGGCTCTCCAGCAACGAGGACCAGCGAGCCTTCTGGAAAGCCTCCCTTGAGGATGTGTTCGTCAAAATAGGGTATCCCAGAAAGCCCCATGCCCCTCACCGGCCTTAATAGGCCTCTAAAGTATAAAAAGGTTTGTTTTTATGTCCTCTATGAGGGAAACCGGACACCAATACGAACCGAATGAGTTTTAATCACAGGCATCACGAATCAACTGTTTCGCTTATCTTTTTCTTTTGAAAGCTTACCCTTTAGGAGGGAGTCAGCCACTCTGAGGGGATTTTCCCTCAAACCTACGACCGGAAGGGTTATGAGGGGGGCAGTGAATACATACTACGATGGGTATGAGAATCATTGGCTTCCTCGGGCCGGGGGGCAGTGGGAAAACGACGGTGTCTGCTAACGTCGCAACATGTCTGGCCATAGGAGG
>NZ_JALTCZ010000005.1 GCF_027008145.1 Thermococcus sp. | reverse complement strand
GCAGCACTATACCGCTCGCCTCTCCTATGACGGCAAGGCCGTTGACCCTTCCTATCTCGCTCCCCTCGGTCTTTATGACCTGATACTCCTTCTTCCTCTCAATATACCAGTCGGCGAGCTGTTTCTCCAGCGGTTTCGCCAATCTCAAAGCCTCAAGGACGTCCTCCCTCTCGACGTACCTCTTGCCCTTCTTGACCGCTATGTCGCCAGCGGCCCTCACTATTCCACCGAGGTCTCTCAGGCGGAGCGTCAGATGGCCCTTCCTGCCGGCCCTCTTCTGGGCCTCCCTCACTATCTCCCCGACTGCTTCACGGGTGAAGTGGGGAATCTTGCCGTCGCGTTTAACTTCCTGGGCAACGAACTGGACGAGCTTTCTCCTGTTCTCTATCGTGTCGGGCATAGTGGTGCGCATGTAGACCTCGTAACCGTAGCCCCTTATACGGGAGCGAAGAGCGGGATGCATCTTGTCAACGGTGTCCAAGTTACCTGCCGCGACTAGGATGAAGTCGCAGGGGACGGGCTCCGTCCTGACCATTGCACCGCTCGAAAGCTCGCTTTGCCCTGTAATCGGGAACTTCTTCTCCTGCATCGCCGTGAGGAGGCTCTGCTGCATCTTCAGGCTGAGGGTCGCCACCTCGTCTATGAAGAGGACTCCCTTGTGGGCACGGTGTATCATTCCGGGCTCAACGCGCTCGTGGGCTGGAGTACCAAGGCCACCGGACTGGAACGGGTCGTGTCTGACATCACCGAGCAGAGCACCGGCGTGTGCCCCCGTTGCGTCAACGAAAGGGGCCTTAATCCTTCCGCAGTTGTCCACGAGGAGTTTTGGAACCAGAACTGTGTTGCGGAAGCGCATGTTGGAGAGGGCCATCATGGTTAGGATTATAACGAAGAGGCCCATCAGGAGGGTTGTCGCTGAGAACTGGAGGAAGAGGGCGAACATTACCGTCAGCATGACGAAGAGGAGTATGTAAGACTTTACGCTCTCCTGACTCTTGGCCTTCTCGCGGTACTTCTGAACTACCTTCCTCCCCTGACAGGCCGGGACAGTCTTGATTTTAGGCATGTTCTCGTCCTCTGGATTGGGAAAGACGAGTATGTCCTCAAGGTTCTCCGTCGGCAGGAGCTCAGCCATCGCCTGACCCAGCATTGACTTTCCGGTTCCTGGTTCACCTATGAGGAGGACGTGCCTCTTCTGAGTAGCTGCGGTCTTTATGACCTCAACCGCGTGATCCTGGCCGATGACTTGGTCTATGAGCTTCTCTGGAACCTTGATTTCCTCCGTCGTGTTGAAATCAACACCAAGCTCCAAGTTCTCCCCGTACTCATGTGGAGTGAACCCACCAACCTTCTCCTCCTCACCCATTTCCAGTCCCTCTTCCACTTACTAAGTCCCAATGCTCGGGCCCACTTATAACCTTTATCGAGCCTAGGAAAAAGATAAAAGAATGGGGCGAGAAGTCTGAACGGTGAGAGTCATGAGGGTTGAAGACCATATTGCCTTCACCGCCAGGCACCTTGAATGGGAAGTGGCTAAGAGGCTCACCGAGATGGATGACGAGAGAATAGCGCTCTTCCTTTCGGCCGTCTCGAACTCAGTTAACGGGAGGATCCCCTTCTACTTTGGAGAGATCCTCAACGTCGATGGGCTGATATCTCTTGCGAACGAGCTTAGAAGGGAGAGCCTAACCGAAACCGTGGCACTCCTCAAGTCGCCGGGAACGGCTAGAAAACTTGGAGCCCTCGTGGGGGAGAAGGACAAGAAGCTGAAGAAGCTCATCGTCGATGCAGCCAAAGCCCTCCTCGTCAGGGAAACCCTCCGCGAGATAGCACCCGTTGACTACCCTGGGGGGAGCTTGAAGGGTGTTGACACAGAGTTTCCCTTTAGCGAGCCCCACGTGAACTTTACTGCAAAGCACAGAAGGTGGATAGTTGTCAAGAGGCTCATAATAGACGAAAAAACTCCGATGCTCGACGTTGCCAGATTGCTGGCGAGCATAAACGAGACGACGTCGCTGAAGATACCGGCTTACGCGGGAATCGACATTGAGGGCATCGAGAGTGAGTTCCCCTCCAAGAAGGCCAAGAAGGAGGACATACCGAAGGTCATAGAGGCCTACGAGACTTTAGAAGTTGAAGCCTTCGCCCAAAAACCCTTCATCGAGCACGCCCGCGTCTTCGCGCTCCGCACTGCCCTCGGAAAGGTAGGCCTCCCGCTGGATGTCCCTTCGAAGAACCTTGAGAAGTACCTTGAGAAGAAAGGATGATGAGGCCGAGGACACCCGAGGGAAGCCGATGAGGACTCTTCGCTTCGCTGACAGCAGGTAAAGCCTTATATCCATCCATCTTTTCTTTTAGGGGGTTTTCTAACCACATAAGCTGAAACACCACCCGAAAGATTTTTAATAACATTTATGAACTAATATCCAGAGGTGGTGGAGATGGTAAGCAGAGTTCCCGTTTACACTGAGGAAGCCCCAAGGCCGATAGGACCCTACAGCCAGGGAATAGTTGTGCGCAACCCGGATAAAATGATCTTTGTCTCAGGCCAGATACCGATAAACCCGAAGACGGGGGAGCTTGTGAAGGGTGACATCAGAGTTCAGGCAAGACAGGCAATAGAAAACCTCATCGCTATACTTGAGTCTGCCGGGGCAACCGTTGATGACGTCGCTAAGGTGACAGTCTATCTCGACGACATCGGGGACTACGAGGAGTTCAACAGAGTTTACGAGGAGTACTTCGGGCACTCAAAGCCGGCCAGAGCCGTTGTTGAGGTCTCCAAGCTCCCCAAGGGGGTCAAGGTCGAGATAGAGGCAATAGCCGTGCTGTGATTCGAAGCCTTTTTAACCCTTACATCCTCTTTTTTTACCATGATGGAAGTGAGGATACGGAGGGAACTCATGGAATACCTCCTCGAACTTGCCAGAAACGCCTATCCAAACGAATTCGCGGGCTTTCTCAGAGAAAAGGACGGGGTCTTCGAGGAAGTTTTGATAGCTCCAAACCCGCATTCCGGTCCCGGTTCGGTTTTCTTCAACACTTGGATGCTCCCCTACGACGAGAGCGTAAAGGGGACAGTACATTCCCACCCCTCCCCAAACCCCTGGCCATCGGAGGCCGACCTGGAGTTTTTCTCGAAGTTCGGCGGGGTTCATATCATAATAGCCTGGCCCTTCACCGAGGACAGTGTGCGAGCCTACCTGAGCGATGGAAGTGGCGTTAGGCTCAGAGTTGTCGATTAGTTCAATTGAAAAATTTTATTAGGAGGTTGTCCCTTTATTCCCCTGGTGAATGCGATGAAGGTTAAGGAGATCGTGGAAAAACTCAATGAGAAACAAAAGAAGACCGTGAAAAAGTGCATTGAGAACTGCGGTCTTCCGGAGCTGGAGGCTGAGGTCGAGACGGAAGTTTCTATGGATGTCGTCGAGTTCCTGAAGGTTATAGCGAATCCACTCCGCTTCAAGATACTCAAGATGACTAGGAATCACTGGCTCTGCGTCTGCATCCTGGCCCAGGTTCTTGAGGCTGACCAGACTCTCATAAGCCACCACCTCAGAACGCTAAAGAGGCTCAACCTCGTGGAGGAGAGGAGAGAAGGAAGGATGCACTTCTACCGGGCCAGAAGAGATGTGATAGAGAACTACCTCAAGAAAGTGG
>NZ_JALTCZ010000004.1 GCF_027008145.1 Thermococcus sp. | reverse complement strand
TTGCTATGAAGTGCGCGTTGGCCTCGTTCGCGACTGCCTTCGCGAGTAGGGTTTTACCCGTTCCCGGCGGTCCGTAGAGGAGGACTCCCTTAGGCGGCTCTATACCGAGCTTCTCGAATATCTCTGGGTGCTTGAGCGGGAGCTCTATCATCTCCCTAACCTTCTGGATAACGTCCTTCAGACCACCGATGTCCTCGTAGGTGACGCCCAGAACGGCTGTTTTGCTTACCTCCTTAACGGGCTTCTCACTCACCTGGAAGTCCGTGAACTCGGTTATCTGGACTATTCCAGAGGGCTGAGTGGCGGTGACCACGAAGGTCAGTTCCTGTCCGAGAATGCCTATTTTGATGTAGTCGCCCCGGACAACGGGCCTGCCTATGAGCCTCTCGTGGAACCACTCGACGAAATCCCTGCCGAAGCGTATCGGCTCGGTTGGGGCCACTGTGATCTTCTTAGCTTCCCTGACCTCAGCTTTTCTAACGCTTACCTCATCCCCAAGGCCGACGCCGGCGTTCTTCCTGATGGTTCCATCCATTCTGATTATGTCAAGCTCCTCGTCCTCTGGATAGGCCGGCCACACTACCGCCGCGGTATTCTTGGTTCCGATTATCTCGATGACATCCCCTGTCTGGACGCCTATCTCTCTCATCGCTCTCCTATCGATCCTTACTATGCCCCTCCCGACATCCCTTTGATGAGCGGGAGCGACCTTCAACCTTATCTCTTTCCTCTCGGTCATTTTTAACCACCTCCAATCTTTTTCATGACCGTTATCTTCTGATTCAATCCGGGGGTTGTAGGGAGCGGAACCCGTGTCGGAGTTTAATAAAAAATGCCAAAAAGGTAATCACTCGATCTTGACCTCGAAGCTCTCCTTCTCTGGCTTGCTGGGCCTCTTCTTGGGTATCTCGATCTCAAGGACGCCGTTGTTGTAGCGGGCCTTGGCCTTCTCTGGGATGACCTCCTCGGGCAGTCTGATAACCCTCCTGTAGCCGCTGTAGTAGCGCTCGATCCTTATGGCACCTTCCTGCTCAAGCTCCTTCTCGCGTCTCACCTGTGCCTCGATGTAGATGGTATCCTCTGTAACGTGGAGTTTGATGTCTTCCTTCCTCACTCCCGGGAGTTCGACGGTAATGACGAAGCGGTCGCCCTTGTCGAAAATATCTGCGAAGGGCTCCCTCCACGTCTCGTGGAACTCAAAGCGCTCTTCCGGCTCGCGCCAGCTCCAGACCCTTGGCCCGCGCATGAAGTCCCTGAATATGGCGTCTATCTCGTCCTGTATTTCCCTCATAAGGTCGAAGGGATCCCAGTAGCGGTCCCTCCTCCAGGCCATCGACATCACCCCCTGATGCCTTTTTGATTACCAGTAGTTACTAAAAAAGAGGCCTTTATAAACTTTTCGATTTTAGTTAGGGGAGGTAAGTTTAAGAGAAGAGAGGTATGGAGAAGAGGTGGAGACCCTTGGGGCATCACCTCCCTCGGGTTCTTGGGAAAGGTCTCCCTGAAGCCGTCCAGCTCGGGATCCCCGCCGTGAGCCCGCAACTTACTTGGAAATATAAATGAGATTTCCTAATATTTCTCAAATTTATTGGTAATTTCCGAATATATTAAGGCTTCGGTTCGTAGTTTGAACCCATGATGAAAACAGTTCAGAAAAGCTATGAATTCTTGACGAATATGTAAATCCTACAGCTTTATTACGTCATCCTGCCCAATGGGAGTGGCCTCGTAGCCGATCCCCTTAAGTATCTCTGCGAACTCACCCGCAAAGCCGTAAACGGTGAACACCTTCTCCGGTCGAATCTTTTCGACTATCTTTACCAGCTCCCAAAAATCGGCATGGTTGCTCAGCTTAAGACCACCAAAGCCGGAAACGGTCAGCTCCCAGGGACTCAGTGAGTTCTCAACCCCCGGCGAGCGATAAGAGCGCAGAACGACCTCTCCGTCCCCCTCGATGTTTTTGAAGGTAACCCCGAACTTGGAGTAGACCCTCGCGACCTTCAGCATGCTTCTGCTCGGTTTAACTGTGTAGCCGTGAACGTCGAGTATCTTCATGACCTCCTGGGCCTTTCCAGTCTGGTTGACGTAGAGAACCGGCCTCTTCCCCCTGTCGAGTGCCTCCTCCACGAACGCGACCAGCTTCTTTTCCGCTTCTCTAGGTGAAGGAAATGTGAAGCTTGGAACCCCGAAGGTAGCCTCGATTACCAGGAAGTCCGCCCTTGGGAAGCGGCTCTTTTCAGCGGTTCTGAGCTTGAACCACTTTGTGTCGCCAGTGTAAAAGAGCGTTCCGGTATCAAGCCAGAGCTTTATCCCGGCAGAGCCGAGCATGTGGCCGGCCGGATAGAGCCTCGCCTTGTAATCGCCGAGATAGAAGCTCTTCCCAAATCCTATCTCACGATAAAAGCCTCCCTTCCTGAGGTGGCTGAGGAACTTTGTTGCCTTGGTTGCGAAGATAACCTTCCCACTAACGAAGTGATCCGTGTGGGCGTGGCTCTGGAATGTGAAGCGCGCCGAGCTATCAAGGCCGACTTTTTCAATCAGCACATTCTATGTTATCCAAGGAGCTTAAAAGGCTGAAGGAATCAGACCCTGCTGAGCATTCCCATTAGTTTATAGTATACATCGTCGGCCCCTTCGTCTTCTCCCACGGGATAGTCAAACAGGATGAGGTTCTCGGAGATTTTAGCCGCTGGCTGGCCCTCTTTCCCGTCTACGAATTTCACCTCGAGGATTTCAATCATGTCGCTTCCTCTGAGGACACCTTTGCCGATGATGGTTCCTACCCCACTCTTATCTTGAAGGGCCGCCTCGAGCTTCGGCCTCAACCCAGTCACCCACTTGGGGCGCTTTTTTAGAGCCTGCATCCCAATTCCCCCGAAGAATCTATTTTTATCAGGAAAGGCTTATTAGGTCCCAATTCGATAGTCATCTGGGGGTGTAGATGGCCGACTACATAATTGAAACGCGAGAGCTGACAAAGTTCTTCGGAAAGAGGAACGTCATCTACCACCTCGACCTGAAGGTCCCCAAGGGAGTCGTTTACGGTTTCTTAGGCCCGAACGGGGCCGGTAAGACAACGACGATTAAGATGCTCACCGGCGCGCTAAAGCCAACCTATGGCGAGATTCAGATTTTTGGCATGGATATGCCGCGCGAGAGGGTTGAAATCATGAGGAAAGTCGGCTACATGCCGGAGAGGTCTATAGTCTATGAGGACATGACGATCTTCGAGTTTCTTACCTACGTGGGACGCCTCCTCGGGCTTTCTAAGGCCGAAGCGGTGAGGCAGGCGAGGGAGCTGATGGCCTACACCGGCGTTGGGAGGCATGCTTTCAACAGGATCAAGGAACTGTCCAGTGGTCAGAGGCAGAGGGTTCTCTTCGCTACCGCGCTCCTTGGGAATCCCGAACTCCTCATCCTGGATGAACCGACGAGCAACTTAGATCCCCTCGGTAGGATGGAGTTTATAGGGAAGGTTCTTGAGCTTGCGAAGGGTGGTAAAACGATATTCCTGAGCTCGCATATAGTTAGCGAAATCGAGAAGACATGCAACTACGTTGGGCTTATAAAGGACGGCCAGCTCATCGAGCAGGGCAGGGTAAGGGACTTAGCAAGGGTGGAGGGAACGGATTATGATGTGCTCGTTTCGGACAATGAGAAGC
>NZ_JALTCZ010000003.1 GCF_027008145.1 Thermococcus sp. | reverse complement strand
ACCTCGTTTATCTCTCCGAACTTCAGGGCCTCAGTTGGGCAGGCTGAAACGCACGCTGGGAGAAGACCCTCGGCCCTCCTGTCGGCACAGAGATCGCACTTATCCATGATCTTATTCTCCTCGTCCAGCTTGGGGACTCCGAAGGGACAGGCAACGGCACACATCAGGCAGCCGATACAGCTGAGCGGGTTGAATGCCACCGCTCCATCCTCGTCCCTGAAGAGTGCTCCGGTTGGGCAAACGTTCATACACGGTGCCTTTTCACAGTGGCGGCAGTTGAAGGGGACAGTGAAGAGATCGGGGAACTCGAAGACCTTTATTCTTGCCTCGCCGTGTGTCATTTCACAGGCCACTTCACAGGCCTTACAGCCGATACAGCGCTTATAGTCGAGGAAAATCTTCTTGTGAGCCATTTCAACCACCTCACTCCTCAACCTTCTCGACCTTAGCGGCAACAGCTTTCATCTCGGCCATCTTGGTCTTCTCGTGTATCTCGTCCAGAGTCAGGAAGTTGACCTGCCAGTGGAAGGGCATCGCTATGACGCCTTCCCTGATGTGCTCGGTAACCTCCGCCCTGACGAGGACGCTCCCACGCCTCGATGAGACCTTCACAAGGTCGCCGGTCTTTATTCCAAGTTTTTTGGCGTCCTTTGGGTTTATCATGACGTACTCCTCGGGCCAGCGCTTCTTCAGGCTCGGGCTCTTGAAGGTCATGCTTCCGGTGTGCCACTGGCCAACGAGCCTGAAGTTGGTGAGCCAGAACGGGTACTCCTCGTCCGGGGTCTCGGGCGGTTCGCGCCAGCTGACGGGCTGGAGGTGGGCCTTTCCGTCGGCCGTCTTGAAGCCGTTCTTGAAGAGAACCTTCGTTCCCTCCCCAGGCTCACTGCACGGGAAGAAGCAGCCCTCAAGGTGCTCCGCAAGGTACTCCGGCGTTGCCCCCTTGAAGACGGGTATGACCTTGTTGATCTCCCTGAGTATCTCGTCCGGGTGGCTGTACTTGAAGTACTCGCCGAGACCGAGCTCTTTAGCGAGCTCTACTATGATGAGCCAGTCGGGCTTCGCCTCTCCCGGTGCCTCAGCGGCCTTGTACGTCCTCTGGACACGCCTCTCAAAGCTTATCGCCGTCCCGGTCTTCTCGAACCAAGCGGCAGCTGGAAGAACTATGTCCGCGTAGGCGGCCGTTTCAGTTGGGAATATATCCTGAACAACAAGGAAGTCGAGCTTCTTGAGCTGTTCCCTCACCCATCCGCTGTTGGGCATTGACTTGGCAATGTTGCCGCCAACTACGTACATCATGTGTATCTTGTTGCCTATCTCCCTGACCATCGTCGTCAGGTCAAAGCCGACCCAGTCCGGTATCGGGAAGCCCCAGAGCCTCTCAAGCTCCTTCCGTGCAGCTTCGTCACTAACAAGCTTTCCAGTCGGGAGCTTGTTTGGGGCAACGCCTGTCATTGCCACACAGTAACCACACTGGGCCCCTGGAATGACTCCGCTCCATACACCCTCCTTTCCGATGTTGCCGGTTATCGCTATGAGGTCGGCTATGGCCATGGCCGTGTTGAGACCGTTGATGTGCTGGTTCATGCCCTCGTTGACGAAAAAGGCGGTCCTCTTCGTTGCGATAAGCCTCGCGGCCTTCCTTATGTGCTCGGCAGGAACGCCGCTTATCTCCTCCGCCCACTCCGGCGTGTAGTCCTTGACCGACTCCTTGAGCTGGTCGAAACCGGTAGTCCTCTCCTGGACAAACTCCTTGTCGTAGAGCTCCTCGCCTACAACCACGTTGAGCATCGCCAGGGCTACCGCTAGGTCGGTTCCGGGATAGGGTTTGAGGTGGAGCGATGCATACTTGTGGCCTCTTGTGGAGCGCGGGTCAATGACCACCATCTCGGCACCGTTGTCAAGGGCCTTCTCGATGTACTGGCCAAACATCACGGGGGCCGTCTCAGCCGGGTTGTGGCCCCAGATGATTATGAGCTCAGCCTTGGCGATATCCTCGAAGGGGTTTGTAGCTGCGGCACTACCAAAGATCATGGTTCTGGCGGGGCTGTTTGAGTACTGGCAGTACCTCCCGGGGAAGTCGAGGTGGTTGGTTCCTATGGCCTTGGAAAGCTTGTGGACGAGGTAGTTCTCCTCAAGGGTTATCTTCTCGCTCCCAAGGAAGGCTATCGCCTCCGGGCCGTAAGTTTCCTTGATCTCCTTAATCTTCTCGGCTATGATTCTGTAGGCCTCCTCCCAGCTTATCTCCTCGAACTTCCCTTCGCCCTTCTCCCCAACGCGCCTGAGGGGCCTCTTAAGCCTCTGTGGACTGTTGATGAACTGGTAGGAAGCAACTCCCTTGGGGCAGAGCTTGCCCCTGTTTGCTATCGTCGGGTGGTCGTAGTCGAACTCTATTCTCCTGATGTATCCGTTGGCGCTTACCGCGTAGAAGCGACAGCCCACGGAACACCACGGGCATACAACAGGCACCAACTTCTCTGCCATGGGCACCACCTTTGTAATGACTGACCAGTCATTAAAATTGATGAGTAATAGTTTATATAGTTTTTTTGAACAATGAAATCCATGCAGTTAAACAAACTCAAGAAGATTAAACAAAAATCATACGCTGGCTGAGAGTTTTAGGTGGTGTATTACTGCAGAAGTAATTTTCTTCAGGTAGTACTCTCGGGAGAAGCCCAGACACTCCCTGGCATGAAGATAATGCATGAGGGAAGCCAGAAACATCTGGAACGCTATAAGCGCGTCCTCAAAACCAACTTTAACGTAGGCAGTTATCCTCCTCGCCCCCTCCCTGAGAAGTTCGGAGCACGCTTGGGTATAAATCTCATCCAGGCTCTTCATCCTTCTCTTCACCGAGAGCATGTGGAAGAATATCTCGGCCCGGTAGTTGGTGGAGTAGAATTCGAGGAACTCCCTTCCGAGCTGGAGGAGATAGCTTTCAAGGGTTGGATAGCTGAGGGTTATGTAGGGGTCGTTAAGGGAGGGCATGGACATTATTGGCATTACCTCGAAGGCGAGCTCCTTGATGAGGTCGTCCTTGCTCTTGAAGTAGAGATAGAAAGTGCCCTTAGCAATGCCCGCCTTTGCCACGATCTCGTCTACGGTAGTCTTATCGAAGCCCTTCCTCGCGAAAAGCTCCATTGCCGCTGAAACCAGCTTTTCCCTCGTCTTTCCCGGGGACTTTATGGACATTCTGACACCCCTGACTGAACGGTCATTGAACTATTGGACAATTATGACCATAGAGTGATTTAAACTTTTCTGTGCACGGAGATAGAACTGAAAAACGTGAAAAGAGAGCAAAGTAATAGTTTTAATCAAAGAACCGCTGAAATTATTTTTTCGTCTATCTCAGCGACCTTGGAGAGGAGCTCGCCCAGTTCACCGGGAACCATCTTCGCGAAGAGTCCCATGTTCATGCCGAAGACGTATATCCCGTCGGGCATCTCTATAACCGAGAACTTGCAGGGCATCATCGCGGAAATCCAGCGGTTTTCGGGCTTGCTGACCGCTCTGGTAGCGAAGTCCCTGTTGCAGACCTCAATGATGGCAAACTTAAGCCCGACCTTTTCCCTGAAGTCATACTCGCCTATAACCGTCCAGCCGACTTCCTCGGTTCTCTTCTTCAGCCTCTCAAGGGTCTCCTCAAAGCCATACCCGCTCCTAACCCCCTTCACCATCTGCTTCATCATGTCTTCCACGGCAACCACCTGACTGACTGGTCATGGCAAGAAATATAAATCCTTTTCCTTAACCTTTGGTTGATAACCATGGCCCTGATGCTCGCTGGAAGGGTCGTCGAGGTCAGGGGCGATAAGGCCGTAGTGGATGTCGGAGGCCAGCTAAGGGAGGCGAAGCTCAACTTCATCAAGGACGTGAAGCCGGGCGACTACGTGACGATGTACTACGGCATAGTCCTTGAGAAGGTGAGCGAGGAGGAGGCAAGGGAAACGCTGGAGCACTGCTCCTATCACAGGGGAGCAAAGGTTGAGATGACCTTTTCGCTGGTTGAAAACCTGAGGTTTTAGAAAGGCTAAATAAAGGTCGATGTTATTTCTGGACGGTGAGAAAGATGTGTCTCGCGACCATCGCGAAGGTGCTTGAGGTGAACCCCGAGAAGGGGACTGCATGGGTTGACTTCGGGGGCGTCAAGAGGGAAGCAAGGATAGACCTGATGCCCGACGTTAAGGTCGGTGAGTACGTTCTCATCCACACGGGCTTCATAATAGAACGCGTGGACGAAAAGACAGCGGAGGAAATCCTACACGCATGGGACGAGGTCTTTAAAGCCGAGAAAGAAGCGATAGGAGGCTACTACTACCCGGGTGATTGATATGGGCATCGAAGAGGTAGTCCAGCCCTACAGGGATAGGGGAATAGCCCAAAAGCTCGTCGAGAAGATCAAGGAAGAGGCGAAAACTTTAGACGGCGAAGTAAGGATAATGCACGTCTGCGGGACTCACGAGGACACCATAACCCGCTCCGGAATCCGTTCGCTCCTCCCGGAGAACGTCAAAGTTGTGAGCGGGCCCGGCTGTCCCGTCTGCATAACACCGGTCGAGGACATAGTCGCGATGCAGCTCATAATGAGAAAGGCCAGGGATGAGGGAGAGGAGATTATTCTAACCACCTTCGGCGATATGTACAAGATCCCGACACCGGTGGGGAGTTTCGCCGATTTAAAGAGCGAAGGCTTTGACGTCCGCGTTGTCTATTCAATCTTCGACACCTACAGGATGGCAAAGGAGAACCCTAACAAGACCGTCGTCCACTTCAGCCCGGGTTTTGAGACGACAACAGCACCAACTGCTGGAATGATAAACGCCGTCGTCAACGAGGGGCTTAAGAACTTCAAGATTTACTCCGTCCACAGGCTAACCCCCCAGGGGGTTGAAGTCCTCATAAAGCAGAGGAGCAGGATTGATGCCCTCATAGATGCGGGCCACGTCTCGACGATAATCGGCGTGAAGGGCTGGGAGTTTCTGAGCGAAAAGTACGGAATCCCACAGGTCGTTGCCGGCTTCGAGCCGAACGACGTTCTCATGGCGATCCTACTCCTCGTCAGGATGTATAAGGAAGGCGATGCAAGGGTCGTCAACGAGTATAAGAGGGCCGTTAAGTATGAGGGAAACGTCGTTGCTCAGAGGCTCATTGATAAATATTTTAAGGTAGTTGATGCAAAGTGGCGCGCCCTGGGTGTCTTCCCGGGAACGGGGCTTGAGCTGAGGGGCGGGTGGAAGGAGCTCGACATAAAAAACCTTTACAGGGTTGAAGTGCCGAAGAACCTACCCGACCTTGAGAAGGGATGCCTCTGCGGTGCGGTTTTGAGGGGACTGGCGATGCCGACCGATTGTCCCCACTTCGGCAAGACCTGCACGCCGAGGCATCCCGTCGGCCCGTGCATGGTGTCCTACGAGGGAACGTGCAACATCTTCTACAAGTACGGCGTTTTGTTCTAACACCAAAGGTTCAAAACTCCCCTATCGTTTTCAACTTTTGGTTTTGAAAACCTATAAAGGCTTTGATTGCAAAAGAGGGACAGGTGAGAGGATGAGGGCGTATCACCTTCACGTCCAAGGAATCGTTCAGGCCGTCGGCTTTCGCCCATTCGTCTACAGGATAGCCCACGAGCACAACCTCAAGGGCTACGTCAAGAACCTTGGGGATGCGGGTGTTGAAATAGTGATTGAGGGCAGGGAAGAGGACATCGAGGCGTTTCTTCGGGATTTACACCGCAAAAAGCCACCGCTCGCGAGAATAGACCGGGTTGAGAAGAAGGAAATCCCACCCCAGGGCTTTCCCGAGTTCTACATCGAGAAGAGCTCGAAGGGCGGAAAGGGCGGCGACTCCATAATCCCCCCCGACATAGCGATATGCGAGGACTGCCTGAGGGAGCTCTTCGACCCGACGAACAAGCGCTACATGTACCCCTTCATAGTCTGCACAAACTGCGGCCCAAGGTTCACCATAATAGAGGATCTGCCCTACGACCGTGAGAACACGACAATGCGTGAATTTCCCATGTGCAACTTCTGCAGGAGCGAGTATGAAGATCCCCTCAACAGGCGCTACCATGCAGAACCGATAGCCTGTCCCGTCTGCGGGCCGAGCTACCGTCTCTACACCAGCGATGGGAAGGAAATAACCGGCGACCCGCTGAGGAAGGCAGCGGAGCTTATAGACAGGGGATACATCGTGGCGGTAAAGGGGATCGGGGGAATACACTTAGCCTGCGACGCCACCAACGAAGATGTGGTTGCCGAGCTGAGGAAAAGAACCTTCAGGCCACAGAAGCCCTTCGCCATAATGGCCAACTCCCTTGAGACCGTTAAAAGCTTCGCCTACGTGAGTAGAGAGGAGGAAGAAGAGCTCACCAGCTACAGGAGGCCGATAATAACACTCCGCAAGAAGGAACCCTTCCCCCTGCCAGAAAACCTCGCCCCCGGGCTCCACACCATCGGGGTCATGCTTCCCTACGCAGGAACCCACTACATACTCTTCCACTGGAGCAGGAGTAAGATCTATGTTATGACCTCCGCCAACTACCCGGGAATGCCGATGGTTAAGGACAACGAGAGGGCCTTCGAGGAGCTTAAAGAGGTGGCCGACTACCTGCTCCTCCACAACAGGAAGATATTCAACAGAGCGGACGACAGCGTTGTCAGGTTCGTCGACGGGAGGAGGGCTGTGATAAGGAGAAGCAGGGGCTTCGTGCCCCTTCCAATTGAGATTCCCTTCGATTACAGCGGTTTGGCGGTTGGAGCGGAGCTCATGAACGCCTTTGGAGTTGCGAAAAACGGTAAGGTCTACCCGAGTCAGTACATAGGCAACACCGGGAAGCTTGAGGTTCTTGAGTTCATGAGGGGGGCTATAGCGCACTTCAAGAGGATTCTCAGAGTTAGAGACTTCGATTTGATCATAGCCGACCTCCATCCGGGCTACAACACGACGAAGCTCGCGATGGAGCTGGCGAACGAGATGGACGCTGAGCTCCTGCAGGTTCAGCACCACTACGCCCACATAGCGAGCGTTTTGGCCGAGGAGAACCTTGAATCAGCAGTTGGCATAGCCCTCGACGGGGTCGGCTACGGAACAGATGGAAACGTCTGGGGAGGCGAGGTTCTCTACCTGAGCTACGAGGACGTAGAGAGGTTAGCCCACATAGACTACTACCCGCTCCCGGGCGGTGATTTGGCGAGCTACTACCCACTGAGGGCTTTGATGGGGATTCTGAGCAGAATCTACTCGATCGAAGAGCTTGAGGGGATAATAGAGAGTTGCTGTCCAAAGGCAGTTGAGAGCCTCAAGTACGGGAAGGTTGAATTCAACGTGGTTTTGAACCAGCTCGCCAAGGGCATAAACACTGCTTACGCGTCCTCGACCGGAAGGGTTCTTGACTCGCTCGCCGTTCTGCTCAACGTCTCCCACAGGAGGCACTATGAGGGCGAGCCGGCGATGAAGCTGGAGGGCTTTGCCACGAAGGGCAGGAACGACCTGAAGTTTGAGATCCCGGTTGATGGGGAGCTGATAAGGGGTGAAGAGCTCTTTGTCCAGGCTCTCGATGCCATTGAGAAAGCACCACCGGCTGACATAGCCTACTCAGCCCATCTAGCGCTCGCGAGGGCCTTTGCAGACATTGCTATCGAGAACGCTAAGGAGTTCGGCGTGAAGGATGTGGCCGTAAGCGGCGGCGTCGCTTACAACGAGCTCATAGTAAAGACCATGAGGAAGGCAGTGGAAGCTTCAGGATTGAGGTTCCATGTGACGACGGAAGTTCCGCGCGGGGACAACGGGATAAACGTCGGTCAGGCCTTCCTCGGTGGCCTCTACCTTGAGGGCTATCTGAGCAGGGAAGACCTGACGCTGTAAGGTTTAAGTCTGGAACACCTAAGTGATACCGGAGGAGGAAAGATGCCCATCATTCCCAGGGACGAACTCCTCGAAATCCTGAGGGAAGTAAAGGAAAAGCTGAAGGAGGTACTCGGAGATAACCTAGTCGAGGTCATCCTCTTCGGTTCCTACGCGAGAGGCAAGGCCAGGAATGGGAGCGACGTTGACGTGCTCGTCGTGGTCAGGAGATGGCCGTCAATAGAAGAACTCGACAGAATCGGAGACCTCTCGGCAAAGCTAACTCTGAAATACGGTGTGCTGTTCTCACTCCTGCCCTACGTCAAAAAACCATCCATGAAAAGAGACCCCCTCATATGGAACGTGGAGGCTGAAGGTGTGGAGATATGAAGGAAATACCGCGCCTCATTGAGAAGGCCAAAAGGAGCATAGAAGCCGCTAAGGTGCTCTACGATGCTGGGATGTACGGGTTCGCGGCTTTAAGGGCTTACTACGCAATGTTCTACTGCGCGGAGGCTCTTCTCCTGACGAGGGGGATAAGGACTTCAAAGCACTCCGTCACGATAGCACTGCTTGGAAGGGAGTTCGTGAAGAGTGGAGAAGTGCCGTACAAGTTTTTCACTTATCTGACCGTCGCCTTTGAGATTAGACAGATTGGAGACTATTCCGTTCAGGAGGATATTCCTCCAGAGACGGTTTTTGAGCAGATTAGACGCGCCGAGGAGTTCCTCAGCTTTACCGCTGACTACCTTCGCAAAAAAGGACTTTTGGAGGGCTGAAAATGGGGGAAAAGATAAAGCTCGAACACGGAGCCGGTGGAGAAATAATGGAGGAGCTCCTGAGGGACGTTGTCTTGAAGACCCTCACCCTCAAGAGCGCCGGTGGAATAGGGTTGGATGCATTGGACGACGGGGCAACGATACCCTTCGGCGATAAGCACATTGTCCTCACCATAGACGGCCATACGGTAAAGCCCCTCTTCTTCCCCGGCGGTGACATTGGCAGATTAGCCGTCAGCGGGACGGTGAACGACCTGGCCGTTATGGGTGCTCAGCCGATAGCTCTGGCAAACTCGATGATAATCGGCGAAGGCCTGGACATGGAAATCCTGAAGAGAGTCCTCCGCTCAATGGACGAGACGGCTAAGGAAGTGCCCGTCCCGATAGTCACCGGCGACACGAAGGTCGTCGAAGACCCAATAGAGATGTTCATCATCACCGCCGGAGTAGGCATTGCCGAGAGGCCTGTAAGCGATGCCGGGGCAAAGGTCGGCGACCTCATCCTGATCAGCGGGACGATAGGAGATCACGGCATAGCACTGATGAGCCACCGCGAGGGCATAAGCTTCGAGACAGAGCTGAAGAGCGATGTGGCGCCGATATGGGACGTGGTCAAAGCCGTTGCAGATGAGGTAGGTTGGGGAAACATCCACGCAATGAAGGACCCGACGAGGGCCGGGCTCAGCAACGCGCTCAACGAGATCGCTCGTAAGAGCAACGTCGGGATCCTCGTGAGGGAAGAGGCCATACCGATAAGGCCCGAAGTTAGAGCTGCCAGCGAGATGCTCGGCATAAGCCCCTACGATGTGGCCAATGAGGGCAAGGTCGTTATGGTCGTCGCCGAGGAGTATGCAGAGGAGGCCATAGAAGCGATGAGGAAAACCGAGAAGGGAAGGAACGCCTCGATAATTGGCGAGGTGATTCCCGAATACCGCGGGAAAGTTGTTCTTGAGACGGGAATTGGAGGGAAGCGCTTTATGGAACCGCCAGAGGGCGACCCAGTTCCGAGGATATGCTGACCTTTCCCTTTCTTTTGACGTTGGGAAGAAGATAAGAGAAAAGTCATTCAGTGCATTTCGAAGTCTTCCAAGGCCTTTTTCACTTCTTCAACGCTCGCCTCGTCCTCAAGCGTCGATAGGTCGCCGAGGCTCTTTCCGCTCGCGAGCGCTTTGAGAACACGCCGCATTATCTTACCGCTCCTTGTCTTCGGCAGTTTGTTGACGAAGAAGACCTCGGCGGGAGCTGCTATCGGGCCGAGGGTTTCCCTGACGTAGTTTATCAGCTCTCCCTTGAGCGTCTCCCTTGGGACGCAGTTCTCCTTGAGTATCGCAAATGCCACCGGGACCTCACCCTTTATCTCGTCGGGCCTGCCTATTACGGCAGCCTCGGCAACGGCCGGGTGAAGAACCAGGGCGTGCTCTATTTCAGCGGTTCCAATCCTGTGGCCGGAGACGTTCAGAACCTCGTCGGCCCTTCCGAATATCCAGAGGTAGTTCTCATCGTCTTTCATTGCATAATCGGCGGGATAGTAAATCCAGACCCCCTCGTCCGGCCTGCTGAAGCGCTTCCAGTAGGTTCTTATGTAGCGCTCGTCGTTGCCCCAGATTCCAAGGAGCATCCCCGGCCAGGGCTTCTTGATAACGAGGTAGCCGCGCTCGTTCGGCTTCGCCGGCTTGCCCTCCGAGTCGAAGACGTCTGCATCAACTCCAAGGCCGGGGAACGTGGCCGATCCGGGTTTGAGTGGTGGAAGCTGTATTCCAGCAGAGGGGTATATCATGTAGCCGCCGGTTTCGGTCTGCCACCAGGTGTCGATGATTGGACAGCGCTTTCCACCAACGATCTCATAGTACCACTTCCAGGCACTAGGGTTGATGGGCTCCCCGACAGAACCTAGAAGCCTTAGACTTGAGAGGTCGTGCTTCCTCACCCATTCATCGCCGTAGCGCATGAGCATCCTAATCGCTGTCGGCGCAGTGTAAAATATCGTAACGCCGTGCTTCTCGATTATCTCCCAGGGCCTGTCCGGTTTGGGATAGTTTAAGGCTCCCTCATACATCATCACGGTCAGGCCCAGCGTTAGAGGCCCGTAGACGAGGTAACTGTGCCCGGTAATCCAGCCGACATCTGCCGTGTTCCAGAAGAGATCATCTTCCTTTATCCCCCACGCCCACTGCATGGTTTTAGCGACGTAGACGAGGTAGCCACCGGTGGAGTGGACTATACCCTTAGGCGTTCCCGTTGTCCCGCTCGTGTAGAGGATGAAGAGCGGGTGGTTGCTCTCGACCGGGACGGGCTCGACGTACTTTTCCGCTCCCTCAAGGAGGTTGTGCCAGTAGTAGTCCCTTCCCTCGACCATGTTGACCTCATCAGAGCCCCTCTTGAGGACTACAACACTTTCGACGCTCGGGGTCTCGACGAGGGCTTTGTCCACTATCTCCTTGAGGTTTAGAGCTTTGCCACGCCTGTAGAGGTAGTCCGCGGTGATGGCCACTTTGGCCTTCGCATCGCTTATCCTCGTCGCCAAGGCCTCGGCCGAGAAGCCGGAGAAGACGACGCTGTGAATAGCCCCAATCCTCGCGCTGGCGAGCATGGCCATGACAACCTCGGGAATGAGGGGCATGTAGATGACCACCCTGTCGCCCTTACCAACGCCGAGGTTTCTGAGAACCGAGGCGAAGCGGTTGACCTCGCGGTAGAGCTCGTAATACGTGAGCGTCCTCGTTTCTCCCGCTTCACCCTCCCAGATTATTGCCGCCCTGTTCCTCTTTCCCGCTTTTATGTGCCTGTCAAGGGCGTTGTAGCTCGCGTTCAGCTCCCCTCCAACGAACCAGCGGAAGAAAGGTGCCTTCGAGTCGTCCAGGACTTTATCCCAGGTCTTGAACCAGTCTACCACCTTCGCCTGCTCGGCCCAGAACTCCTCAAGGTTCTCGATGGACTTCCCCTGCTCCTCCCGAAAGGCCTGCAGAGGGATATAACGTTCCTTTAAAAATCCTTCGCCCACCTGCATGGCAACCACCCGATTTTTCGAAAAATGATGTTAGATTTCCTTAAAATTCTTTCGGCGATTGTCAAGATGACAACCGACGAATAACGAAAAGAGGTAGGGAAGCTGGATTAGCCAAAAACCAAAACGAAAATAACCAGTTGCCGAAATTAGGAGATGGAGACTATAAAATCACAGGGAAAAACGAAGAGATAGGAGAAGCCCAAGGGAATTTGCCAGAAGCTTGTTAAAAAGATTGAGGGAGCGTGTCAGAACGTCAAGTTTTCAAACCTGTTCACCCGGCGATTATCCCCCAGAGCCGCTCTATCTGTTCTACTGGCTCGACTTCCTTTCCATTCAGACTGTCAAGTATGAAGTCTTGGTTAAAAGGTATTATTACATCGGGCTTAACCGGCAGATTCTCCTCAATCCCGGGGAGGGCCTTGTTGAGGACTAGGAAGTGCCTGAGTCTGAGGCTCTCGCTCAGGGAGGCTATCTTCTTCGACAGCTCAATGGACTCCACAGAAGGTTCAGCCACATCGATAACGACGTCAACGTACTTATCAACGCCCCTTCCGAAGTGTTCTATCCCTGCTTCGGTGTCCACTATGATGATCTCATTTTTCCCCAGCCTTATTCCCTCGAGGAGCTTTCTGGCCAAGAAGCCGTAGGGACAGGCGCAACCTTCTTCCGCTTCCTCAATCTTTCCAATCGTTAGAACCGCAAGGTTGCCTTTCCTCGCAAGTATCTCCCCGGGAACCTCGTCGAGGGTCCATTTGAAAAGCTCCTCGTCGAGTTCTCCCTCTCCTTCAGCCGCCATGAGTATCTTGGCCCTCTTCTTTCCCCCCAGATGCTCAGCGAGCGTTTTGACCCTTGGGAGGCCGAGCATCCTGTAAAGACCGGGATTTGATTCATCGGCGTCGATGATTAAAACTCGGTAACCCCTCTCCACCAGATACTTCCCGAGCATCGCGCTTATCGTGCTCTTACCACAACCACCCTTTCCGCTCACCAGAATCTTCATCGATATCACCAAAGACCAAAAAGGTAACACACCTTATAAGGGCT
>NZ_JALTCZ010000002.1 GCF_027008145.1 Thermococcus sp. | reverse complement strand
AATAGGAGGGATAAGGGGCCTAATGAACTCGAACCCCATGAGCGGCCTCTCACTGGTTCTCTCCGCCCTGTCCGTTACTGGAAGCCCTCCTTTCGGGACGTTCATAGCGGAACTCGGAATAATAGGCGTTGCCCTGTCGAGGAGCTACTGGTGGGCGCTCTTCATAGGGACTGGCTTACTACTGTCGTTCCTGGCTTTGAACTGGCACTCAGCTAAGATGGCCTTTGGAGAAGGAGAGAAGCGGAAGGTTCCCACGGGAGAGGGGATCATAGTGCTCGCTATGACCTTAACCGCCCTTGGGATAAGCCTCTACGCGTGGTATCTTATAGTTACGGGAGGTCTGGTAGTATGAAGGCTCTTTCCGCTGTGTTCAGGAAGGGCGGGAAGTATCTGACGGTCTGGCTCGACTACGAAAGCGGTGAGGCCGAGCTTGAGTTCACGGACTCGCTCCCGGACAGGATGATAGCGCCTGCCCTCATCGGCGAGACCGGGCCTTACATGAGGATACCCCCAGGGACGAACGCGGTTCCTCTGACCTTTGGGCCGGCCGCAGGTGGCCTTGGCCAGGCCGGGGCCTTCGAGATATTAACCTACGGCGAGAGGATAGTAGCGATAAGGCCGGTCTATGGCTACAAGAGACGCGGGCTGGAGAAGGTGATGCTCGACCGTCCTATTGGGGAGTCGATAGCTGTCCTTGAGAGGGCAACGGGGAACTTTGCAATGGCCTACACCTACGCCTTTCTGAAGGCGGTCGAGGCCAACCCAGATGAAGATGTATGGGAGGTTAGAAAGGCTCTCCTCGAACTTGAGAGGCTCTACAACCACTTCAACGCGATACATAAGCTGGCTGGAGCGGCATCCCAGAAGGTCGCCACCATGCACTTCCACGCCCTTGAGGAGGACGTCCTCAGGGTATTCAGCAGGCTGACCGGCCATCGCTACGGCTTCGGCTCAAACCTGCCCGGTGAGGTTAGGGTTCTTGAACCGGGGGTCATTCAGAGACTTGGGAGGATTAAGGCGGAGTTCCACTCGCTAACCGATGAACTGCTGGAGAGCAAGATATTCATAGACCGCCTCCACACGACCTGCAGACTCACAAGGGAAGATGTCATCGAACTTGATGCAGTGGGCATAGCGGCGAGGGGTTCCTCTGTTCCAAGGGATGTCAGGGCTTTCGACAGGTTTTACTCCTACGAACCCGTGACTTACGAGGACGGAGATGCTCTGGCAAGGCTAATGGTCAGGATCGAGGAGGTTGAGAAGTCCTTCGAGATCATTGAAGGTTCGGACGTTAGAAGCGTCAGCTCCGACCCGTCCCTGAAGGACGGGCTGAACCTTGGATTAGCTGAAGCGTCTCACGGGGACGTTCTAGTTCTCGCGGAGCTTGAGAACGAAAGGCTGAGGTGGATAGGCCTCAGGGGCGCTTCCCGCATCAACTACATCGCCTTCGCAAAGGGAATAACCGGGAACATCTTCACGGACTTCCCGTTTGGCTTAGAGAGCTTTGGCCTGAACTTTGCCGATGCCGACCTCTGGCAGGGGGGTGAGGACTGATGTGGATGATCAGGGGACTCAAAAAGGGCGTCATAACGAGCGATTATCCAAGAAAGGTGAGTGAGGAAGAGCTTTCGCCAAGCTTTCCCCTAAAAGCCCCCGAGGAGTGCCCCTTCGGTGCCCTTGAAAACGGAAGCTTCGACCCCAAGAAGTGCATCTCCTGCCGTCTCTGCAACGCCCCCTTCGGAAGGAAGCTTGACGTTGATGAGGTTAAAAATCCCCTCAACTTCAGGCGCTCGCTCCACGTCCTCTTCCTCGACGTTGGAACCTGCCACGCCTGCAACCGCGAAGTTGCACAGCTTCACAGTCCATACTACGACGTCCACAGGCTCGGAATATTCTTCACGCCCACGCCGAAGCACGCTGATGTTCTCCTCGTCGCGGGCTGTCCGACTGACGGCATGATACCAGTTCTGAAGGAGGCCTACGAGTTGATGCCCGAACCGAAGCGCGTCCTCGTCCTCGGCGCCTGCTCCAACGGTGCCCTCTGCGGGAGAAAGGTCGAGGATTTTGTCCCGGTGGACGGTTACGTATCCGGCTGTCCGCCGAACCCGGTTCAGATAATCCGGGGCCTCCTTAAGATGGCCGGGAGGGATGTGGAATGAACCCCTACTATCTGATAACCTTGGGTTTTGCCCTGGCATCACTCGTCTCACCAGCATCGAGGAAGCTCACCTACTGGCTTAACGTGGCCCTATCATCGGCCCTGCTCTACTTCCTCCTCTTCCAGCCCGGAAGCATAGGTGGAACAGCCAGGTACTTCATGCTGATCTCGGGAATAGTCTGGCTGACCGCTTCATTCTTCAGCGTGGACTACGACCACTATCCAAAACTCCTGGCTGGCTCTTTCTCGCTCGCCATAGCGGGCATGATGGTTATCTTACTCGCCAAAGACGCGGTTACCTTCCTCGTCGGCTGGGAGGTAATGACGGTAGCGAGCTACCTCGGCATAACCGCGAAGGAGAGGGAGGGAAGAGGTGCTTACAGCTTCCTTGCCTTCGGTGAGCTTAGTGCGCTCTTAATCTTAGCTGGCTTCGGCCTTTTAGCTATCCAAAACGGTTCGGTGGACTTTTCAGCCTGGAAGACCTCACCGGCCTGGAACGTCGCCTTCTTCTTAGCTACCCTCGGCTTCTCGGTCAAGATGGCGATCTTTCCCTTCCACATATGGCTTCCGCAGGCTCACGGCAAGGCCCCAGCCAACCTCTCCGCTCAGCTGAGCGCCGTCCTCACTCTGATGGGCCTCTACGGGATGGTCAGGCTCCTCCTTATAGCAAGGCCAGCGGACTGGGTAGGTGCCTTCTTCCTCCTCTTTGGGGGCCTGACCGCGATCCTCGGTGCGGCCTACGCTGCTGGAACCGAGTATGTCAAGAGACTGCCCGGATACAGCACGGTCGAGAACGACGGTGTTTTACTGGCCCTCTTTGGAGGGACGGTAATCACCCTGAACCATGGCAACGTTGATTTGGCCTCGTTCACGTTCTTAGCTCTGCTCTTCTTTGCCTTTGCCCACAGCGTATCAAAGGGCCTGCTCTTCCTCGTGGCAGGGAGGCTGGAGAACGGCACCGGGAGGTTCCCCGAGGTCGTCCACGGCAGGCTTTCAAGGCTCGGCATCATAGCCGGCTACGCCTCGGCGTTAAGCCTCGCTGGGATTCCCCCATTCCCGGGATTCCTTGGTGAGTGGCTTGGCATAGAGAGCCTCCTCCAGAGCTTCAAGATACCCGACCCTGGGCTCAAGGTTCTCATGATGCTCGTGGGTTCACTCGTGGCTTTGACGGCGGGAATAGCCGGGGTTGCGATGAGCAAGATAATAACGCAGGGGATCCAGAGGGCGGGAGGAAAGAATGGTTATTCAGTGGAGGATATCGGCTATGCCTTCTCCGTGGCGGTCCTCTTTACGGTAGGTATTATACCGGGGCTTCTCTTCCGCCTCATAAACGCCCCAATGGAAGCTTTAACAGGTCAGAAGGCAACTGACTTCCTCGGCGGTGCGCTCGGGATAAAAGAGGGTTTCTTGGTTGTTGCTAAGGGCTTCGGTGGAATCTCCCCGACCTACCTGGCCCTCCTGGTCTTTATCTTCGCGGTGGGCACGTACATCATTCTAAAACCTTTCACAAAGCTGAAGGCAAGGCGCGTCAGGGCGTGGAGCGGTGGACTTACCAATCCAGAATACCCACCGATAGCGC
>NZ_JALTCZ010000001.1 GCF_027008145.1 Thermococcus sp. | reverse complement strand
TTTATAAATTCGTTTCGGGAGGGGTTATTGGCACGGCGGCCATAGCGGCGGGGCCACACCCGGTCTCGTTTCGACCCCGGAAGTTAAGCCCGCCAGCGTTCCCGGGTGTACTGCCCTCCGAGAGGGGGCGGGAAACCGAGAACGCCGCCGGCCACTAACTTCTCCGCAACCCTTAAATTCTCCTTGGGAGAGACCTTTTTGATGGACCTCGACGAGCTCTGGCGTAGAACCGTTGAGAACCTCGTAAGAGAGGGACTCATAAGGAGCGACAGCGTTAGGAGGGCTTTTCTAAAGTATCCACGATACCTCTTCGTCGAGGAGCGCTACAAAAAATACGCCCACCTAGACGAGCCCCTGCCAATTCCCGCCGGGCAGACCGTGAGTGCTCCCCACATGGTGGCGATAATGCTTGAACTGGCCGACCTAATGCCAGGGATGAAGGTTCTGGAAATCGGAACCGGGAGTGGCTGGAACGCAGCTTTGATGGCAGAGCTTGTGAAGACCGACGTCTACACCATAGAGCGGATTCTGGAACTCGTCGAGTTCGCCAGGAGGAACCTCCAGAGAGCCGGCGTTAAAAACGTTCACGTGATCTCAGGTGATGGGAGCAAGGGCCTTCCCCCGACGGCGCCATACGACAGGATAATAGTCACCGCCGGTGCCCCGAGGGTTCCTGAACCCCTCGTGGAGCAGCTCAAGCCGGACGGAAAGCTGATAATCCCGGTCGGGAGCTACCACCTCTGGCAGAACCTCCTTGAGGTCACAAAGAAAAAGGACGGCTCCGTGAAGGTGAAGAACCACGGTGGCGTGGCTTTTGTTCCTTTGATAGGAGAGTTCGGCTGGAAGGAGTAGGCTTTTAAGCTCCGCCGGTTCCATCCCTTGAGGTGGTAAAGTGGTCAGGCTCATAGCGTTTGATCTTGAGGGGACTCTCGTCAAGTCGGTGTCAGGCTGGGTCGAGCTACACAAGAAGTTCGGGACGTGGGAGAAGGGGAAGGAGTATGCCGAGCTCTTCTTTTCCGGCGAGATAGACTACGTGGCATGGGCAGAGCTCGATGCTTCGCTCTGGAAAGGGCACACGCGGGAGGAGGTAATGGAGTGGGCCGAATCAGTTGAGTACATGGATTACGCCCCGGAGCTAATCGCTTTCCTGAAGGAGAACGACTTCAAGATAGCCATACTGTCGAGCGGGCTGAAGTGCCTCGCCGAGAGAATTGGTGGGGAACTTGGAGCTGACTACATATACGCCAACGAGCTGGTCTTCGACGAGAAGGGGGTTATAACCGGAAAGGTCAACCCTGTCGTTGACTTTAAGAGTAAAGGGGCAATCCTGAGGGAGTTGAAGGAGGAGCTCAAGCCAGAACTGACGGTTGCAGTTGGGGACGGCTACAACGACCTAAGCATGTTCAGCGAGGCCGACGTCTCGATAGCGATAAATCCCCACGAGGGCGTTGAGGGAGATCACAACGTCGGGAGCCTGAGGGAAGTTAGGGAAATCATCGCGGACCTCCTTGGGGGTCAGTGAAGGGCGTGTTCATCACCCCTCAGCAAAGCAAAAGCTCATCCACCCCCTGTAGACCAGCAGAAGTCCCAGTTCACCCCTCCCAGGGGAGTGATGTCAGGCTGTTCTTCTTTCTGCACTCACTTTAAAAGCTTAAAGCCCCATCATCTTGAGCTCTATCCACCAGAAAACGTCGCCGAAGAAGTAGCTTATCAGGAAGCCGAGGAAGAGGGCCGGGGCGAAGGGCATTGACTTCTTCCTCAAAAAGCGGTTTTCTAGCTTTCCCTCTTCAACAAGCACCCTAAGCTCTTCAATCTGATTCTTGCTAAGGCCTTCGGCGGAGGGGGACGCTATAACCCTCCCGTAGTCTGGCCTCAGGAGGGAGGGGTTCCCCTTTAGGAAGGCGAGCTTTAGGCGCGTGAAGCTGTCGAGCCTGTCCCTCATGACCTTCCCGTTCTTCTCAAAGACCGTCTCGCCGAGTATGTCCCACTCCCTCAGCTCTTCGACTCCAACCTCCTCTATGAGAACCTCCGTCCTTATGAACTTCACGAGGACGAGGAAGACCTTGAAGGTGTAGAGCAGGACAAAGGTTTTTAGAGTGATTGAAATGCCCTCAACGGGGTTCAAGTATATCAGATAGGCGAGGGCGATTATCCCTATAACGTCTCCGACCTTCCTCCTGGCTCCGAGGACTGTTATGATCGCAATGGCAATGAGCCACTCGGCTACCGTCCCCGGCCTATAGCCGAGCCTTTCAATGAGGAGAACCCCAACGAAGGAAGCCAGTACCCAGAGGGTCAGCTCCAGGGTCGTGTCGGTGCCGGAGACGAATATCTCCCTGAGCTCTTTGAACTTCTTCTTGGTGAATACGACCGCCAGCGCGTAGGCGAAGATGAAGGGAAAAATCGCCAGGATGCTGTTGAGGAGGAGCGTGACCGGATAGAAGGGGTAGTTGCCGTAGTAGGGTGGCACGTATTTAACCCCCTCTGGGGGGAAGGGGAGGAGCGCCGAAAAGCCCGCGAGTATTAGAACATCTCCGCTGGCCCATCCGCCGAGGTAGTAAAGGGCCAGCCCCAAGGCAAGACCGAGGAGGAAACCCGCAACGCCGGCAACGGCAAGAAGAGTGTTGCCGGAGGATAGGCCCCTGTATGCGTAGTACGCTATCCCGAACTCGACGGCGGGGATGGGTATTTTCTCAAGAGTCCCCTCAGGGGAGTACCTCCCCCTCAGCATTTCGATTAGGGAGAGGGCTGGAAAGACGTGGACGTCGTCAATAAAACCAGTCTTTACATCAGTATAAGAGGTAACGGCTCCCATAATAACCCCGAGGAGAAAGGGGGGCAGCATGATTCCACCTCACAGGTTTTCGAGCATCTCCTTCCTTACTTGGGAAACGTAGCTGTTCACTGACCTGTTGACGTCCTTCATAGCCTGGAATATCACTTTCACTGCAACCGCAACGAGCACAAGGGCAGCTGCAAGCACGAGAAGATACTCAAGGGCCGTCTGCGCGTTTCTTTTCATCCTCCCACCTTGTCCTTTTTTCTCGCCAAAGGATTTAAAAGTTTCTCCGGAAGTTTTTCGGGGAGCGGGATGAAAGTTTACAGGCTGTACGTCAGGGACGAATACCTCGACTTCATAAGGTCGGGCGAGAAGATGATAGAGATCAGGGTTGCCTATCCCCAGCTGAGGAGGATAAAGCCTGGGGACAGGATAATATTCAATGACTCCTTTCCGGCTGTGGTGACTGGAGTCAAGTTTTACGAGACCTTCAGGCAGGTTCTGAGGGAGGAACCCATAAAGAAAATCTTCCCGGACGAGCCGAGTTTCGAGAGAGCCGTAAAGAGATTCCACAGCCTCTATCCGAGGTGGAAGGAGAACCGCTACGGCGTTGTGGCGATAAGGTTCAGGCTCGTTGGCGATAAAGGTGAGCGAGGATGAAGCACCTCGAATTCGACGGCAGGTACGCGGAGGCGATACTGAGGGGCAAAAAGAGGGCAACTGTCAGGCTCGGCAGGAAGCCCAACCTGAAAGAGGGGGACGAGGTTCTAATCCACTCCGGCGGCTACGCCCTTGGAAAGGCCGTGATAGAGAGGGTCGAGAGCAAGACCGTCGGGGAGCTTACCGATGAAGATGCGTTCCTCGACGGCTTCTCCACCAGGGAGGAGCTTGTGAAGGCCTTAAGGGAGCACTACCGCTACGTAAGTAATGGGTCACCTGCCCATGTCGTCGTTTTCCGCCTCACAGAGCGCTTTGAGAAGCCCGTCATGAGCTCGGACTATGCCTACGAGGGGAACAACCCGATTGAGATAGCCGAGATAGCCCTCAGACACCTCGACCTCTCGGAGGGGGACAGGAAACTCATAGAGCTGTTCCTAAGGGCAGGAAGCCTGAGGAAAGCCGCCTACAGGCTCGGTGGCCTCAACAAGAGGTACCTAATAAGGGACGCCCTCAGGAGGGCCTACGAAGAGCTGAAAAGAAGGGGCCTCATGGAGCCGAAACTTTAACGCTCTCAAGGCGTGAGATTACCTCACCTTTCCCCGTCTCCCTCTTGACGGCTGAGAGCTTAACGGGCATGAGCTTGAAGGTGTTCCCGTTTATGAGCCTCCTGAGAGATCTCTCGAAGGTTTCCATCTCAGCCTCGCTTGAAAACTCCACGCGGGCTATGAAGTCGTACTCTCCATAGAGCCAGCTCCCCTCCACAGGGATTTTCCTGAGCACTTCGTCTCTGACACCCCATACAAGGAGTATTGCCTCGATTGTTCCCACCCCCTTGGCACAAAGCCATGGAACGATAAAAGTCTTTCTCAACTTTTTCTGTCATAACTTCAATCTGCCGAAAACTTTTTCGAGCCAGCTTCGTCTCTTCGGCGGGAAGCGTTTTAACCCCCGGAACTATCAACTCACGGTGGGGAGTATGAGGGCGGTCTTCTTTGACTTCGTCGGCACGCTGATAACGAAGGAGGGCGAAAACGAGACCCACCTCAACATCATCCGCGAGGTTCTCAGGAGGGCTGGAAGGGAAGACCTCGACGCCGAAACCGTCTGGAGGGCCTACGAGGAGGAGAGCTCAAGGCTTTTCAGTGAACTGGCCGGGAAGGAGGCCAGAAAAATCAGGGATGTTGACACCGAAGCTTTAAGGAGGGTCGGCGAGAGGTTCGGCTTTGAGATTCCAGCCGAGTTCTGGGAAATTAGCATAGCCTTCCACGGGAGGTATGGGCGGCTCTATCCCGATGCCGTCGAGACCATAAGGGCGCTCAAGGAGATGGGTCTCCACGTGGGAATAATCACGGACTCCGACAACGACTACATAGAGGCCCACCTGAAGGCCCTAGGGATATACGAACTCTTTGAGAGCATAACCACCAGCGAGGACGCGGGCTACTTCAAGCCCCACTCAAGGCCTTTTCTGCTCGCCCTTGAGCGGGCAGGAGTGAAGCCCACGGAAGCGCTCTACGTCGGCGACAACCCGAAAAAAGACTGTGCTGGTGCAAAAAACGTTGGCATGATGAGCGTCCTCCTCGACCCCGTGGGAGAGAAAAGGGAGCTCTGGAACAATTGCGACTTCGTGGTTTCCAGCTTAAGAGAGGTGGTGGAAATAGTTAAAGGGCTCCGGGGTCGGTAACGGCAGGGCTCTTCATCGGTAAGCCCTCGTTTAGCGAAATTCTCGTCATCCCCTTCTTTTCACTTAAGCCTCTGATAGGCCGCCCACATCCTCTGGAAGACCGTTATCCACGCGAGTATTCCGACGAGGTAGACGCCGTATTTAACGTATTCGGCACCGGCCAGAGAGAAGGCTATGAGTACGAGCAGTCTCTCGGCTCTCTCGGCTATTCCAACGGCTAGCTTTCCAGAGCCGGCTAACTCAGCCCTGCAGCGCTCATAGCTGACGAGATAAGCCCCCATGAAGGTGAGGAACGCTATTCTCCAGTCGGCCAAACCGCCGAGGGCTACTCCGAAGAGGACGAAGCCGTCGCTTATCCTGTCGGAGGTTGAATCTAAGAAGGCCCCGAAACGGCTGACCTTTCCTGTCAGCCTCGCTAAGGTTCCGTCGAGTGCATCTATGAGCGAACCAATAAGCAAGACGAGAGCAGCGAGCCTTGGCTCGCGAAGGTAGAAGAGGTAGGCCGAGAGGAGGCTGAGGAGCAGGCCGACCACCGTTATCATATTGGGGGTAACTCCAACCTTTACCAGGGGCCTCACAATGGCCTCAAGATAACCCTTAACGTTCTCCCTGTATTTGTTGAGAACCATCGCCATCACCCAGCTGAACCACCATCTTCCCCCTCTCCTGCGGGACTATCTTGAGCTTGGCATTCTCGAACTTCCTCCTCAGGCCCTTACCTTCAAGGAGCCTGTCGAGGAAGACAGCTAAAGCAGCGACCTCGCTGTGGGGCTGGTTCCCTATTGCCACGTTGTAGTCGGCCAGCTCATAGACCTCCCTCGGTACTTTCTCTGCCCCAACGATGACCATAATGTTCCTTCCCGCTCTCAGTTCGTTCTTTAAGGCCTGAAGCACATCATCCACGTGAATCCCGTACATCGTTAGGTGGACGATGAGTCCGCCCCTTTCCTTCCACTCCCTCATTATTCTCTTCCAGCTCTGGTCAAACTCTATCGTGAAGGGCCCACCCCATCTCTCCACGACGTCCTCAACGCTCTCCCTTACGTGGTTGTCTTCTTCAGCGGCGATTGTTATCTTATTCGCGCCAAATGCCCTCGCCGTAAGGGCCACGTGGGTCGTAATCCTCTTGTCCCTCTCCGGCCTGTGGCCAAGACGGAGCACCACTATCATGGCACTTCCCCCGCGAATATCTTCCAGTAATAGGTGAAGTTGTCCTTCCAGGGCATGTTTTTGTAGAAATCGTAAACGGCCTGTACGGTTTTCTCTATCTTGTCCACACTCCACTCCCCTAGGATTCTATTGAGGTCGCTCTCGTTGGGAGCGGAGGAGAATATGAAGAGGGCGAATATCCTCTCGCCAGGGGGCATCTCCGAGAGGGCTAGGGTGACTTTTGAGCGGAGGGTGGGGCTGACGCGCTCCAGAACCCTGTTCATCAGCCTGCCCTCAAGGTTTCCAAGGAACTCGTTGGTCACATCGACGTGCTCGTGGCCCTTTAGGGCTATGGGGCTCTGGGCGACGATCCGATAGTGATCCCTAGTTACGAGCTGATACACCCTCGGGAAGTAGGGGCTGGCCAGGTAGTCGTCGAGTGACCCTATGAACCCGTGCTTGAAGTCGATGATGTACCAGCCGTCGGAGGTGTAGAACTCGGTCACCGGTCTTATGGTGCAGTCCGTCCCGTTGAAGAGGCTGACGATCCTCGCGGGTATGTTCAAGGAGCGAAGCATCGCAGTTGCAAGTATCTGGGCCTCGATGTAGCTTATCCTATCCTGGGGCAGGATTCTGTCCGGCTGGAGGGTGGTAGTTATGTCGCCTAGGGAGTAGTTTGAGAGTATCCAGTGGAAAACCCGCTCCGCGGCGTCGACGTCTGAGGTAGCGTTTCCTATGACTCTCAGGGCAAGGGGCTTTAGGTTCTTCCTATCAAAGTACGAGGTGGAGTTGAACTTCTTCACCCAGTACTCATCAACGATGTAGCTGTCCACAATCCAGTGGTATTCCTTTCCGTAAGCTTTGAAGAGCGTCTCGTCGTTCGCTTCCCACGGCTTCCATGTAACCATCACCCTGAAGCTACCGGCGACGCTCCCGAAGGAGCCCCCAGTGAAGTACCTGATGAGGTAGGTGACGAAGCCGTTCCTGCTGGCAAAGGGGGCCCGTATTGTGTAGCGGAGCGTCGCGCTCTTGTCGGGTTCAAGCTGGGGAGGTAGGGTGGGGGCGCTGACTACTTTCATGCCTGGCAGGAGTGTGAAACTCGCGTTCAGGAGCTGGACTGGTGATTTGAACTCGTTCTTAATAGTTACCGTAGCGGTAAAGGTTGAACCACCATTCACATTCTTAGGGGCCGTGACGTTGAGGAGGAGTCTCTCCGGGAGGAGGGCCTCCTTTGAGACGGTTATCCTAAAGTTCCCGTAGAAACCAGTCCAGGTTCTTTTGAGCTCGTCTCTGAGCTCTAGGGAGACCTGCAGGTTATATGTCCCCGGCTTTTCTGGAGCCCTTATTATCCACACGAGCTGGACGCTCTGCCCGACCTTCAGGATCTCTGGAAAGCTCGGCTCCTGAACTATCTGGAAGCCATCGTTGCCGAGTATCAGGGTGGCCCCAACGAGTCCGACCTTCCCGGTGTTGTTGACTGTGACTATTAGGTGGAAGGTTCCCCCCGGGGGAACTGCGGTGTTGTCGATTGAGAACTTAACCTCGGCCGGAGGCCTGAATAGGCAGCCCGAGGCCAGCACGATGAGAACCAGCAAAATGGGGAGCACCTTCCTCATACCCATCTTCCAAACCCTTTAAAGCTCGAACCATTAATAAACTTTGGGTGATGGGATGATAACCCTTACGACGGATTTCGGCCTGAGGAGTCCCTACGTCGGCGAGATGAAGGTTGCGATGCTCCGCGTTAATCCCGAAGCAAAGCTCGTTGACGTTACCCACGCTGTAGCCCGGCACTCCGTCGTTGAAGGTTCCTTCGTGATGGAGCAGGTCGCCAGGTACTCGCCCGAGGGAACCGTCCACGTTGGGGTAATCGACCCCGGCGTTGGAACTGAGAGGAGGGCTGTGGTCATCGAGGGCGACCAGTGGCTTGTCGTTCCGGATAATGGCCTCGCAACGCTCCCCCTCAAACACATAAACGCCAGAAGGGCCTGGGAGATAGACCTCGAAAGGATCACACGCTTCACGGGCTGGAAGATAAGCTCCACCTTCCACGGTAGGGATGTCTTTGGGCCAGTCGGGGCGCTCATTGAGAAAGGCGTTTCCCTTGAGGAGTTCGCCAGTGAGGTTTCCCTTGAGTCGCTGGTCAAGCTTGATGTGAAGCCAAGGAAGGAAAACGGCATCTGGATTCTGAAGGTTATCTACGTTGACGACTTCGGCAACGTCATACTGAACCTCGAAGACTATGAACGGCCAAAAGCGGTCGAGCTTTCTGATTTCGGCCTCAGGATTCCTTACTTAGAGACCTACGGTCGGGTGAAGCCCGGTGAGCTCCTTGCTCTGCCCGGAAGCCACGACTACCTTGAGATAGCGGTCAACCAGGGAAGCGCGGGCGAGAGGCTTAATCTTGAGGTGGGAGACGAGGTGAGGGTAAGGCTCATTCAAAAATCCTGAACGAAAGGTTCAAAAATTTTGAACATGGCCCGTTCAAGGTGAGAATATTTATCAACCTTGAATCCAAGAATTCGGTGGTGGGTGAGATGGGAGAGATAACCCTGAAAGTCTCCGTCCCTGACGGCATGGAAGAGCTCCTTGACAGAGCTGAAGACCTTTGTCACTGGCCTCTCACGTCTGAAGAAAAGGCCCTCAGTTACCGTTGATGATGTCTCTGGAATTATGCCCTCAGAAAAATCTGCAAAAGAGATGAGGTTGGAGCTGTATGAGGAGCTATTTGGTTGATTCCTCCATGATTCTTGAGGCCCTGAAGGGCAATCCCCGGGCAAGGGAAGTCCTGAACGGCCTTGAGAACAACCCCAAGTTCATGCCTGACTCCGGTTTTAGAAAACTCGCCAATGTGGATGGAGCCCATTTATTTGGAGGTGAAAGCCATGGTTAAACGAGGCCTCTTCGTTGGAAGATTTCAGCCGGTTCACAACGGGCACATAAAAGCCCTTGAGTTCGTTTTTTCGCAGGTTGATGAGGTCATAATAGGCATAGGAAGCGCTCAGGCAAGCCACACTCTGAAGAACCCCTTCACTACGAGTGAGAGGATGGAGATGCTCATCAGGGCGCTGGGGGAAGCGAGCCTCGCCGACAAGCGCTACCACCTCATCCCCCTCCCAGATATCAACTTCAACGCCATCTGGGCGACCTACGTTGTCAGCATGGTGCCGCGTTTCGAGGTCGTCTTCACCGGGAACTCTCTCGTCGCCCAGCTCTTCCGCGAGAAGGGCTACGAGGTGATAGTCCAGCCCATGTTCCGTAAGGACATCCTTTCGGCGACCGAGATACGGCGGAGAATGATAGGGGGTGAACCATGGGAGGAGCTCGTGCCTAAGAGCGTTGCCGAGTTCATAAGGGAAATTCACGGCGTTGAGAGGATCAGGATGCTTGCAACCAACCTTGAGAAGAACGAGAAGGAGCTCCAGGCTCCGATAAGGATTCCTGAGTTCTGAGGTGGGAGTTCGAACCCTCGAAAACTTCTCCTCCCCATTTACTCCCTCCTTGTCCTCATCGTAGAGCTGTTCTTAGGAATCAGCTGGAAAACCGTGGGCCTTTACAGGACGGCTGAGAAAATTGGTGGAATTCCCCTGTGTCTCCTTTTACTGTACCGAACCGGGCTGGGTCCTCGCGCTGGTCATCTTGGTCTCTCCACTCCGTTGAGAGGTGGGATTTCCTCAGGGAGCACGCCAAAACTCATCTCCTCTTCGGCTTCCTCGTCCTTCCTGCTGGGATGTGTGGCATCTCCTCCGGCGGTTTCCTCAGCGTTCTGTATTCCAACGGCCTTGCCCTTGGCCTCGCATACTGCCTCCAAGGCGAGCATTACAGGAGAAACCTTCCCGAACTGGTTCTCGTCTCGCTCGTATGGCTTCTCATTGGTTGCGTTTTAGCGCTCAAGCCCTGGATTTGCTGAGTGCTCACCCCTGACCGGAAACCCTTTAGGATTGAGCAGACAAATAACCATCATGCCTGATGAAGACCTGGCCAGGGAAGTTCAGGAGCTCAAAAAGGCCCTCGAAGCGATGAGGGCGAGCTTCGAGTTCGTTTCCCGGATGGCGCAGGCTTATCTAAGGCTCCTCAACGTTTACGCCGAGTACGGCGGGCTCGGGATAGACGTTGTTATTCCGGAGATAAAGCATGACCCGATAGCGAGGGAGATCGTGAAGGTTCTATTCGATCTCAGGAGGGCAAACGTGAGCCAGATCGCAAGGGAGCTGAAGGGCCGGCGCGGAAAGGCCTCCCGCAATACAGTCCGGGCAAAGCTGGAGGAGCTTGAGAGGCTGGGCGTCGTCAGGGAAGTCCCCACCGAGAGGGGCAGGGTTTACACCCTCTCCAGGGACGTGGTCAAGAGGTGGTTAAAGCTGATCGGAATGCCGATTAAGTTTGAGCAGATTAAAGATTACTGAGGTGGTTGATATGGCGAACGTTGAGGAAATTGAGATTGAGAAGAAGGCCCCGGCCCAGCTGGAGAAGCTCCTTGAGGAGCTGGCGGAGGAGATAAGAAACGCCAGGAGCGAAGAGGAGGTTAAACTCCTGGAAAAAAAGGTGGACGTTGTTGAAGACCTCATAGAGGCCTACTACGGCGACAGGGACATCGAGGGGGCGGCGAAGCTCATGGAAAAGGTCGGTCCAATGATAGAGGACATCCTTGGCCCCCTTAAGGAGCTCCTGAACGAGCTCTACAGCCCTGAGAAGATGCAGGCCATGGGCAAGAGCGTGGCAGAGTTCTACAAGAATCTAATAGAGGCGGGAATGGACAAGGAGGCCGCCACAGAGCTGACGAAGGAGTACATGCAGAGCATCAACGCTCCCAAAACCCTCCTTGAGACTCTAACTGAGCTGATGAAGGGTAAGGGAAGCCATTTCGGACCATCCAACATCGTCCACGGAAAGGATAAGACAGCGGGCGTCAAGAAGGAGAGGGAGGAAGAGTGAGAACCGTCCGTCCCTTTCTTAAATTTCTCTTCTTCCATCTCCCAAGACTCCTGTTCCAGGTGGCGGGCTTAACTAGGATCATACACAGGGGCAAGCGGGCCTTCAGAAAAGGCCTTGAGAGCGAAGGTCTCCCCCGGGAGCTCGTCGAGGAGCTTGTGAAGGAGTTTGACCCTCTGGAGGGTTTTGGACTGCGGGAGGTTTTGAGCTTTTCCAGGGGAGGGGGAAGGGACAGAGGCTGACGGGTGTCTCAGCTCCTCCTAAAGATTATCAGGAACATGCCCCCTGCCAGCAGAAAGAAAGTCAGACTAGCCGCGTAGGGCAGAGTCGCGTGGACGCTCGCGAGAAAGCCGGCTATGAATGGAGCGACGATGCCGATTACTTTTCGGTAGCTCGATATCGCTGCATGAAACTCGCTCGCCCTCTCCTTCGGAATCAGCTTGAACATCCAGGAGCGGTAGAAGGGGAACCACAGGGTGTCCCCGAAGTTCCCCACTGTGTAAGCAGCCAGAACTGCCCAGAGGGGCGGTGAGAGTGCCATGATGAAGACGTTGAACGCGTTGAGGAACATCCCGAAGGCTATTGCCTGAAAGCCTTTTCCCTTCGGAACGCGCTCGCTGGCGTAGGTTCCCAAAATCGAGGCCAAACTGCTGGCTACTGCCACCAGAGTTACCTCAAAGACTGTCTTGTGCAGCATGAAGACGATGTAGTTGATCAGCACGAATTCAGGCGCGAGGGCCTATGCCAGAGTTAGCAATGCCTTAAACGCCAAGAGAAGCTTGAACTCGCCCGTTCTGAACGTAAAGCCCCCCGGTGTTATCCTCCCCTCTTTTTCAACAGAGGGGAGAAACCGCCAGATGTATGTCACTGTTACAGCTGAGAAGAGGCCGAAGAACATGAACGTGAAACGATAGCTCTCCGGGGGCCTGAATAAACGTAGCCGAGGAGGTAGCCCATAATCGAGAATGTAACCAAGCGCGATACCTCCGAAAGCTTCAGATGCCAGGCGAATATCTCCTCGTACTTATCCTCCGGGTAGATTATCTGCTCGTAGGCCCGGTAGAGCGGGTAGAGCATGGCGGAGAGCTTTTCTATCGTTCTCCCGGCGAAGAGCATGAGGAGAGCCACGGCCCCTTTGGAAAGGCCGTAGAGGACGTCTATCGTTATGAGGCCCTTCTTTATGTCCCAGCGGTTGAAGGCCCGGCCGAAGAGGTAGGTTAGCGGAACCGAAGCGATGTTGATAGAGGTAAAGAATACCCCGACCTCGAGGATGGAGTAGCCTGTCTTCATGAGATAGAGAGGGAAGAGTATCCAGACTATGAGGCTGGGAGCTATGAGCGTGTGGTAGAGCATGTAGGCCTTGGCATCGCGGGGAATTTCACTCCAGCGCATGTTTTCACCCTCGGCTTAAACGGCGTTAAGCTGAAGGTTTAAAAGGATTTAGAAGGCTTATGTTTGAGGGAATTACAATGCGTAGGGATAAGATCCTGGCCGCGCTGCTGGTGGTTCTTCTCGTCTATTCTGCATTCGCAACCTGGAAGTGGCAGGGGGCGGAGAAGTCCAAGGATAACGCGATTGATGATTTAGAAGGACTTGCCAACCACGAGGCTATCTGCCTTGAGCAGTCTGGCGTGGTCTCTTATCTACTCGATAAAAACGCCTCCGATGAAACGCTCCTAGCTTATTCACGGCTGTTTGAAGGGTGCGCACGCGTCCTCGAGTTGGCAGAGATCGATCTCTACCTTCTCACCAAGGATCCCAAACACTACGACCTCCATGTCTTCGGGAGCACCCTGGAG